>NZ_JBJQLL010000054.1:0-17957 GCF_046486405.1 Escherichia sp. WS338 | reverse complement strand
CGCCATATCATCGACGTGCAGAAATTCGCGCATCGGTGTACCGCTGCCCCACACCACCACGTCCGGTGCATTCTGTGCCGTCGCCTCGTGGAAGCGACGCAGCAATGCAGGTATCACATGGGAGTTACTCGGGTGGAAGTTGTCATGCGGCCCGTACAGGTTGGTCGGCATGACTGAGCGGTAATCGCGTCCGTACTGGCGATTGTAAGATTCGCACAGTTTGATCCCGGCGATTTTGGCAATAGCATAAGGCTCGTTAGTCGGCTCCAGCGTGCCCTTCAACAGCTCGCTTTCTGCCATCGGCTGTTTTGCCAGTTTCGGGTAGATGCAGGACGATCCGAGAAACAGCAGTTTGTTCACGTCGTTCTGATGCGCGGCGTGAATGATGTTGCTCTCAATCATCATGTTCTGGTAGATGAAATCCGCCGGATAGGTGTTATTGGCAACAATGCCGCCCACTTTCGCCGCCGCCAGATAGACCTGGTCAATACGTTCGCTGGCAAAGAAATCATGCACGGCGCGGCTGTCCAGCAGGTTCAGCTCGTCGCGGGTGCGTAATACCAGTTCCACATCACCGCGCTGTTCGAGCTGTCGCCTGATGGCGGAACCGACCATCCCGCGATGGCCAGCGATAAAAATGCGTTGTTTACTCATGCTTATGACTCCAGCGCGATCGCCACGTCGTAGCCGTGAGATTTCAGCAGAGAGTGTTTTTTCGCCGCTTCGAGGTCATTAGCCACCATTTCAGACACCATCTCTCTGAGGGTGATTTCCGGTTTCCAGCCCAGTTTTTCGTGCGCTTTGGTCGGGTCGCCGAGCAGCGTTTCAACTTCAGCCGGACGGAAGTAGCGCGGATCAACCTTAACGATTACATCTCCAGGTTTAACTGCTGGAGCATCCTCACCATTAACAGAAACCACTATCCCCTTCTCATCTACACCTGTGCCTTCAAAACGCAGTTTGATTCCGACTCGCTCCGCCGCCATTTCCACGAACTGACGCACGGAGTACTGAACGCCGGTCGCGATGACGAAATCTTCCGGCTGTTCCTGTTGCAGCATCATCCACTGCATTTTTACGTAGTCTTTGGCATGGCCCCAGTCACGCAGGGAATCCATATTGCCGAGGTACAGGCACGATTCCAGCCCCTGGGCGATGTTTGCGATTGCGCGGGTGATTTTGCGGGTAACGAAGGTTTCGCCGCGGCGCGGGGATTCATGGTTGAAGAGAATACCGTTACAGGCGTACATGCCGTAGGATTCGCGGTAGTTAACGGTGATCCAGTAGGCATACAGTTTGGCGACCGCATACGGAGAGCGTGGGTAGAACGGCGTGGTTTCTTTCTGCGGAATTTCCTGCACCAGACCGTACAGTTCAGAAGTGGAAGCCTGATAAAAACGGGTTTTCTTTTCCAGACCGAGGAAGCGGATCGCCTCCAGCAGGCGCAGCGTACCCATCGCATCGACGTCAGCGGTATATTCCGGTGACTCAAAAGAAACCGCAACGTGACTCATTGCGCCCAGGTTGTACACTTCATCCGGCTGCACTTCACACAAAATGCGCGTCAGGTTGGAGGTATCTGTCAGATCGCCATAATGCAGATGGAATTTCGGGTTGCAGGTGTGCGGATCCTGATAAATGTGATCCACGCGCTCGGTGTTGAATGACGATGCACGACGCTTAATACCATGCACCTCGTAACCTTTTTCCAGCAGAAACTCTGCCAGGTAAGAACCGTCTTGTCCGGTTATGCCAGTAATGAGAGCGACTTTAGCCATTTTACATTTCCTGTTCTTAAAAATACTCAACCTAAAATAATGCTTTTATATGCTGAAGCATAGTTCTCGATAACAAATTTCCCGGAGGCACGAATTGCCTGTTCCCGATAATTTTCATAGTCATCGAATATTTTATCCAATTTATATCCAATGTCGTCTTCAGTATTTTCCACAAGTAACCCATTACCCTCAATTAATTCAAAACATCCGCCCACATCACTTAACAGGAGTGGTATTGCAGCTGTGTGAGCCTCAAGGCCTGACATAGGCAAACCTTCACTATCGGATATCAGTGAAAATAAATCATACTCATGATAGTTATAAAAATTATTGACCTCACCCAAAAAATGAATATTTTCACATTCACTGAATTGTTTCTTCAATGATTCTAACCTTTCCCCCCCTCCTACGATATGGAGGCTATACTGGGGCTTTTTCGATATTACATTCGCTAACAACTCGGGGCGCTTAGGGTGTGTTAACCTACCAACAAACAGAACCTTATACTGGAGTTGTTTATTATTACATCTCGGCATCTGAGGCACTGAATTCGATACTGTGATTATCTTTGGTTCTTTTATACCAATATTCTCAATTGCCTTTTTTTCATCACTTTTGGAAACACACCATATAACATCAGTTAATAAAGAAAGGTATTTTTCCACAATGCAAAAAATTGATTTTAGGCGACCACCATTATATAAACAAGACCATCCATGCGAAACATAAATACATTTAAAGTCGACTAGTAATCGAACTAACCTGGCATAAACTCCGGCATTAGCAGAACTTGCTATTAACGTTGAAATGTTATTTTCTTTTAAAATTTTTCTCAATTTAAACAATGTAAGGAAGTCAAAATATTTTTTAATACCTGGTATGACAAAAACTCCGGCAAAGACATCTTTATGTGTGAGCCATCCTTCTTCAGATGTAATAAGAAATATATTACATTCCTCTTTAATAAGGTTAGATATTTCATTTACCCATGTTTGTGCACCACCAATTTCTGATTTTGTAACAATAAAACCAACATTTTTCATATATCAAAATTCCAAAAATTATTTTTTATATCCATTTGGATTGTTTGTTTGCCAACGCCATACATCTTCGATCATTTCTTTCAATTTTTTTTCCGCTTTCCAGGAAAGCTTTTTATGTGCTAAATCAGCAGACGCCCATGACTCCGCAACATCCCCCTCACGTCTATTACAAATAGCAACAGGTATACTCTTTTTAGTGACTATCTCAAACATTTTTACAATCTCTAAAACAGAATAACCTTGACCAGTGCCTAAATTAAAAGCTTCATAATTGACATCATTTAAAAACATATATTCTAATGCTTTAACATGCCCTTTAGCCAAATCACAGACATGTATATAGTCTCTTACTCCTGTACCATCTTTAGTTGGATAATCGTTGCCATAAATATTTAATACAGGAAGTTGATTTTGTGCAACTTTAGATATATAAGGAACCAGATTATTAGGAATCCCGTTAGGATTTTCACCAATCATCCCGGACTTATGTGCTCCGATTGGATTAAAGTAACGCAGTGCAATTACTGATTTATTATTATCACTATCACAATAATCACTCAAAATTATTTCTATTATAAATTTCGATGTCCCATATGGGTTTGTAGTTTCACCAATTCGTCTATCTTCCGTATGGGGAGGGATACTGTTATTCCCATAAACAGTAGCAGAAGAGCTAAATATCATTTTATTAATGTTATATCTCTTCATGCATTCAAGTAATACTAAAGTTCCACCAATATTATTAGAATAATACTCTAAGGGCTTTAACTTAGACTCACCTACAGATTTTAACGATGCAAAGTGAATTACAGCATCGATATGGTGTCTTGAAAAAATCTCATCAAGTAGATTTTTATCACGGATATCACCTTGATAAGAAATAATTTTCTTATTAGTTATTTGCTCTACTCTTTTTAATGATTCTATAGAGGAATTGACAAAATTATCTATCGAAACGACATCATGACCATTATTAAGTAACTCAAGTATGGTATGGGATCCAATATATCCTGCACCGCCTGTTACGAAAATCACCATATAAACCTCCTTTACCATGAGGATTGAGAGAAAAACACACGCTACCGCCCTTGGCTTAACAGTTACCAACTCACTGAAAATGAATCATAGGTACTAAGCATTTAATACTTTTCACTATTTTCCAATTGTCTAACCAAACGAAGTCAGATACAAGGAAAATCTATGTCCGAGCGATACTTGCGGTAACTTATTGTTATTAAATACTTTAAATAAAAGACAGGAACATTCTTATAATGTAAGCATCTCTGCTTTTGAATGTTCACTGCCGTTCTATTTTTATTCAATCCACCATATATGGATGATTAATTTTTATTCGCTTAACAGCTTCTCAATCCCTTTACGGAACTTCGCCCCTTCTTTCAGGTTGCGTAGTCCATACTTCACAAACGCCTGCATATAACCCATTTTTTTACCGCAGTCGTAGCTGTCGCCGGTCATCAGCATGGCATCAACGGACTGTTTTTTCGCCAGCTCGGCAATGGCATCAGTCAGCTGAATACGTCCCCATGCACCAGGCTGAGTACGTTCAAGTTCCGGCCAAATATCGGCAGAAAGCACATAGCGACCAACGGCCATGATGTCTGAGTCCAGCGTCTGCGGCTGATCCGGCTTTTCGATGAATTCAACAATGCGGCTGACTTTACCTTCACGATCCAGTGGTTCTTTTGTCTGAATGACTGAGTATTCAGAGAGCTCACCCGGCATACGTTTTGCCAGCACCTGGCTGCGTCCCGTTTCATTGAAGCGCGCAATCATGGCAGCAAGGTTGTAGCGTAGCGGGTCGGCGCTGGCGTCGTCGATCACAACGTCTGGCAGCACCACGACAAATGGATTGTCACCAATGGCAGGTCGCGCACATAAAATGGAGTGGCCTAAACCTAAAGGTTCACCCTGACGCACGTTCATAATGGTCACGCCCGGCGGACAGATAGATTGTACTTCCGCCAGTAGTTGACGCTTCACGCGCTGTTCAAGGAGAGATTCTAATTCATAAGAGGTGTCGAAGTGGTTTTCGACCGCGTTCTTGGACGCATGAGTTACCAGGAGGATTTCTTTGATCCCTGCAGCCACAATCTCGTCAACAATGTACTGAATCATTGGCTTGTCGACGATCGGTAGCATCTCTTTGGGTATCGCCTTAGTGGCAGGCAACATATGCATCCCAAGACCCGCTACCGGTATAACTGCTTTTAAATTCGTCATTATTTTCCTACCTCTAAGTGGCTGATAGTGCGTAAATTATTGCCATAGGTTAGCCAAACGGTATGGCTATATACCATAGCTTAGTTCCGCATAACTTTGATTAAACCTTACGATAACACTACACACCATCAGCATCTGGGTTACTCGGATTACTCGGAAATCCACATACTGATAATTTAATCAGTACCTCTTTCCGAATAATCGTAGTCCAACCTGGTCCTTTTTTTTCTGACTCGTCTGCATTACTCAGAAACAAACGTTATGTCGTCTTTTTTGGCATGAACGAATTCATACTGCAGAGTTCGATCCAGACCTTGCGACAGCGTATACGGTGCCACAAAACCTGAAGAATGCACTTTCGTTGCGTCAAACTGTGTTGTTGCGCAGAATTTTTTCACGCGCACAGAGCTGACAGCGTATTTTTTGCCCGTAATTTTGCTCAGGATATCAAAGCAATATCCACCCAGCATTCCTAGTGGGTAAGGCAAGTGCATAGAAGGGATCTTTTTGTTCAGGCTTTGTTCAACTTCAGCAACCAACTGGTTCATGTTCAGATCTGGCTTATCAACGTAGTTATAAACCTCATAACCTGCGGCAACATTCTTCAGTTTGTACTTGATAAACTCAACAATGTTTCCAACATAAGCCATGGACTTATAGTTAGTCCCTGCGCCCACCATCATAAACTTGCCGCCAGCGATCTGTTTCAGCAAGTTATAGACGTTACCGCGGTTTCGTTCACCGAAGATAACGGTAGGACGAATGATGGTTAATGAACGTTCTGTTGGTGCTTTGTTATACCATTCACGCAGCACTTCCTCTGCCTGCCACTTACTTTTGCCGTAGTGGTTGAAAGGATCGTGCGGATGGTTTTCGTCAGGGTTGTGTTTGTTCAAACCATAAACAGCAACGGAACTGGTAAAGATGATATTTTTAACGCCATTTTTTTCCATGGCCGCCAGCACATTGCGGGTACCCTGAACATTGACATCATAATAGAGAGAAGTAGGGCTTACGTCATCGCGGTGTTCCGCTGCCAGTAGTACAACAGTGTCAAAACCGGCTAACGCCTGGTCGAGTGCCTTTTGATCGCGAACATCGCCAATCTGTGTGATTTCTGGATAAAAGTGGCTCTGCTGTTTGTCCAAGTTCTTGATATTAAAGTAAGCAATTGCCGTTTCAAGTAGTCGGGTTCCTACGAATCCGGAAGCTCCTATGAGCAAAACGTTATCGTTCATAAATCACTTTAGTCTGGTTGTTACGTAAGAAACACAAGATAAAGATGAGTACCTTCCCTGAGTAGTCAATGCTGCCCAGCCCCAGCTTTAATAGTTAGTGTGAGGATTATAATCTTTTAGAACATTATATCCAGTAAGTTTATGAATGGTCGCAAATCTACTCTCTCCGTTCCGGCAATCTAAAGTTAATCTTTTCCACATTAACAATATGGTGATTAATCCTGTCGATATCGACGGAGCTTTGCCCTCTTTCATTCACCGCATGAACATTTGCAAGAGACAGCAGTGTTTCTTTTTTCGCCATAAAGACGCCGCGAACGTCTTTGCGCATGTCGAAGTTCATGCTCAATGCGGGTCCAACTGAGGATTCCTGCATCACCTTGATATTACGCATAAAAAGATGTTGCGGCTTGTTGTGTAACTCCAATGACGCACGCTTCATCTCAATGTTAGTCAGTGCCACAAAGGAGACGGCATTCCCGGCAGAGATTTGGATACCGCGCAATTTGTAAGCAAGGTGGGTATTATCCAGTTGAATATTATTCACTCGGAAATTTTGCGGTATCGAGAGATATTTGCCTTTAATTACCCCATAACCGATTAACATCCCGGCGCTATTAGTCATTTCAATATTATCAATCACGAAATTGTCACAACCGTAAATAGCGACTGTCGCGTTATCAATACCTGCTTTCTTACTGAAATCCGGCGTGATATTGCGGGCTTTGATATTACGAATAACAAAATGTTTACCATTTTCAACATGGATCAACTGCCGACAATCCGATCCCGTGATATTTGCCACGACAAAGTTTTTCACTGCCTGTTCTTCCGGGTAGTTATTATCATAAGTACTCCCCGCAAGGCCTATGCCGATGCCCCAGTTGATTTTGCCGTTGGTACAGTTGATGCGCTCGATGATGTGGTCGGATATCAAAATATCGCGGTCGTTAATCGCCACGTTCCATTCAATGGCATCGCCCTGTAAGTCGCTGAACTTACAATTGGTGATGTTGGCACCGATTATCTGGTTATGAAATCCCTGGCGTAAGATGGCGTAATTAGCGTGGCTGACAGTGAGGTTATCGATGGTCAGGTTACGCATGACCCGTTTGTTTTTGCCGCCGATATAGATCTGCGTCACCGGGCCAAAGCCGCTCATCGTCAGCCCTTTGATGGTGCAGTCAGAACCACGCACATCCAGGGTGATGTTATGCATACTGCCGCCCTTCTCCCCTGTCACCTGGCTGCCGTCCTGTAAGACAAATCGCCCTCTGCCGTTGCCGCGCAGGCTTCCAAGGATGTGTAACGTTTTACCTGCAGGAATGAAGATGCCGGTGTTGATATTGTCACAAACCAATCCGGCAGGCACGACGACTGTTTGCCCTTCGCTGAAGGCTTGTTTAAATGAGGCGATCCAGTCGTGTGGGTTGTAGTCGTTAATGTTAACGCTTTGTCGGGCGGGAAGTGCACGGGCGAAAGGGGTATGGAGGAAGGCAAGCGCCGAGCTTGCCGTCAGGAAGGTGCGTCGGGAGAGTTTTTTAAATGGCATACGTTCTCCTCTATAAAGCTTGCAGCAAGCTGGCGAGTTCTCGATTGATCACCTGCTGGTTAAAATCATGTTCGATTTTTTCGCGCGCACGTTTGATAACCGGAGCCAGTTCGTCGGTGTCCAGTTGGCTAAACGCCGCCAGTCGTTGCGCCAGTGCGCGAGCATCGTTCTCAGGCACCAGCCAGCCGGATTTGTCAGCCTCCACCAGTTCCGGTATTCCGCTATGCAGAGTAGAAACCACCGGAATGCCGACCGCCATCGCTTCCATCAGCGCTACCGGAATGCCTTCCATATCGCCATCCGCGCCCGTTACCGATGGCAACAGGAAGACATCCGCGTCGTCGAGCATCGCTTTCACTTCGTGGCTCGGTTTAAAGCCCGGCATCTCTACCACATCTTCGAGTTGATATTGTTCGATGAGGGTGCGCAGGCGTCGTTCCCACGGGCCAATGCCGAGAATGCGATAGCGAAATGCCACGCCCTGCTCTTTCAACTGACGGCAGGCTTCGATCGCCACATGCAGGCCTTTTTTCTCGGTTAAGCGTGCGACGGAAATGATTTCCAGCGGCGTTGCGGGCGCTTTCACGGGACGCGGGCTAAAGCGCGTCATGTCCACGCCCATACGCGATACGGCGATTTTTTCTCTGGGGCAGCCCATTTTTTGCAGCCTTCCGGCCCACAAATCGCTTATCGGTAACATCAGGTCGCCACGGCGAAACAGTTGCTGATATTCGGGAGTGTAATGGTTGAGCACTTCCCGACTGGAAATATCAATGCCGTGGAAAATAGTGGCAATTTTGCCGCGAATGACACCCAGTTCGCGTAGTTTTGCTGCGGTTACCCCCGCCGGGCCAAAATGAGCGATGAACACATCGGCGCGAAACGGTGTTGCGACCTGGCCGCAAATGGCAGACAAAATCAGGTTCCGCGACTCGGCACCATAGCGTTTGAGGTTGAGCGCCTGCCAGGTATTTTTACGATGAATGCCGCGCAAGGTCTGACTGGCGCGGTGGCGCAGCTTCGCCACTTTGCCCGTAGGTTCGTCCTGTAACCATCGGGTTCTGGCGGCAAGGTTGTATTTCGTCCATGCCGCGTGGGTGTTTTGTGTGTCGCCTTTTTGCAGCGCGACAATCTCCACCTCAAAGCCCATATCAATAAACGCGGTAATTTGGTTGAGGACGAAGGTTTCCGACGACAGCGGAAATTTCAGTAAAAAGAAGCCAACCTTCATTTCGCCTCCCCAATGCGTTCCAGTACGGACTGCACCATCTGCATTCCTGTCTGACGCTCACGACTGACGGCTTCGCTAAGTCGTGCGTTCAGCGCCGGAAGCTGGCCTAAGGTATCCGCAACCATCGCTTGCAGGCTGCCGTCCAGTAAATGACGGATATCAATCGCCATCTCTGGCAGTCCCAGCTGCTGCATAATCCCGGCGGATTTATGTTCGTAGTTGATGGCAATCGCCGGAGTGGCAAAGTTCATTGAGATAATGGCGGAGTGCAGGCGCGTACCGACGGTGAGTTCACAGGCCCCCAGAATTTTGCCCATTTCCAGATCGTTAAGTTCATCCATCACTACGTGGTAACGGGCAGGATCGCTGATGTGCTGGCGAAGATTGAGCGCCACCATGCGGTCGTCTTTGTTATAGCTGTCGATGCCCGTACAGGTGGAGAGCGCAATAACCTGATAGCCTTCGTCGAGAATGCGATTGACCACCCCGGCAAAGGCTTTTTCATACGCTTGTTGAGTGGTGCCGAGACGTTTGTCGAACGGTGCCAGTTCGCGCAAGGTAATTGCCACCGTTTTCTGTTGTGCGGCAACGTCCAGCCAGTGTTGGACGGCATAGCTGGCGGTGAAATCTTCGGTGTGGTGATCGACCAGCCACGCGGTATCAACGCCATGTTCCACTTTTGCGGTGGTGATATTGCTGCGTTTCATCAGATCAAGGCTGACCGATTCGCGCAGGATCAGCGCGTCACAGTGATCAAAAACGTAGTTCGCCAGTTGGTTAAATTGCTCATCCTGGAAGGGGCCGACGCTGTGACCAATCATAAACAGCGGCTTTTTCGCCATAAACGTGCAAAGCGCATGTTCAAACTGCGGCACGCCGTAGAGATCGACAAAAAACGATCCTCCGACCTGAATAATGGCGTCGTAACCTGACAGCAGGCGCACGAAGTCGGTGAATCCCTGGGCGATGGCGATATTACGCAGCTTGCCAGTGTCGGTGACGCGTGAGAGCAATACCTGATGCTGGTAGCGGCGACGGAGGACTTTTTTAACGCGCCCGACAACGCCCGCCGCGCTGTTGTGTTGTTTCATTTGCAGGAACAGCGGATCGCCCATTACCGGGCGGTTGAGCAGCCAGGAAGAACTGACCGGATAGCGGCTCATCACGTCCACTTCGGCGTGTGGATTGAGGATGTTGATGGCATCAAGTAAGCCGCGCAGGATGGCGCTGTCGCCACGATTGCCGCAAGTGTGGTTGCCCAGAATAAGTAATTTCATTTTTTCCTCATAAATTTGATGCCAGGTGAGGCTGCGTTTGTTTTGTTCGTTGCCGCTTTTTGCCTGATGCGACGCTGACGCGTCTTATCAGGCCTACAAGACCCGAGCACAGAACCGTAGGCCGGATAAGGCGTTCACGCCGCATCCGGCATTCAGTGCCTGATGCGACGCTGACGCGTCTTATCAGGCCTACAGGTCCCGAGCACAGAACCGTAGGATGGATAAGGCGTTTTACGCCGCATCCGGCAACCGTTGTCGGAACCGAAAACAGCAACTCACCCCGCCCGTAAAAGCATTTTCATTTTTTCGCTGCGACAAAACTGACGCTTCACTTCCACCACCAGCGGATGGCGCGACAGCACAATCATCACCACAAACGCCAGCACGCCCGCGGCTATTTGCACCGCCAGCAGCATCCCCAGCGCCAGTTGCCCTTTCAGCACAATGCCCAGCGCATAACTGACCACCAGCGTCGGCAACGAGAGATAAAACGGCAGCCAAAAACTCAGGATGTACTGGCGATAACTGGAACCAAGAACCGGTTTAATCATCACGAAGTAACTCAGAATGGTGTTGATAATCTGCACCAGCAGGAAACCGAGCGTGACGCCGATTGCGCCCGCCATCTGCCCACCAATAACAATCGCCGGAATAAACAGAAATGTTTTGAATACGTTGAATT
The DNA here is from genome assembly GCF_046486405.1 of Escherichia sp. WS338. Taxonomy (NCBI): domain Bacteria; kingdom Pseudomonadati; phylum Pseudomonadota; class Gammaproteobacteria; order Enterobacterales; family Enterobacteriaceae; genus Escherichia; species Escherichia sp. WS338. Next base: position 6,915 of record NZ_JBJQLL010000054.1, on the reverse strand, counting down.
TAAAGCTGATATCGACCCGCGCTTTCGCCATCAGCAGCGAACCAATCGGGTTACCCACGGAGCGCAGTAGCCCCACCACACACAGCAATTGCAGCACCGGAATAATGCTGTTCCACTTCTCACCAAAGACCAGCGGTACAAAGTTATTCGACACCACCATCAGCCCGAGCAGCGCCGGAAAGTTGATAATCCCCACTACCGACAGCAGCTTGTAGAAGTTAACACGCAGCTTTTCGGTATCGTCCTGAATTTTGGCGAATGCCGGAAACAACACGCGGGTGATGATTGGGTTCAGCTTCATCGGTGGCACAACGGCCACGTTGTACGCCAGGTTGTACCCCCCTGCCACGCTCGCGCCGAGAATACGCGCCAGCACCAGCGTTGAAAGGTTGGTATTGAGATAGTTGATGATGCTGTCCGCCGTCAGCCAGGCACCAAAGCGTAAGTTCGGTGCCACCGACGCCAGCGAGAAATGCAGACCGGGGCGATAAATTTTGCGACCAAAGTAGCCAAACAGCAGCGTTCTTACCGCACTATTGACCAGATAACCGAGGATCGCGGTCATCGCCAGCGGCCAGAAATGGGCGCTAACCACCGTAAAAGTGAAGCCCGCCAGTACCGCGCTGGTTTCGATCATGCCGATTTTGTTGAACTCCAGCTCCTTCTGCATCAACGCGCGGAACTGTTGCCCGTGGGGGATCACCACAAACGCCAGCGACAATGTTTTAATCAACGGTGCCAGGTCCGGGTTATTCAGCACGTCGCCGATGAGATCACTCAACAAAAACACCACCACGCACACCACGATCCCCAGCCCGACGTTCAGCCAGTACAACGTGGTGAGTTCAAGGTGACTGATTTCTTTTCGCTGAATAATGGAGTTAGCGATACCGAAGTCAGAAAGCGTATCTGCCAGCGCGATAATCACCAGCGACACAGTCAGCAGGCCGAACTGGTGGTTGTCGATAATCCGCGCCAGCACGGTCATCTGCACCAGCCCGAGGCCGATGATGATCACCGTGGCAATCGCCGACCACTTCGCGCCGCTGATGGTTTTTTCACGTAAGCTCATATCAATATGCCGCTTTGTTAACGAAACCTTTGAACACCGTCAGGAAAACGATTTTGATATCGAACCAGACGCTCCATTCGCGGATGTACTCAAGGTCGAACTCGACGCGTTTTTCCATTTTCTCCAGCGTGTCGGTTTCGCCGCGCCAGCCGTTAATCTGCGCCCAGCCGGTAATGCCCGGTTTCACCTTATGGCGCAGCATGTAGCCTTCAATGAGCTGTCGATACTGTTCGTTATGCGCTACTGCGTGCGGACGTGGACCGACAATCGACATCCCCCCGGTCAGCACATTGATAAACTGCGGCAATTCATCCAGCGAGGTACGGCGCAGAAAGTTCCCCACTTTGGTGACGCGCGGATCGTTCTGCGTCGCCTGAGTCACCACTTTGTCGTTCTCCATCACTTTCATGGAACGGAACTTCCACACTTTGATCGGCTTGCCATCCATGCCGTAGCGAGTCTGGCGGAAAATAACCGGCCCCGGTGAGCTCAGTTTCACCGCCAGCGCAATGCAGCACAGCACCGGGGAGATCAGCAGCAGGATAAGCGTTGCCAGCACAATGTCTTCTGCACGTTTTATCAGGCGGTTAACCCCGGAAAGCGGCGTGTCATACAGCGGCACCACCGGTACGCCGTTCATCTCTTCGATACGGGAATGGAGAATGTTGAAGGTAAAGACATCGGGGATCAGCAGCACCGAACAGGTGGTGTCCGCCAGTTGATGGACCAGTTTTTTCACTCGCGCGCCGTCGCACATCTGCATCGCGATATAGACGTTATGAATCTTGCCCGCTTTCGCATCCTCGACCAGTTGTTGCAGATTGCCCGCCCAGTCGTTAGAAACGCCGCCCGGTTTCGGGTCGTGGTAAACGCCCACCACTTCAAACCCTAACCACGGCTGATTACGGAAGCTCTCCATCAGCATTTGTCCGGCGGCTAAATCCCCCGCTACGGCGACCATACGCTTGTTATAGCCATGATTACGCAGCCAGCCCGCCCCAATACGAATACATGAACGGCAAACCACCAGTCCGATACTGGTCAGCCCATACCACGCCAGCCAGATTTTCAGTTGCGTGTCGAAATCATTGTTGAACGCCACCAGTCCGGCGCTGAAAATCACGCTTAAGGTCCAGTTTTGTAGCAACAGGGCAAATTCTGTCGCTGCCCGAACACCGCGCCATGAGCGATAAAAATCGGTGATGCCGCCCAGCATCTGGAACACCACCAGCGTAATCAACGCCACCAACAGGTGCATGTAGAGGAATGACAGTCCGCTCACTTCGCAAACCAGCCATAGCCCGGCAAACATGATGGTGATATCTGAAAAGCGTTGCACCATAGAGATTAACGATGCATTGGTTTTCGCTCGCTCGCGCTTTTTTAGATTTGTCATCGTTGTTCCTGTTTTTAACCCCTTACCCGCAGTGGGGTAAGGGAAGATCCGACATTACTCGTTCAGCAACGTCAGCAGAGTTCGCGTTCGCGCTTCCATCAGCGGCACATCACCGCGTGATTCCACATTCAACCGCACCACCGGTTCGGTGTTGGAGGAGCGCAGATTAAAGCGCCAGTCGGCAAAGGTCATGCTGATGCCATCGGTGCGATCCACCGCCAGCGCCTCACGGCTAAAATGCTGTTCCACGCGGTTAATCGCCTCAACGGGTTGCGCCAGTTTGCTGTTGATCTCACCGCTTGCCGGAAACGCCGCCATCCGGTCGCGCACCAGTTCGCCCAGCGTTTTTCCTTTCAGGCACACCAGTTCGGCGACCAGCAGCCATGGGATCATGCCGCTGTCGCAGTAAGCGAAATCACGGAAGTAATGGTGGGCGCTCATTTCGCCACCGTAGATGGCGTCTTCCTTGCGCATCCGTTCTTTAATAAAGGCGTGTCCGGTTTTCGACATTACCGGCGTGCCGCCTGCAGCAGTCACCACATCAATAGTGTTCCAGGAGAGACGCGGATCATGGATGATCTTCGCGCCGGGATTTTTTTCGAGGAATGCTTCTGCCAACAGGCCGACAATGTAGTAGCCCTCAATAAACTGCCCTTTTTCGTCAAACAGGAAGCAGCGGTCAAAATCGCCATCAAAGGCAATGCCCATATCCGCGCCGTGTTTGATGACCGCATTGCGGGTGTCGTCGCGGCATTCCGGCAGTAGTGGGTTAGGAATACCGTTGGGGAAATTGCCGTCCGGCGTGTTGTGCACTTTGATTAATTCCACGGGCGCGCCGAGGGCTTTAAAGCGGGCTTCAATGGCGTCCACCACCGGACCCGCTGCGCCGTTCCCGGAGTTGATCACCAGCTTGAGCGGCGTGAGGTTTTTGACATTGATATAACCGAACAGGTGATCAACGTAAGCGTCACGCAGATTGATTTGCTGATAGCGACCGCGTTTGGTTTCATCAACGGGAGGGAAGTCGTTGGCTTCTGCCAAACGCTGGACGTCGCGCAGTCCGGTATCCCCGCTGATCGGACGAGCCCCTTCGCGCACCAGTTTCATGCCGTTGTAATCCATCGGGTTATGGCTGGCGGTAACTTCGATGCCACCATCCACACCGAGATGGAACGTGGCGAAATAGATCTCTTCGGTGCCGGACATTCCAATATCCAGCACGTCGACGCCCGCATCCTGTAAACCTTTCGCCAGCGCCAGTTTTAAGGTTTCGCTGGTGAGGCGGACATCACCGCCTAACACAATGGTTTTCGGTTTGAGAAATTCGCCATAAGCGCGACCAATGCGCCAGGCAATATCTTCATTCAGTTCTTCGCCTAATTTCCCGCGAATATCATAGGCTTTAAAGCAGGTTAATTTTTTCATGTCGTTACCCTTTTTCAGGCAATAGTTGGCCCTGACCGAAACGGCCAATTTTGTTTTTGTCGTTATTTGCCGGAGATTTATTCCGGGTGATTATTCAACGGCTACACCCGTCCGTAGCGATCCGCGAAGCGCACCACATCATCCTCTTCGAGATAAGAGCCGGAGCGCACTTCAATTAAATCGAGCGGAATTTTCCCCGGGTTTTCCAGGCAGTGCGTCGCCCCCAGCGGAATATAAATGGACTCGTTTTCACCAAGCAGTTTGATATCACCGTCAATAGTGACTTTTGCCGTTCCCGCGACCACTACCCAGTGTTCCGCGCGGTGATGGTGCATCTGTACTGACAAGCCTTCGCCCGGTTTCACGGTGATGCGTTTCACCTGATAGCGGTCGCCCGCGTCGATAGAGTCATATTTGCCCCACGGACGATACACTTCGCGATGTACCCGATGCTCATGGCGACCATCGGCTTTGATCTGCTCGACCACTTTTTTCACATCCTGTACCGCGTTACGGTCGGCAATCAGCACCGCATCTTTGGTCTGCACTACCACCAAATCTTTCACCCCGACGGTGGTGACCAGGCCAGATTCGGCATACACATAGCTGTTTTCAGTTTTGTGATTAATCACATCGCCATGGCAAACGTTGCCCTCGGCGGTGTGGGCGCTGATCTCCCATAAAGAGGACCAGGAGCCGACATCGCTCCAGCCTGCATCCATCGGCACCACAACGGCATCTGCCGTTCGTTCCATGACCGCGTAATCCACCGACTCTTCCGGGCAGGCCAGAAACGCTTCTTCATCCACACGAATAAAATCGAGATCCGGATCGACGGCGCTCATCGCTTTTTCGCAGGCATCGAGAATATCCGGGCGATATTTTTTCAGTTCTTCGAGATAGCGTCCGGCACGGAACAGGAACATACCGCTGTTCCAGTAATATTCGCCGCTTGCCACATAGGCCTGAGCGGTTTCCAGATTCGGTTTTTCGACAAACTGCGCCACTTCAAAGGCCACCGTATCCTGCTCGCCCGCCGACACTTCACCGCGACGAATATAGCCATATCCGGTTTCAGGTAGATCCGGCACAATGCCGAAGGTGACCAGCTTACCCGCTTCGGCATACGGCATGGCATTACGCACGGCGGCACGGAACGCGTCTTCGTCGGCAATCACATGATCCGCTGCCAGCACCAGCATTAATGGGTCGTTTTCCGGGCTATGACGTTTTGCCGCCAGCGCCGCCAGCGCAATGGCAGGTGCAGTGTTACGCCCTGCCGGTTCGAGAATAATGTTCTCGGTGAGTTTATTTAGTTGACGCAGCTGTTCCGCGACAATAAAGCGGTGCTGCTCATTGCAAATCACCACCGGGCTTTCGCACTCCACGCCGTTCAGGCGGCAGATGGTGGTTTGCAGCATGGTAAGATCGCCTTTCAGGCATAAAAACTGCTTGGGGTAAAGTACGCGGGAAAGCGGCCATAAGCGGCTACCGGAGCCACCTGCCATCACAACTGGATAGAGTTTCGACTGCGCCATAATTATCCCCGAATATCATTTATAAATTGACGTAACACGTTCTCTTTATCGAGCGTGCGTTCGGCATATTCACGTGCCACCGTGTTGTGTTTGGGCAGCAGGAGCGCCTGACGGATCCCCGCCACCAGCGCCTCGACCGATTCCGGTTCTACGCAAACCGCAATGCCCGGAAAGGTTTCGCAAAGCTGTCCCAGTTCTGTGTGGGCTTCAGCAGTAATCACCGCGTTACCGCCTACCGCCAGAATATTGGTCAGTTTCGACGGCAATACGGCATCTGCCGCGCCGCGTTTTTGCACCACCAGATGGCAATCCCCCATCTTCAGCAGTGCGGGTAAAGCGTCATACGATTGCAGCGGGAAAAATTGCATGTTGCGCAGTCCACGCTGCTGCGCCATTTTTTCAAGCCGCGCTTTGCCGCCGCCCTGCCCGACAATGGCAAAAATCAGCGGTTCATCACGCAGGCGATCGGCAGCTTCAATAACGTTTTCCAGCCCCTGCTTTTCACCAATATTGCCGGAGTAAAGAATGATTTTTTTGTTATCCGGCAGGCCAAGCTGGTTACGAAGGGCATCAACATCGGCGTCTGCGACATGCTGAAAACGGGCAATTTCTGACCAGTTGGGGAAGAAGATGACGTTTTCTGCCGCCACGCCTTTTTCGATGGCTTTATTCATCATCGAACGCGAAATCGTGGAGACGTTATCGACGTTATGCAGTCCGCTACGTTCGAACGCCGTCGCCAGCTGTGCCACTTTGCCGCCTTTGCCTTTTCCGGCAAGGCCCAGCCCCAGCATGGCGTCCACTTCGTAATCCTGAATATGCAGCACGGTACGCGCACCAGAAAGTTTCGCCAGCAGGCGCATTCCCAGTGTGCAAAACAGCGTTGGCACTACGCCGATAATGCGATCCGGCTTCCAGCGACGTTGCGCCATCAACGGAAAAAAACTGCTGACGGCAAAACTGCCGAGATGCAACAGGCGTTTCAGGGTGCTCGGCTGTTTTGGCACGTACAGCGGGCAGCGCCACACCGTGGCGGCCCCCTCTTCCCGTTTGTACCGCCAGGCGGAATAGTTCTCGCCCACCTGCCACTGCGGGTAGTAAGGCGGTGCGGTAATGACCCGCACCTCATGACCTTGTGCCGCAAGCCATTCCACCATCTCTCCGGTGTATTTGCCGATGCCGGTTAACTCCGGCGAGTAGTTAATGCCGTAGACCAGTATTTTCATAATCCGGGTACTCCGGCACGCTTCTCAGCGAGAAAATAGGCGCGGCTGTTAGCGTGAACATTGTCACTGGCGAGCAGTGCATCCGGCGTCAGCCAGCGGTAATCGTCATGCTGCTCATCCGGCAGTAACAGTTCTTCTTCCGCTACTCTGAAGCGAAAACCGAGCACCACATAGTGAGTGGTGAAATCCGTGCCGGAGAAGTTGTCGTCATAAAAGTGCTGCCAGACACCGTAAAACTGGCCTGCTGTTATCGGCAGA
>NZ_JBJQLL010000053.1:0-18710 GCF_046486405.1 Escherichia sp. WS338 | reverse complement strand
GGCAAATCCCTCCATCAGATAGTGGTTGTCGAACGTAAGCTACTCACACAGGAAGAATGGGAGAAGACATTCAATCTGGATAATCTGATTGCTCCGAAGTTCGAACAATAAAATGTTTGGAAACTAAAAATGTAACCAATGTTCCTAGGCTGGCCCCCTGAATCTCCAGACTCCCTATATCACTTAAATTGATACAACTTTTTAGAGTAGTCATTAGTGAACAGATAATTGATAACTCAGAACCAGTAAAATGCAAAAGACGCACCACGCTGGGAAAATCGCTGCTATTCAGCAGAGTTTTGTATCGAGAATGGTGGCCAGCCACTTATTGCTCTCGCGTAAGCGGGTATCCCCATCGTTTACCAGTCCAGATATAGGTCACGTCACCATACTTGATTTAGCTGTGTCACAGCTAAGCGCCCTTCAAGTTCTTAGGATAGCTACAAGTTCATGACTGCCATGCCTGTACCGGAGGGTCAACGGCTGACAGCTGACCAGCCCCTGTTCTTTCATGAGACTGCCAGCAAGCTTGCGTCCCATCTGGTAGTCTCTCCGGGTTGCAATTGTGGCGATGTTCCTTGCTCCGCCATTAAGCTCAATTACCTGACTACGTAATACAGCCCGTCTACCGTCTTTTTTTCAGGACGGTTTTTCCAATCTCTGTAGCTGCTTCGATGAATCCTGCACACATGGCAAAGTGCGATCACCAGATAATGCGCTCTGAGCTTCTCGATTATCGAGAACTGTTTAGGGAGTCTGACATCAAGAGCGCCGTAGCCTTTTCTAATATTTCATTCTCTATTTCAATACGTTGCCGCTTTTTCCTCAGCTCACGTATTTCGATTTGTTCTGGTGTCATCAGAGAGGCTTTTGGTGTTTTGCTCTGATGCTCATCACGCAGTTGTTTGACTTATCTTGTCATTGTGGAAAGACCGACATCCATAGCTTTGGATGGTACCTGCCACCGTAAAGTTCTGGTTAACAACTAGTTGAGTGGATTCGCGTTTAAACTCTGCGCTGAAATTTCCTTTTTTCATTGGAGCATCTGTGTTGTTCTAAGGTGAGCATATTACCTATGCTCAGGTGGCCAAATTCAGTATGCCAGAACCAGAACATCTTGTGGTCAGGCAGAGGAAGAGCAAACTGTTACTGGACTCACTGCATGCGTGGATGGTGGAGAAAAATGCCACGCTGTCCAAAAATCCAGACTGGGAGAATGGTTCAGCTGTGTACTGAATCAGTGGGGCGCACTCTGTTATTACAGTGTTGACGGTCAGGCGGAGGCAGACATAATGCCGCGGAAAAAGCCCTTTGTGCCATCTGTCTCGGAAATAAAAACTTTATGTTCTTCGACGGCGAGCGCAGTGCACTGTTGTATGGGCTTATCGGCACTTGCCTTCTGAACGACATTGATCCGGAAGAGTATCTGCGCCATATCCTGAGCGTACTGCCGGAATAACCTTCCAACCGTATTGATGAACTCCTGCCATGGAACGTAGTTCTCACCAATAAATAAGCATCAATATGATTCTCCATTAACGCTTACCTTTTCTCCGGCTATTTTTGATTTTTTTTGCTTTTCCCCGCCACTTTATGGTGATTATCACATCAATATACATCGACAGATATTAACGTAACTGAAGTGAGGTGAAGCATGAAATTTGAACGCCATCATGAAATATTGAAACGACTCAGTAAATTCGGTTCTGTAAAAGTATCCGATCTGTCCAATAGCCTCAATGTAACGAAAGAAACTATTCGATCAGATCTTAATGAACTTGCCAGACTTGGCTATCTGACTCGATGTCATGGCGGTGCTTTTATCGTCCTAGACTCGCTTGATACTATTGCGAAAAATGAAATCGCTTATGCGCTTGAAAATTATGATACAGCCCAGGGAATAAAAAAAGGCCACTCAACTATGAAAAGTCAAGTATGCGTTATTGGTTCGTTTAATGTTGATATCATCAGTTATTTGCCGAGGCTTCCCACTATCGGAGAATCGCTTCTGGCAAGTAATTTTATATTTTCACCGGGGGGAAAAGGTTGTAACCAGGCGCTGGCAGCAAGCTTTGCCGATACTGATGTTTATTTCATAACAAAAGTAGGTACAGATCACTTTAGTGATTATGCGATCAACTTTATGAATTCGTCTAAGATTTATAAAAGTATAATTTATCAAACGAAAGAAACGCAAACCGGAACTGCCACGATCCTTGTTAATGAAGGTACTGGCGATAATGTTATTGCGATCTATCCCGGTGCCAACATGACAATGTCGTCCGATGAAATAACTATTCAGAAAGAAGCGATTATTAATTCTGATGTCATACTTCTGCAGCTCGAAACAAATTATACCGCTCTGCAACAAGCGATCACATTGGCGCAAAAAAACAGTATCCCGGTCATTATTAACCCGGCACCCTATAATGATATCGTCAACGAACTTATTCAGGATGTTGATTATATCACCCCCAATGAAACAGAAGCTGGTTTACTGTCCGGCATAGACGTACACGATCTTGAATCAGCTAAACGAGCTGCAGAAGCTATCCACAATAAAGGGGTAAAAAACACGGTTATCACGCTCGGTAGCAAGGGCTCACTCGCATTTGATGGCAAAAAATTCATTCATTCGCCAGCGTTTCCAGCGGTCGTTAAAAATACGGCAGGAGCCGGGGATGCTTTTAACGGCGCTCTGGCATCAGGACTTGCGAAAGGAAAATCACTGGAATCAGCACTGTGTTATGCCAGCGCCTTTGCATCCCTGGCGGTGGAGACAAGCAATGCTTCCGACATGCCTGAACATGAATCTGTGATACATCGAATTCAGAGTATACATTATCAGCAAACTATTTTTACGCATTAAGAAGGGACAGAGAATGAATAACACCAAAAAATCACTAAAGGTGCTCTTTATTGGAGAATCCTGGCATATTCATATGATTCATTCAAAAGGATATGACAGTTTTACCTCAAGTAAATATGAAGAAGGTGCGACCTGGTTACTCCAATGTCTGAAAAATAGTCAGGTAGATGTCACCTATATGCCGGCACATACGGTACAAATTGCCTTCCCTGAAGATGTGGCACAGTTAGAACAATATGATGCCATCGTTATTAGTGATATTGGTAGTAATACTTTCCTGCTACAAAATGATACTTTTTATCAGCTTCGCATAAAACCAAACGCTCTCGAACTGATTAAAGAATATGTGAATAACGGTGGTGGGTTATTGATGATTGGCGGCTATCTCTCATTCATGGGAATTGAAGCAAAAGCCAATTATAAAAATACAGTTCTGGCTGATGTGCTCCCGGTTACGATGTTAGATGGTGACGATCGTGTCGAAAAACCAGAGGGGGTTATTGCACAGCCATCACAACCTGACCATCCGGTTATTAAAGGGTTCTCTGAATATCCTTTTTTCCTAGGTTATAACCGGGCGATCGCTAAAGAAAATGCTGAGGTGGTATTAACAATAAACAACGATCCATTACTGGTCTTTGGTAACTATCACAACGGGAAAATAGCCTGCTTTATGAGTGACTGTTCACCGCACTGGGGTACACAGCAGTTTATGTCCTGGCCGTTCTATACCGCGTTGTGGGTAAATATACTGACTCATATTGCAAGATAATAATAATAATGGGGTAACACCAGTTACTCCATTTACTATAATAGAAGGATTGATGTATGAAAAAGAATAAGTACTCAACTCCCTTATGGATGCTTGCCACGATTCTTGCGGGTATGCTCTCCCCTATGCAATCAGCGGTGAATGGTCAATTAGGTCACTGGTTACAGGACGGTAATGCATGCGCAGTTATCTCCTTTGCCAGTGGTTTAGTCGTGATGTTTTTTATTATTATGGCGCGAAAAGAAACCCGGCAACAATTTGCGGCAATTCCTTCTCTGATTAAAAACCGAAAAGTTCCTCTCTGGAACTGGTTTGCCGGTCTCTGTGGAGCGATGGTGGTATTTTCTGAAGGCGCATCAGCCAGCGCACTCGGGGTCGCAACGTTTCAGACCGCACTGATCTCCGCGCTATTGCTGTCTGGTTTACTTTGCGATCGCTTTGGTATCGGTGTCGACGAGAAAAAATACTTTACCCCTTATCGCATCATCGGTGCATTATTTGCGGTTATTGCTACGATTTTTGTTGTGTCACCGCAGTGGCATTCTACCTCTTTCATTTTACTTGCCATTCTTCCGTTCTTAGCTGGTTTGCTTGCAGGATGGCAGCCCGCTGGAAATGCAAAAGTAGCTGAAGCTACGGGATCCATGCTGGTTTCAATCACCTGGAATTTCATCGTTGGATTTTGTGTTTTAGGCACAGCGCTAGCTATTCGTGTCGCATTAGGGCACGTCACTGTTCAATTACCAGATGTCTGGTGGATGTATCTTGGCGGCCCGCTTGGACTAATGTCTATCGGTTTAATGGCCATTTTGGTCAGAGGTCTTGGGTTACTGATGCTGGGGGTTGCTTCAACGGCGGGCCAGTTACTGGGATCAGTATTGATTGACGTATTAATTCCATCGCTGGGCAATACCGTTTATCTGGTCACGATCATCGGAACACTGTTTGCACTGGTCGGTGCAATTGTTACCACTATTCCGGAATACAGAGCCTCGAAAACAATGAAGAAAATGGAGGTATAATCATGAAAGATTATCTACAAACTGTGACGGGCCCCGTCGCCCGTGAAGATATGGGGCTAACACTTCCTCATGAACATCTGTTCAACGATCTTTCCTCTGTTGTGGATGCTCCTTGCTATCCTTTTTCACAACGGCTTGTTGATAAAAAAGTCACGGCAGAAATCCAGTGGGCATTAAAACACGATCCTTATTGCTGCGCTGATAATATGGACCGCAAACCTATTGAAGATGTGATCTTCGAAATTAATAACTTTATCTCGCTCGGTGGTCGCACCATTGTTGATGCCACAGGGTCTGAGTCTATCGGACGAGATGCGCAGGCATTACGAGAAGTCGCATTAAAAACAGGTCTGAATATTGTTGCTTCCTCCGGTCCCTACCTGGAAAAATTTGAAAGCCAGAGAATTCATAAAACGGTTGATGAACTAGCGACAACGATCGATAAAGAATTGAATCAAGGGATTGGCGATACGGATATTCGTGCCGGAATGATCGGTGAAATAGGTGTCTCACCGACATTTACCGAAGCCGAGCATAACAGCTTGCGGGCTGCCTCGCTGGCACAGATTAACAATCCTCATGTGGCGATGAATATTCACATGCCGGGCTGGCTTCGTCGCGGTGATGAAGTACTCGACATTGTGTTAGGTGAAATGGGCGTCTCGCCAAATAAAGTCTCTCTCGCACACTCGGATCCGTCAGGAAAAGACGTGGCGTATCAGCGGAAAATGCTTGATAAAGGTGTCTGGCTGGAATTCGACATGATTGGCCTAGACATTACCTTCCCGAAAGAGGGAATAGCGCCAGGGGTGCAGGAGACTGCCGATGCCGTCGCTCATCTCATTGAGTTGGGATACGCCGATCAGCTTGTTCTCAGCCACGATGTCTTCCTTAAACAAATGTGGGCTAAAAATGGCGGTAATGGCTGGGGATTTGTTCCAGATGTTTTTCTGGCCTATCTGGCGGAGCGCGGCGTCGATAAAACGATCCTCAAAAAACTCTGTATCGATAATCCCGGACGATTATTGACCGCATAAAACCATTATCCCCCGGCACATTGCGCCGGGGGATGTCAATTAATACCCCGCCGTTAAATCATCCACCAAGCGCGAGTCGGATGCGCCGTACAACTCACCATCCGACCCAACCATAATGCTTTGCGTGCTGCCCATCGCCTCATTCAGCGCCACTTTCTGACCTTTTGCTTCCAGCAGCTTGAGCGTATCCGGACTAAACCCTTTTCAACACGCAGCTCGTCCGGCAACCACTGATGGTGGAAACGAGGCGCATTGGTCGCTTCGGCAACATTCATTCCACAATTGATGCTGTTCACCACCATTTGCGGCACGGTAGTGATGATCCAGCTACCGGTAACAAAGTGAGTACATAAAGGCCATACTGTCACGAACAGTGCAAAAGTGGCTCTTCCTCAACCTAGGTGAAGATTTTCATGCCAGTGGACTCATTACCCTCCGCCTAAGTAGTTCAAGTCCGGCTCGACCATACATCTGGCGTATCAGCACCTTCAGGCGATTTACATGACCTTCGACAACACCAGTACTCCAGCGACTGCTGATTGCCTCACATATAGCCGCAGCATCAGCTTCCATCCCCGCAGCTACGCACCGAAGTTCTGCTGAGCCGCTTTCGTGGACCCGAGTGAACCAGCTGCTTAGCTGTGATTTATTTTAGGTTTTCAGAATACGGTAGAACTCGAGTACCAGTTGCTGCGCTATTTTCAACTCCGGTTCTTTTTCACACATCAGACTAATAAATCGGAAAGCATAATTTTCTTCACCCCTGATTATTCTCCAGGGCATCAACCAGCGGCTTACCCGTGACACTGAAGGAAGTCTTGCGGCAGTAGTAACCGGTGGGATCCAGCCTTTATGCCATTTGGCAACAGCATCCCTGACGATGGTTTCACTGCCTGTAACCCCCCTGGCCACCATTTCCCGCCATATCCGGCCGGAGTTATAATTACCACATTCTCGTTGCTCTTTTAACCACTCCCTCCATGGGTCCAGAAGCCCTCGCTTTGGAGGCCTGGTTGACATTTCAGGGAATGTTCCTGAACCCACCCAGCGACTGACTGTCACTCGCGACAGGCCTGTAATACGGGATATTTCCCTGAAACTACATCCCTTGTTATGCAGGGCCATAACCTCTGTCCAACGCTGATGCCGTTTTTTGCGGATGTGCTGTTTAAGGCGTTCCAGACGACGGAGCGATGCTACAGGCACAGATATTTCTGGCTCAGGTGATTTCTTCAGTGATAACTCTCTGACAACAAGACGTATCAGAGGCATATGTCTGTACATCATTCGTTCAGGCTCATCACCAATATTTTTTAGCAGGTGCCATCGATCGGCCACCTGTCTGGCCTGAGGTGCACCTTCACGTGCTGCTGTCGCATAGACTCCACTGCGATCACGCGAGACAACCTGTATTTCCGGATATTTTCTGAACCAGGTCGCCAGCGTACGCTGATCACGGCCGGGAAGCAGGACGAGGGGACGGTGAGTATCAGGATTGACTATTAACATACCGCAGCAGTGGCCCCGATGCCACGCCCACTCATCAATACCGACATGAGGCGCGCCTGACTGTTTCGTCTCCGGGGTATTGATAAGCCTGCGAAGAAGAGTATCAGCACTGCAACGGAGACCCACTGCCGTTGCAGCCCGTTTTCCAGCCTCACCTCCAGCTATTAATCCCAGTTGACGTTGTTAATTTTGTAACGCCTGTGAAGACTGCTGGTGTGAACTGGCGAAGGGAGCAAGCGACTCGGCAAAAATTTTACGTGAACAAGCCGGGTTACGGCAGTACCAGTGGCGGACGGAAAATACAAGCCATAGCGTCTGCCCTGAGCAGGGTAGATGCTGTATCCGGCGCCGACGACAACTATGAACAGAGTCGCTACGCTTAAAGCATTCAGGACATTGTGCTGTTTTGCGTTTTCCGTGGAGATGGAGGGTTATACCGTCAGAGCTAATAATTTGTCGACTGCATCGCCATCCGCAAGGTAACTGTAGAAGTGTCTTAAGAGAGTGCATTGCGTTGCCCATAACTTAAAACAGCTTAGATCCTTGTTCGCCAGAAAGTTTCATCCATTTTCTTCCACCCAGGTTGCGGAAGAACCACTTTTCATCCGTCGTTGACAGATGTGAAGTATGCGGGAGAAAAAGTGAATATCTAACTGTAATAACTCAGACCGGTACGAGTACTCGGGACGTCTACAATCATTCAGGGCAAAGTGCTAAAATTTCTCTATCCCGGGATGCCCCTACCAACGCAGCACTCCCGGAGATATCATTACAGCTCTGCAACTGATTTCCGCGACTGAACCGCTCAGTTCCTATCCTTCCAGTTGCCCTCCTGCCCCCCCTCCCTGCTGTATACCCCGGTACCACAACTCGGGCAGCACTTTTCCCCCTCATAATTTTCGTCACACATCACACAAAACCACTTTCTCACCTTCACCGTATAATCCGGAACCGTCATACCCTGCAGATGCAAACGACGGGCCTCTTTCTCTGCCGGGTCAAGCCAGGTGCATCGCAGCAGGATTTTCTCAGCGACAGTCATCTGGTCATGTTCAAACCACGGTGGTTGTCCGTCATTGCCCCGCTGAAGTGTTAACGGGCATCCACAGGACACACAGCACAAAACGTCCTGGCGGTTGTGCTTCGCTGCTTCTTTCGCCGTAACAAAATGGCCTTTGCTGTCATTCGCCATATAACAGTTCAGAATTCGCATATTTCCTCCTGAGTTGTCCGGGGAATACTGAATCCTCCGGTCTGGCAGTGTGTGCAGTACCGCTCCCCATAATAATCGTGGTGACATTGTCTGCAGTGCCAGCTGGCTTTACGCACCACGGGTAAGGCATCCGGTACGAATTGCTGCAGACGTTTAATCAACTGTATTTCTCTGCGCTCCGGCCTGACATAAGGGCACTGTTGACCGTGCTCTGTCAGCCTGTCGTCAGTGTGTTCAAACCAGGGAAGTTCAGTGTCGTATTGCGGATGGTATCTGAGTGCACTGCCACACAAGTGGCAGGTGTAGTTAGCATAAGGTGCGGCCTGTGCAGTACGGGCGCCCGTCAGACGTCCGTTGCCATCAAGAGCGATAAAGGATTTTGCGTACATAGTCATATTCCTCAGCCGCCAGACGACACGCAGGCAACAGCCGTCCCGGTACGGGCAGCGTGGTCAGGGTGTGAATGGCGGTTCAGTTAAAATCTGGACTGGAGTTTGGGTAAAGCAGGCTGGTTGCTGTTACAGCACTGTGGTTGTCACACAATGGAACACTGACGTAAAAAACAGTCAGTGGGCGAGTGGATACATCGTTGCCGCCAGACAACAACCCATACTTTTGGTTTGCCGGGTATTGGCGCGCCAGTCGTGCTCAACTCCGGCTACAGCCAAAATTGCGCTCACCGGTGCAGTGAGCTTTGGTATGTTCCTTCGCCAGATAGTCAGCACGTTCCAGCACCTGCTGAAAGCCAGTGTCATCATCGCGTTCCAGCCACACCGCCGGCCAGGCCGGGAAATGCACCAGCGTGGCATGGCACCCGACATCCACTCCCAGGGCACTGCACCACGCCTGTTTAATCATCCCGGCCAGTGATCCCGGAGCACGGTAATCACCGGCACGACACCAGGTATCCCGGTTAACCAGCAGCATCAGGTGATAGTGTTTTTTACCTTTGCACTCCCCAAACTCCCGGGCCCAGACGTAATGCAGGGTTGTGGGATGCACGCGTTTACCTTCCCGATGCTTACGTTTCTGGTAAGCGTCGATTCGGGCTTTCAGGGCATTGATGAAGCGGGATATCACAGCTGCGTCCGTTGCTGCCGGTACATCCGGGAAACGCAGGTCAACCCGCAATGCCGTCAGGCGGGGATGAACATTCAGTGCGTGCCGCACCGTCTCACGAATACGTTGCTGCCAGAAGGGGTTGTATTTGTAGGTCATGGTTAAATCTCCGTATGGTTCATACGGAATAGCCACGTCGTAAAAAATGCGCAGAGTCCCTGAAGTGACCTCCGGCAGGACACTGTCTCAGGCACTCTGTGATAACCCGAACGGTCGTCTCCGGACTGACGGTTGAATTTTCAGCGTTGTTTTTTTAATGTAAAAAACCGGTTACGGGTAAGGCTGTGAGGAGGGAGTGATGGTGATACGCAAAAAGAAGTGCAGGGACTGTGGAAACGCGATTACTCATAATACAGTGTGTTGCCCGTATTGTGGTTCTGTCGACCCCTTCGGCTATTACCGGAATACAGACCGTATCGTTACCATACTGCTGGCACTGATTATTGTGGTCCTGCTGACTACTGTCAGCGTCAGTGTGTATATACTGTGTAGCTGGTGAGATAACGGTTCATGTATCCCCTGAGCTGACAGTGTACCGGGTATATTAAGCGTAACCGACAGGTTCTCCTTCATACCATATTAAATTTTTCCAGGTATTGCCGCTGCCTTATTTCGTCCCATACAGGAAAACTCGTCTGGGTTTCTGACAAATACGCGAAACTCACAGCCCCTCAATATCAACCACACGCTGTAAGCCGGTAATACCTGAAAATCAGCCTATTACCGCCCGCGCCTCCGTTACCGAACGCTCAGGTGACCAGACTGAAGCCCAGCACGCACTCGTAAAATTTGCGGTCAGTTCCGTCAGTCAGTGGGCAACCGCAGAGTTACGGGCTTCCAGGTCCACAGGAGTGAGTCTATAACGCGTGTGGGAAATCATTTTTTCTGGCGTTGACAGAACGCCTTACGGGCTGCTACTTACCCGGTGTCCCGCAATACAGCCTTAGTGTTCCGTTATCGGGGATCCGGACGCACCGCAACAACCGGGGAAGTATTTCTGGTTAGAGCTGTGTCAAGAGGGATTTCTCAGCCCCTCACTCACCGGCTCAGTCTCAGGGCAGAAGCATTAATACACTCAGTTCATGTCTTATACAGGAATGGGCATAGGGGGAGCTGGCGTGTCACTGCTGATTTTACGCATCAGCGTTCATGTATCTGCACTCTGATACAGAATGCTTCACAGCGCTCTGTTACCGGAGAGATTTACTCTCTTAGGTTATTCTGGCAAATCCTTTACGTTACTCTCTGATGACTTCTTATATTTATAATACCAATCAGACAACCTTATCCCATCGGTGATATCAGTCTCCTGCTCGCCAGGAACGGGCTGACTCACTGTAACCACCTCCGAAAACAACTCTGCAATTATCAGAACGCCTGCTTCTCTCCCTGTCCTCACGAAAACTATCCCCTCTTTATCGCGCGTGCGTGCGGAAGCATCTTTTCGCAACCCCCCCCCCCCCGGGATTCCGCTACGGCTCTGCCATCGCAATCCCCCCGTTTATCTCCGGACAGCCACATTCCCGATTATTTTTTACGTTTCTCCCCGGTTGTTATGCCGGTGAAGGTGGCGCGCTGTTTTCATGACCACACCGGCTGGTTTAACAACATCCGGAGGAACATTCTCATGGCTACCCCAGTTTCGCTGATGGATGACCAGATGGTCGACATGGCGTTTATCACTCAACTGACCGGCCTTACCGATAAGTGGTTTGACAAACTCATCAAAGATGGGGGCTTTCCTGCGCCCATCAAAATGGGGCGCAGCTCCCGCTGGCTGAAAAGTGAAGTGGAAGCCTGGCTGCAGGCGCGTATTGCACAGTCCCGTCTGTAATTTTTAACCACTAACCCTTCGCCCACAGCAGACGCAATCTCCGGCCTGCCGGCGGCGCTCTGCTGCCTGTTATCCCCCGTGAGGAATATGAAAATGAAACAACAGTATCAGACCCGTTACGAGCTGCTCCATGAAAACTACCAGAAATGGCTGACCGGCTTCACCCGGCACGCCGTATCATGGGGCGTGTGTCATCCGAATATCTACTATTTCCATAATCTGACGCCCGGGTGGGTGTCATTCAATGGCGAAAAACCGGAGATTGCCATCGTTCCCCAGAGTCTGCACCGGCTGATTTATGGTCCGGACAAACGGAGCTCCCCGTCCCTGGATGATGATCTGGTGGTGAATTTATGCACCAGCGAACACCTGCTGGTTCATCATCCGATGCTGGAAGGGATCCTGCTGTCTGAATGTGAGCGCCTGAAGCAACATTCTCTGGCAAACAAACTGATCAGCCTCTTCCGTCAGTTTGGCGGCACGGAGTTACGTCTCAAACTGGTCTGGCTCTGCTGGCTTGACTTAATGACCGGAAACAGCCTTGACGACTGGACGAAAAACCTGAAACACAAATCAGAAAAAGATCTGGAGCAATGGATCATTGCACGTCAGGGTCAGAGTGAACCACTGACAAATCTGATGGATCAGTACGTGCTTATGGCATACCGTACATCGGTTGATGCCGCTCACAGTTGATGTCTGAGAACCACAGGGCTGGCAGCAGAAAACCAGCCCTGTGGTAAAATACAGTAATAGCGGCGTACATCAGGCACGCCGCTCACTCGTCCACAGATCATATACGTCATTATACTGCGCGATAACGGAGGGCTTCAGCACCCGGTCATTTCTGAGCGGGTATGAATACCATTGATGATGCGAAGCAGCCACGGGCAGAAACGTTCTTCACAACCAGGTGCCTCCATCTTCACTGCAGTCTGAATGTGCCGGCTTGTTATCCACCAGAAATGGTATGCTCCGGTACATGCATACCCCGGAGACTATAAACGCACTGAATCATAGCCTCCCACCTCAGCAGGAGGCAGTCAGCTTTCAGGCGGAAAAACGTTGCAGTTAAAGATCGTGAGAATCGCTGTTTCGTTGCATAGCAACCCGAACAGTTGTAGTGAAACATTTTACCTGCATCAGCACATGGTCAGGCGCCGTCTGTATGGCGTGGAATACTGATGTTTCGGCTGATGGCAAGCCTCATTCTCTGTGGAAACAGGGGCGCGCATTAGCTTCTCAACCAGAGAGTGTCACAAAGACAAATATTGCTGAAAATCGCATTCATCGTTCAGGCGTGAATGCCCGGAGACAAAAGCCGCTGTCCACACAGTCCCCCTCTGACCTGAACAAAAAGCATACACACAACAGGCTCACCTGACCCCGAAAAACCATAACTTCAGCAATACCAGTGACACCAGCACGTTACCTCAGTGCCACATCTTCAGACCGCGATCAATCTGAAATGTGACTATCGGGGCAATATCCCTGCTTTGTGGTACACGATAACCAGAAAACATCCCCTGAACCGCCAGCCAGAAAGACTGGCCACAAAAGGGGTAAGCTGAAATCGTTTATGGATTACATCGACATATGCCTGGCAGAGAATGGTAAGCGTGCAGTGAGAACCGTATTGACGAAGTGAAGCTGGTCAGGCGGGCAGAGTAACCCGCCACGGGAGCAGAGCACCCACCCGGTTCACAGGCCAGTCGGCGATGACATCAAGTACATGATGCAGATAGCGTTCCGGATCCACGCCGTTTAATTTGCACGTCCCGATAAGACTGTACAGTGACGCACCGCGCTCACCACCATGATCCGAGCCGAAGAACAGCCAGTTTTTTCTCCCCAGACTGACCAGTCGTAGGGCGTTTTCGGCAATGTTATTATCCACCTCCACCCAGCCATCTTCTGCATAGCGGGTCAGCGCCGGCCACTGGTTCAGCGCATACCCGAACGCCTTCGCCAGTTCTGAGTGCCTTGAGAGGGTTTTCTGTTTCTCCCGCAGCCACCCCTCCAGTGACGCCAGCAGCGGCAGCACTTTTTGGTGCCGGACTGCCTGCCGTTCCTCTGCTCTTTTACCTCTGAGCTCCGACTCGATGGCATACAGCTCGCCGATCCGTTTCAGCGCCTCCTCCGTCAGGGCTGACGGGGTACGGACGTGAACATCGTGGATTTTTCGGCGGGCATGGGCCCAGCACGCGGCTTCCTTTATATGGCCGTCGCGGTAGAGCTCGTTGAACCCGGCGTAGGCATCAGCCTGCAGTACGCCACTGAAGCCTGCAAGATGGGTCTGAGGGTGGATACCTTTTCTGTCCGGGCTGTAAGCGAACCACACTGCGGGGGCCAGCGCTGATCCGGCGTTGCGGTCGTCTCGAACGTACGTCCATAAGCGCCCGGTCTTCGTCTTCTTATTGCCCGGCAACAGCACCGGGACAGGCATATCGTCAGCATGGAGTTTGCCGTCGGTCAGGACATAGTGCTGAAGGGCTTCATCCAGCGGTGCCAGCAGACGACAACACGCATCCACCCAGCCCGACAGTACAGAACGACTCAACACTACACCCTGGCGGGCATAGATCTCCGACTGGCGATACAGCGGTATGTGCTCTGCATACTTTGAGGTCAGCACTCGGGCCAGCAGCCCCGGTCCGGCGATCCCCCGTTCGATGGGGCGCGAAGGAGCCGGGGCCTGAACGATGCGATCGCACCGACGGCAGGCATGCTTTTCACGGACTGTCCGGATAACCCGGAAGGCGCTGCGCATCAGCTCCAGCTGTTCGGCGGCATCCTCACCCAGGTAACTCAGCGAACCACCGCACTCCGGGCAACACGGCTCAGTCGGCAGCAGCCGCTTCTCATCCCGTGGGAGTGACTCAGGGAACGGTTTGCGGGTGCGGGTCTGACGCAGCGGGCGCTGCACTGCCGGGTCATCCACCCGGCCGGTCAGCGTATCGCTTTCCTGCTGCAGCAGGTTCAGGTCAGCTTCCATTTGCGCGATACGGCGGGATACCTTTTCGGAACGACTGCCGAAGTTCATCCGGCGCAGCTTATCCAGTTGCGCCTGCAGATGGTCTATTTCGCGTTCCCGGTTGCTCAGCTTTTCCTGCAGGGCGTGGATCAACGCTTCCTGGTTCGGCCAGGCGCTGTTTCAGCAGAAGGATGTCGTCAGAAGAGGTGTCGTTCATAAGCCTGTATTTTACCAGGCTTATTCTGCGACAACCAGGATAAAGAGCGCTACAACATGGTCAGGGATGTCAGTAACCGCTTTGGCTGTCGCCAGTCGATACCTTCCATCAGCATCGCCAGTTGCGCCGGCGTCAGGAACACTTTGCCATCGCGGGCTGAGGGCCAGGCGAAGCGACCACGTTCTAGTCGCTTTGTCAGCAGGCACAGACCATCGCCGGTGGACCAGAGCAGTTTTACCTGACTGCCGCTGCGTCCCCGGAAGATGAAGACGTGGCCGGACATCGGGTCATCTTTCAGCGCGGTCTGCACCTTTGCGGCGAGGCCATTGAAGCCGTTGCGCATATCGGTGATACCGGCAACCAGCCAGATTTTTGTGCCTGCGGGAAGATTTATCATACAGGCCCCCGCATCAGTTCGCGCAGGACAGTGCTCATGAGTTCAGCAGAGGGATGAGTCAGTGTTATTTCTCCTCCCCGACATTTTATGTGGCAGGTAGCGGGAGGAGAGCAGGATGGTAGTTCGAAGGTTGGGAGAGAAGAGCCCGCCTGAAGCTGCACGGGTATCAGGGCAGGAAGCGACGATGAGTTTTTTCGGGGCCGACAGACCCGCCCTTCACGCTGCCAGAGCCTTATCCATTTAAAGAGCAGGTTATCATTGACGTCATGTTTCCGGGCCAGTGCGGCAATACTGCCTTCTTCTTCAAGAGCCAGCCTGACCAGTTCCATTTTGAATTCAGGGGAATAGTGTTTCCGGGGAAGTCTTTCTTTAGCGCGCATGAGGTGTCCACCTGCAAAATAAGTGGGTGCTTAAGTTACAGGATCCTGGATTCGGGACCAGACGGTACTCAGACGACGCTTACAGAGAATGTCCGGAATGACGAGGTTATCTTTGCGGAGATTAAGGCAATGGTATACGGGCCGACGTTCCATGCCGCGTTACTACATTCAGCCCGGACGTAAAATGCGCCCGTCAAAAAGAACGGTTCGCTTCGAAACTCAGCCAGGATACCACCTCTCCGCCACACCCGGGAAGAAGTTGATATGGTGGTTGCCGGACAACAGCGCTCCTGGATTGACTGCTGCATCACTCAACCACGCTGAATATCAAAGGAGAGCGTTACCGGTTAAAAGAGAAACGTAAAGCTGTGGTGATGACCCAAAACGCAACGCCTGTCAGTGAGGATGAAATGGTGAAAAGCGGACAGCATCAGTAACGGAAGTATCTTAGCGGGTACGAAAATGGCAGGATCGTGACATTGACAGAATATCTCCTGATCATCCTGAATGACTGCAGTTGCTGTAGAAAAGTAAGCTGTCTCCACCCACGGCACCACTTAACAGGCATTCCGTAACTTCCCCCAGACTTACTATGACGCATTATCGGTGCACTGAAAACGGGAGAGTGCGCTTAAAACCGCAGACCGCATGCGGGTGTTACTGCATGACAGTCTGGCCGTATTGTGAGATGTCGGCAGGAACCGATGTCCGCGCAGGGGGGAACTTCCTGCAGTACCTGACGCTTCAAATGGTATTAACCGTAGGGTGTTGTTGGTTCCGGATCGCGGAAATGGGAGCACAGGTCTGCTACGGGGTGTACCTCTGACAGTATATCCGGCTCGCTCATCTGACAGCCTCTCTCCCGGAAAAGACCAAAAATGAGATCGTCTCCTCAACAGCAGAGAAGAGGTCTTGACAGACAGGCTATATTGCATACGATTTATGAAGAAAAAGACAGCAAATATGGAGGTTATAGCGGAGAATACCCTACGAAATTCCTATGAAAAACGATTGAAAAAAATATCAAATTCGATTCGTTTTTATATGCTTTTTGGGAGCGTGGCGATGACGAACTGTTGCATGTGCAGAGGAGAATGCACCCGGAAGCACCAGAATCATCCAGAAAGGCAGAACGATTACGCATCAAACCAGGAGACAGCAATATCAAGGTAATATACTGATTTAAAATGAATTTACAGCAATACGTGAAAACATTTTTTACTTAAAGGAGACAGATGCGCTGAAGAGAGTGCAGGTATTTTTATATAAAAATGAGAAGTTTACGGGATGTATATCCGGCACACTATGACCGGAGAATATCAGTCAAGCTTAAAAAGACAATAAATACAGTGAGTTAAATACACAGAGAAAACGTAGTATCAGAGGGTACATCTTACAACAGAGACTGAATTTCCGGTTTTTCATAACCGGCGCATTCCGGAAAGTGCAGGCGGCCCGGAGGTTTTCTGACGCCACTACCTGGTAGATTGTTCTGTACATCATGTACGGAGGTTTTTGTTTGCTTTTTTAAAATCTGCAAATGTGAGAAAAGCAGGTGAGGTGTATTGTGGGAAAGGAACTGGATGATATCTGCACCAGCTGTCCGTATATCGATGCTGTAAAACGGCACAAACAACAGCTCGGTGCCATAGAGGAATATACACAGTGGTTAAAAAAAGAACCACGGGCATCTTATTTTTTTCTGTTCCAGCTGTATACCCGCATTCACAATACATTTTTCTCCCAAAAGCAACAACTCCCGTTCACTCCCGGTGGCACTCACTGCCCGGAACCTGATGTCATCCTTCGGGACTTAACGCTTTCCCCTGGCTACCACAGTGATTATGCCCCTCAACCCATTCCGGAGATGGACAGTTCTGCTGTTGTTCCCCCAACTAATGAAAACACCTCGCCTCCGGAAGATACTCCCGACAACACTCCGGCCGGAGGCAATACCGGACAAGCGGAAAAGACCAGAAACGCAGGACTCACACCCATTCCTGAAAAACGTTCAGGAATGCCCCCGGAACATCTGCGGTTTGCCACGGGGTTTCCATCGCAACCGAAGATTGCCGGTCCCAGAGAAAAGCCGATGCGCACCGTGCATCCGGATAAAATCTACCGTGAAATTATATGGTTCTGCTCCAGTTACCTGCTGAAATCCGGACCAGAGGCTACGAGGACGATTATCAACTCAGTATTCTCTGAATGGGCCAGCATAAACAATGATTACCCCTCCCCCTTTTCGTGGGTGGACAGCAGGGACAGTGAACAGTGTGACTGGTTATGGAACGCCATGCAGGTCCGGTGTGTGGGAACCCCGCTGAATCCCCTTACCCCGGAGCAGAAATACTGGTTTGCCTGCGCCACGTTTGATAACTGGGAGGGCTGGAATGAGCAACAGGTACAGTTTTTACTGGAAAGTAATCCCAGACGGAACAGAGCGAAGTTTACGCAGGTCTCCTTCCAGGCCCCCAGGATTCAGCATAAAGCGATTCTTCTTGATGAGCTGAAAAGTGCCCGGGAACAACAAAAAAGGCGTGATGAACGTGCTGATGGTTCCGTCCCTCTGAAACTGTCCGGAAAAATCCACAAACAGCTTGAAAGTATTGCCCGAAGTCGTGGTGTCCTCCCAAAAAAACTGCTGAATGAAATGATTGAGCAGGCGTACCATGATTTGGTGGCAACCAGGCAGAACAGCCAAATCGATTCCAGATAATTTCAGACAGATATTATTTCCGTGAATCCCCCGCCACCTTTCCGGTGCGCGGGGTTTTGTCTTTTTTCACCGGGAATACATGTATGAATCCGTCTGATGCCATTGAGGCAATTGAAAAACCGCTCTCCTCCCTGCCTTACTCACTTTCCCGTCACATCCTGGAACATCTGCGCAAACTCACCAGTCACGAACCCGTGCCTGGCATTATGGGTAAAAGCGGGGCCGGTAAATCCTCACTCTGTAATGCGCTGTTTCAGGGGGAGGTCACCCCGGTCAGTGATGTTCACGCCGGCCCCCGGGAAGTGCAGCGCTTCCGTCTGAATGGCCATGGTCACAGCATGGTTATCACTGACCTGCCCGGGGTGGGCGAGAGCCGGGACAGGGATGCAGAGTATGAAGCCCTGTACCGTGACATTCTGCTCGAACTGGACCTGGTACTGTGGCTGATTAAAGCCGATGACCGTGCCCTGTCTGTGGATGCGTATTTCTGGCGACACATCCTGCACCGGGGACATCAGCGGGTACTGTTTGTGGTGATGCGTATTTTCATGAAAGGAGATCACTCAATAACTTCCATCGAGATCGGGTAATAACATTTGAACAGATCGCTGAATAACATCGATGGAGATCACTTTTGACTCATTTTGT
>NZ_JBJQLL010000052.1:0-19168 GCF_046486405.1 Escherichia sp. WS338 | reverse complement strand
AGTTGCCAGACCGCAAGGTGTTTTAACAAATCAAAAGGGGTTTTAATAACTGGCTCAAAGCTGAAAGCTTTCCGGAACCCCCAGCCTAGCTGGGGGTTTTCTGTGCACAAACAAAAGGGAAATGCATCTTTCCCTTTTGTATATTCGTTATTCTCGCGAAATACCGTCCAACGTAGACAACACTTCCTCAGAAAGATGCAATTTTTCAGCAGCCATATTCTCCCGTAAATGCGCAACAGAAGACGTCCCTGGGATCAGCAAAATATTCGGTGAACGCTGTAACAGCCACGCCAGCGCCACCTGCATTGGTGTTGCGCCCAGGCTCGCTGCTACATCCGAAAGTGTGGAGGATTGCAGCGGCGTAAAGCCCCCAAGCGGAAAGAACGGCACGTAGGCAATGCCGTCACGAGCCAAAGCATCAATCATTGCGTCATCAGCACGATGAGCAATGTTGTATTCGTTCTGCACACAGACGATTTCGGTAATCTTACGCGCCTCTGCAACCTGCGTCGGTGTAACGTTGCTCAGACCAATATGTTTTACCAGGCCTTGTTGTTGCATCTCTGCCAGTACGGTCAGGCTGGCTTCAATCGATCCTTCCGCTGGGCCATGACCATCCCCCATCATAACGCGCAGGTTAACCACATCCAGTGCGCCCAGCCCGAGATTACGTAGATTATCGTGCACCGCTTTTTGCAGCTCTGCCGGAGAAAATGCGGGCAACCAGGATGCGTCCTCTCCACGCCGCGCACCAATTTTAGTGACAATTGTCAGGTCGTCAGAGTAAGGATAAAGCGCTTCGCGGATAATCTGATTGGTGACGTGCGGACCATAAAAGTCGCTGGTATCAATATGATTGACGCCCAATGCCAGCGCCTCACGCAGCACGGTTATAGCGACGTGGCGATCTCTTGGGGGGCCAAAAACCCCAGGACCTGCCAGTTGCATCGCGCCATAACCAAGACGGTTAACGGATTTTGTACCGAGAGTAAATGTATTGCTGCTCATCGCACCCTGCCCTGTAATAAAACGGATTAAGAAAAATAGTATAGAAACGAAAAGAGATAAATAATGCGAAGGCGTAAACAAGATTACTGGATGAGTTGCTCTATTGCCCTGAAAGACACCAAAACAAAACGCGTCAAGTACCGCATCCGGCAATAAAAAAACCGCAACCTGTATCAGCGTTGCGGTTTAGGTATCACATGCTAAAAATTAGAACGTCCAGCATCAGGACGTTACTGTTTCGGTCGCAGATTCTCATCAAATACCAGGCGCTGCCTGCCAGGTTCAACTTCCCGCAATGGCTCAACTTGATGCAACGTCTGCTTACTGCGTGTCACCAGCACCTGATACTCATGCGTGCCCTGCTTTTTCCATGCCAGTTCCTGCTCACTAAGTTCACGAATCGCTTTTGCCGGGCTGCCGACAATCAGGTAATTAGCAGGCATTTCTGCTTTGGCTTTCACAAATGCGGAAGCGCCAACAATGCTGTTCTCGCCAATCACCGCACCGTCCATCACTACCGCGTTCATACCCACTAATGCATTGCGGCGGATAATGCAGCCGTGAAGGATAGCGCTATGACCAATATGCCCATCTTCTTCCACGACAGTATCCTGATCGGGAAAACCGTGCATAACGCAATTATCCTGAATGTTCGCGCCATCTTTCACCACGATACGACCGAAATCGCCACGCAGGCTGGTATTTGGCCCAACGTACACGCCCTTGCCGAGAATAACATCGCCGATCAATACCGCTGTCGGATGGACAAAACTCTCTTCTGGCACAAACGGAGTCAGACCGTCTATCTGATAAATTGGCATAACGCCTCCTGTTCAATATTCAAGCCGCCAAAACGTTGAAAATACAGGCTTCCCGGCGCAGGCAATTCACCGACCGAGGTTTCACCTTTTTCACTAACGAACGCTAAAGCAGCAGGCGCTACGCGCTGATAAAGTTTGCCGATAAAGGTTTGGTAGTCGCGCAATATATCCGTAACCGTCGTCTCGATTTTTGTGCAGATGCGATTCGCCATGCCGCAGATGATGAAAAACTGGCAGGCATTGGCTTTCATTGGGGATTTTCCGACCAGAGTCATTTTTCAACGGTATTTAAGCAACGCTTTGGGATGACGCCAGGCGAGTATCGACGTAAATTCCGCTAACTAATTCGCGTTGCATGTACAGCAACGCGAATTAGTTAAAACAGATATTTGACTATGCATTTTTCAGGGCGAAAGGCAATTTGACAGGAATTTTTGAATATTCACGTTGTTTCCGGAAAATAGATTAATCGTCTTCTCCTGTAGCGTTATCCCGATATTGCGGTTTTGCTATTAAAATTTTCGCACCCATTTACCGTTTATCCCTTGTACATATTCCCCGGGTTTGGCCCGTTCTACAAGCTTTTGCCCGGCGAGTTTCGCGATATCATCCACCGACACATTATTCTGCTTTGCCAGTTGTTGATAGCTCGCTTTACGTTCGGCATTGATGTCGGTTACTAATTTCTCAGTTTCAGCATCTGTTTTCAGCGCAACCAGATAACCATAAAATGTTTCGCCTACCCGCCCCTGAGTTCTGGCTTCATCCAGAGTCAATGCCATTACATTGCTGCTTACCAAGCCAACAAGAAATGCACAAAGAAGTAATGTTCTTTTCATCATCACCTCAAAAAAGATCGCTACGGGTCTCAAGCAGCTCTTCGACATCTTTGTCTGCCTTGATGATGATCTCATGCTCAATTTTAACGTTCATATTGATAGTGATCGGTTCCTTAGGTGCAGCGACTTCAATGCGAGGCGTACAGCCAACCAGCATAAAAGATGACGTCAACGCAGCCAGTAAAATTTTCATTGTTTATCCTCACACTCTTTTCCTTGCGGACAGTCATTTCCCGGTAGATGCGCGTTCTGCTCCAGCCATGCCTGGAGATTATCGCCAAAGCGTAAACTGCGCCACAGCGTAAAAATATTCTCTTCATGATGGTAATTAAGATTTACCGTACCGCTTTTACCATCAACGCGACTGGTACCTGTAATATTGGCCTGCATGGTTAATAAACCGAGATTATCTAAATTAATTTTTGTCGATGAACGGCTAATTTCCATATAGCGCAACCAGTTAATTGCTGAACCCGCGGTCATATTGTCTTTCACCACCGCATCTGCGGTGTCTTTATCCAGCCGCAAGGTCATTGGCCCGCTATTTGCCAGCCAGCCGTCTTTCACTATCCATTTTTCGTTGTTTAGCCATAACGGCAATGCACCACTAAATGCCCCGGACATGGCGAATTGTTTCGGATTGACGGCGCTAACCAGTTCGCTGGATGAGAGATTATTCAGCCGCAACAGCGCCGAGTCATGTTGCGGCATGCGTAATTGTTTCATCAGCACGTTACCGCCTAACACATCGACGCTAACATCAGTCAACAGCAATGGTTCGTCTTCACTCCACGGATAACGCCCTTGCAAATCAGCCGTAATATTTTTCGCTGTCACCAGATTAATCACTTCGGCAATTCGCAACGTAACGGGGCCGCGAGTCCCCAGATGCCAGGCTCCATCGGCAAAACGGAAAGGCAGGACAAAATCGACACCGTTAACCTGATTATCTGGCATCCAGGCACTACCGCCTTTCAACACACCGTGCCCTCCCGCGCGGAATCCTTGTTCAGGCGCAGCTGAAAATGCAACCTGAGCATACAGTTCGCCATCGCGTAAGTTCATCTTCCAGTCGGGTGGCACCAGCGGCTGGAATACAGTCAGTGATTGTTTAGGCCACCAGGCGTTACCGCGCAGACGAATACCGTCCCAGCGACCATTTACCCGAACCGGGCCAATCTCACCAGCATGTAAATCGCCTTTAAAGAGGAAATACGTCGGATCGCGCCCATCGACGCTAAATTTTAAGGTTGATGGCGGTAACACACTGCCGCCAGTGAACAGTGTTTGCCCGGCGTCCAGTGACAGCGCGCCGCTGAAGGAGGGATGCTGTGCGTCACGTACCCAGACGACAGGCTTGTCGAGAATTAATCGCGGCTTTTCTACCGTCATCGTACCGTATTGTAACTGGTCGAAACCGGTGGAGAGATCGGTCAGCGTAATCGTGCTGTCATGCCACTCACCCTTTCCTGCGACATCCCAGGTGGCATTCATCGGTGTAAAACTGCCTTTTCCCCAGTAGCGCCACTGCCAGCGGCCAGCGTCAGGGAGAAAATCATTCGCCAGCCCATCCATATGCAGCACGAAATCGCCCAGTTCATTTTCATGCGCCTGCAAAATGGCCTGCAAACGTCCGTCAACACCACGTTGGGTGACTTTTACACCCGCTAAAGGCCAGCGGATTTCATCGATGTCCAGCGAATCGATGACTCTTCCCTTCGAACGTAATAACGCGCCTGGCTCAAAGGCCAGCGTTGGGTCAGTCAGACTTCCGCTTAGCTGCGCAGGTAAACGGGCATATAAAATGAGGTCCGCCTGTTTCGCTTCACCGGTCAGTTGCATAGGCAGCTGGCTGTTATCCATGCTTAATTTTCCTGGGCCAAAATTTAGCACCGCGTTGCCTTTACCCGCTTGCCCCTGGGTCAGCACACTCAGTCGTCCGCTGACCAGAGCGTTCTCGAGCCCTGCCTGCCAGTTGTCGACTTTGACACCCAGTCGGCCACTCAAAGGAAAACCTGCATACGGCCAGCTCCAGCGACCATCGCTTACGGTCAATTGTTGACGAGTAATTTGCCACGGCAAATCGAGCAACGGATCGCCGTTATCCCGTGCCAGCACAATCAATTGCCCGCTATTTTCCTGCCAGTCCAGCTCGGCATCCACCAGTGACGGTTCCTGCGGCAAGTTTAACGTCGCAGTAGCATGGCCACTTACAGGAAGTCCATCCGGCACTAGCGGCATAGTAAATTCCCCCACCAGTTTTACCGGCGGCTGATTTTCAAACGCGGCGACATCCAGTTCGCTGACTGTAAGTTGTTGCCCTTTAAGCTGGCCTTGAAATTTAACTTTTTCGCCCTGATAACGCAGTTGCTGGATATCAGAGGTTAACGCGAGAGAGAGTTTTCCCTGCCACTCCTGCCAGGGAGAAAAAATCAGTTTATCGATATTGATCCAGGTGTTAGGCAACATGGCCTGCCACTGCGCGAGGGTTTTTGGAGCGGCAGGCGATTGCTCCGTCTGCGGCAATTTCGCCAGACAAGCAGAATCAAGTTCTACCGTGCCGACGTTCAATAACCAGCGGCTCGGATGTGAAAGGCTGGCGTTGGTGATATGCGCAAGCTGACAATCTCCCACCAGATAACGGAGATCGGGAATGATTAAACCTTTACGCGTAATGCGTGGGCTTTCATCTAATGCAATACGTGTCCCGAGCGGTAGCCAGATGCCCGCCAGCGTGGGAACCCACAAGCCGAGCGTCATCAGCAGCGTCAACGGCACAAGAATAATCAGTAATAACAGCGCGAGAACGGCTTTATATTTACCCAGCATGGGTAGTTAATATCCTGATTTAGCGAAAAATTAAGCATTCAATACGGGTATTGTGGCATGTTTAACCGTTCAGTTGAAGGTTGCGCCTACACTAAGCATAGTTGTTGATGAATTTTTCAATATCGCCATAGCTTTCAATTATATTTGAAATTTTGTAAAATATTTTTAGTAGCTTAAATGTGATTCAACATCACTGGAGAAAGTCTTATGAAACTCGCCGTTTATAGCACAAAACAGTACGACAAGAAGTACCTGCAACAGGTGAACGAGTCCTTTGGCTTTGAGCTGGAATTTTTTGACTTTCTGCTGACGGAAAAAACCGCTAAAACTGCCAATGGCTGCGAAGCGGTATGTATTTTCGTAAACGATGACGGCAGCCGCCCGGTGCTGGAAGAGCTGAAAAAGCACGGCGTTAAATATATCGCCCTGCGCTGTGCCGGTTTCAATAACGTCGACCTTGACGCGGCAAAAGAACTGGGGCTGAAAGTAGTCCGTGTTCCAGCCTATGATCCAGAAGCCGTTGCTGAACACGCCATCGGTATGATGATGACGCTGAACCGTCGTATTCATCGCGCGTATCAGCGTACTCGTGACGCCAACTTCTCTCTGGAAGGTCTGACCGGCTTTACTATGTATGGAAAAACGGCAGGCGTTATCGGTACCGGTAAAATCGGTGTGGCGATGCTGCGCATTCTGAAAGGTTTTGGTATGCGTCTGCTGGCGTTCGATCCGTATCCAAGTGCGGCGGCACTGGAACTCGGTGTGGAGTATGTCGATCTGCCAACCCTGTTCTCTGAATCAGACGTTATCTCTCTGCACTGCCCGCTGACACCGGAAAACTACCATCTGTTGAACGAAGCCGCCTTCGATCAGATGAAAAATGGCGTGATGATCGTCAATACCAGTCGCGGTGCATTGATTGATTCTCAGGCGGCAATTGAAGCGCTGAAAAATCAGAAAATTGGTTCGTTGGGTATGGACGTGTATGAGAACGAACGCGATCTGTTCTTTGAAGATAAATCCAACGACGTAATTCAGGATGACGTATTCCGTCGCCTGTCTGCCTGCCACAACGTGCTGTTTACCGGGCATCAGGCATTCCTGACAGCAGAAGCGCTGACCAGTATTTCTCAGACTACGCTGCAAAACTTAAGCAATCTGGAAAAAGGCGAAACCTGCCCGAACGAACTGGTTTAATCTTGCCGCTCCCCTGCATTCCAGGGGAGCTTATTCAGATAATCCCCAAAGACCTTTCATC
The DNA here is from genome assembly GCF_046486405.1 of Escherichia sp. WS338. Classification (NCBI taxonomy): domain Bacteria; kingdom Pseudomonadati; phylum Pseudomonadota; class Gammaproteobacteria; order Enterobacterales; family Enterobacteriaceae; genus Escherichia; species Escherichia sp. WS338. The sequence goes on along the minus strand of NZ_JBJQLL010000052.1, from coordinate 12,413 downwards.
CTCTATTCTTAAAATAGTCCTGAATCAGAAACAGTAATTGAGAACCACAATGAAGAAAGTAGCCGCGCTTGTTGCGCTAAGCCTGCTGATGGCGGGATGTGTAAGTAGTGACAAAATTGCTGTAACGCCAGAACAGCTACAGCATCATCGCTTTGTGCTGGAAAGCGTAAACGGTAAGCCCGTGACCAGCGATAAAAATCCGCCAGAAATCAGCTTTGGTGAAAAGATGATGATTTCCGGCAGCATGTGTAACCGCTTTAGCGGTGAAGGCAAACTGTCTAATGGTGAACTGACCGCCAAAGGGCTGGCAATGACCCGTATGATGTGCGCTAACCCGCAGCTTAATGAACTCGATAACACCATTAGCGAAATGCTGAAAGAAGGTGCACAAGTGGATCTGACCGCGAACCAGTTAACGCTGGCGACCGCGAAACAGACATTAACTTATAAGCTGGCGGATTTAATGAATTAATAGCTGCCACAGCTCCCGGCGGCAAGTGACTGTTCGCTACAGCGTTTGCCGTTGGGTAATGCACACATCCCAATCGCCGTACCATCCAGTTGGCGGGCAACAGAAAGCGAACCGCCGATCATTGCACAATTTGCTTCTCCACTACTGGACATCGACGCTTTTAAACCTGGCGCTACGTGCGCCGCAGTCGCCTGCTGAACAGGTTCACTACTACACGCCGACAACAATAAAGCGGCACACCCTACCCAAAACGCTGCTCGCATCTTTTCTTCCTCTGATCTTCAAGCCAAACGACACCGCCATAAATAATAGGCAGCACAGAGGGCGGCGTCGAGAGCTGTCCTGCGCGTTGCCCCGCATTTTTACTTTTTTATGGCTATTTTTTTGCCCTCTGTTTGATCAAAACATTCATTACGCTAATGTGGGGGACACAAAAGCGAAAATGCAGAAGAAAGCCATTTGCTAAAATTGAACGATTACTACTGGGCGCGCAGCAATTTCGTGCGCCCCTCATTTGCGCAATGTAAGGGTGTCATATGATTACTATTGACGGTAATGGCGCGGTTGCTTCGGTGGCGTTTCGCACCAGTGAAGTTATCGCCATCTACCCTATTACCCCCAGTTCCACGATGGCAGAACAGGCTGATGCATGGGCCGGAAACGGCTTGAAAAACGTTTGGGGAGACACACCACGCGTGGTTGAAATGCAGTCGGAAGCGGGTGCTATCGCTACCGTGCATGGTGCTTTGCAAACTGGTGCCCTCTCAACATCGTTTACGTCATCGCAGGGTTTGCTGCTGATGATCCCAACGCTGTACAAACTGGCAGGCGAACTGACGCCGTTTGTCCTGCATGTTGCGGCACGTACCGTTGCCACACATGCACTCTCTATTTTTGGCGATCATTCCGACGTTATGGCGGTGCGCCAGACGGGTTGCGCGATGTTGTGTGCAGCAAGCGTCCAGGAAGCGCAAGACTTTGCTCTCATTTCGCACATCGCGACGCTGAAAAGCCGCGTGCCATTTATTCATTTCTTTGATGGTTTCCGCACATCTCACGAAATCAATAAAATTGTCCCGCTGGCCGATGACACGATTCTTGAACTGATGCCGCAGGCAGAAATTGATGCTCATCGCGCCCGGGCACTCAACCCGGAACATCCGGTGATCCGCGGTACGTCCGCCAATCCTGACACTTATTTCCAGTCTCGCGAAGCCACCAACCCATGGTACAACGCAGTCTATGACCATGTTGAACAGGCGATGAATGATTTCGCTGCCGCGACAGGTCGTCAGTATCAGCCGTTTGAGTATTACGGGCATCCGCAAGCGGAACGGGTGATTATCCTGATGGGCTCAGCCATTGGCACATGTGAAGAAGTGGTTGATGAATTGCTGACCCGTGGCGAAAAAGTCGGCGTGCTGAAAGTTCGCCTGTACCGCCCCTTCTCCGCCAAACACTTGCTGCAAGCTCTGCCGGGATCCGTGCGCAACGTGGCGGTACTGGACAGAACCAAAGAGTCTGGTGCCCAGGCAGAACCGCTCTATCTGGATGTGATGACCGCACTGGCAGAAGCCTTTAATAATGGCGAGCGTGAAACCCTGCCCCGTGTCATTGGTGGGCGCTATGGTCTTTCATCCAAAGAATTTGGCCCGGACTGTGTACTGGCGGTATTTGCCGAGCTCAACGCGGCTAAACCGAAAGCGCGCTTTACGGTTGGTATTTACGATGATGTAACCAATCTGTCACTGCCGTTGCCGGAAAACACCCTACCAAACTCGGCGAAACTGGAAGCCTTGTTTTATGGCCTTGGTAGTGATGGCAGCGTTTCCGCGACCAAAAACAATATCAAGATTATCGGAAATTCCACGCCGTGGTACGCACAGGGCTATTTTGTTTACGACTCCAAAAAGGCGGGCGGCCTGACGGTTTCTCACCTTCGCGTGAGCGAACAGCCGATTCGTTCCGCTTATCTCATTTCCCAGGCTGATTTTGTTGGCTGCCACCAGTTGCAGTTTATCGATAAATATCAGATGGCTGAGCGTTTAAAACCTGGCGGCATTTTCCTGCTTAACACGCCGTACAGCGCAGCTGAAGTGTGGTCGCGCTTGCCGCAGGAAGTTCAGGCCGTGCTAAACCAGAAAAAAGCGCGCTTCTATGTGATTAACGCGGCGAAAATCGCCCGCGAATGTGGCCTGGCGGCCCGTATTAATACCGTCATGCAGATGGCTTTTTTCCATCTGACGCAGATTCTGCCTGGCGATAGCGCCCTGGCAGAATTGCAGGGTGCGATTGCCAAAAGTTACAGTAGCAAAGGCCAGGATCTGGTGGAACGCAACTGGCAGGCTCTGGCGCTGGCACGTGAATCCGTAGAAGAAGTTCCGTTGCAGCCAGTTAATCCGCATAGCGCCAATCGACCGCCAGTGGTTTCCGATGCCGCTCCTGATTTCGTGAAAACCGTAACCGCTGCGATGCTCGCCGGGCTTGGTGATGCCCTCCCCGTTTCGGCGCTGCCGCCAGACGGCACCTGGCCGATGGGCACCACGCGCTGGGAAAAACGCAATATCGCCGAAGAGATCCCCATCTGGAAAGAGGAACTCTGTACCCAATGTAACCACTGCGTCGCTGCTTGCCCACACTCAGCTATTCGCGCAAAAGTGGTACCGCCTGAAGCGATGGAAAACGCCCCTGCCAGCCTGCATTCGCTGGATGTGAAATCGCGTGATATGCGCGGGCAGAAATATGTCTTGCAGGTGGCTCCGGAAGATTGCACCGGTTGTAACCTGTGCGTCGAAGTTTGCCCGGCGAAAGACCGTCAGAATCCAGAGATTAAAGCCATCAATATGATGTCTCGCCTGGAACATGTCGAAGAAGAGAAAATCAATTACGATTTCTTCCTCAACCTCCCAGAAATCGACCGTAGCAAACTGGAACGTATTGATATTCGTACATCGCAGCTGATTACACCGCTGTTTGAATATTCAGGTGCTTGCTCCGGTTGTGGCGAGACGCCGTATATTAAATTGCTGACTCAGCTCTATGGTGACCGGATGTTGATCGCTAACGCCACCGGCTGTTCTTCAATTTATGGCGGTAACCTGCCCTCTACACCGTATACCACCGATGCCAACGGTCGTGGACCGGCATGGGCGAACTCGCTATTTGAAGATAACGCCGAATTTGGCCTTGGTTTCCGCCTGACGGTCGATCAACACCGTGTCCGCGTGCTGCGTCTGCTGGATCAATTTGCCGATAAAATCCCGGCGGAATTACTAACTGCGTTGAAATCAGACGCCAAGCCAGAGGTTCGTCGTGAACAGGTTGCAGCTTTACGCCAGCAACTCAAAGATGTTGCCGAAGCACATGAACTGCTACGTGACGCAGATGCACTGGTAGAAAAATCAATCTGGCTGATTGGTGGTGATGGCTGGGCTTACGATATCGGCTTTGGCGGTCTGGATCATGTATTGAGTTTGACGGAAAACGTCAACATTCTGGTGCTGGATACGCAATGCTATTCCAACACCGGTGGTCAGGCGTCGAAAGCGACACCGCTGGGTGCAGTAACTAAGTTCGGCGAGCACGGCAAACGTAAAGCGCGTAAAGATCTTGGCGTCAGCATGATGATGTACGGTCATGTTTATGTGGCGCAGATTTCTCTCGGCGCGCAGCTCAACCAGACGGTGAAAGCGATTCAGGAAGCGGAAGCGTATCCGGGGCCATCGCTGATCATCGCTTATAGCCCCTGTGAAGAGCATGGTTACGATCTGGCACTCAGTCACGACCAGATGCGCCAACTCACTGCCACCGGCTTCTGGCCGCTATATCGCTTCGATCCACGTCGAGCCGATGAAGGCAAACTGCCGCTGGCACTGGATTCACGCCCGCCGTCAGAAGCACTGGAAGAAACGTTACTTCACGAGCAGCGTTTCCGTCGTCTGAATTCGCAGCAGCCAGAAGTGGCAGAACAGTTATGGAAAGATGCTGCAGCTGATTTGCAAAAACGCTATGACTTCCTGGCACAAATGGCCGGAAAAGCGGAAAAAAGCAACACCGATTAAATGCACTGGATAAGGATTATCCAATTCTAAAAAAAAGCCCGGACGACTGTTCGGGCTTGTCTTTTTATATGTTGGAAAATCAGTAGCAATGCAATGGCCCAACAGAAAATAAAATCTGTGACAATAAAGGCATATAACCCGCGCAGAATAACGTATAGCAAATTAAAAGTATAATTTTTATTTTGTATGTATTATCTTCAATACATTCACCAGACTTATTATCATTTCCGTAGAATTATTTGATTAAGGTTTTACTTAAGGCGTAACAAATGATATTTATCGGCTAACTGAACTTCTCCTTTAGGATGTTTTCACTCCCCGAAATGGGGATAAAAGGCAAATAAAATAACTAAAGGATTTATTCAATGAAAAGCAAAGTACTGGCACTTTTAATTCCTGCCCTGCTCGCCGCAGGTGCTGCACATGCAGCCGAAGTTTATAATAAAGACGGCAACAAATTAGATCTGTATGGCAAAGTTGATGGCCTGCATTATTTTTCTGATAATTCAGCGAAAGATGGCGACCAGAGCTATGCGCGTCTGGGTTTTAAAGGCGAAACCCAAATTAACGATCAACTCACTGGCTACGGTCAATGGGAATACAATATTCAGGCAAACAACACTGAATCTTCAACAAACCAGTCATGGACCCGTCTGGCATTTGCCGGACTGAAATTTGCAGATTACGGTTCTTTCGATTACGGACGTAATTATGGCGTAATGTACGACATCGAAGGCTGGACCGATATGCTGCCTGAATTTGGCGGTGACTCTTATACCAATGCAGACAACTTTATGACTGGTCGTGCCAACGGCGTCGCGACTTATCGTAATACTGATTTCTTCGGTCTGGTAAATGGTCTGAACTTCGCGGTGCAGTATCAAGGTAACAACGAAGGAGCCAGTAATGGTCAGGAAGGCACCAACAACGGACGTGATGTTCGCCATGAAAACGGTGACGGCTGGGGTCTTTCCACAACATATGATTTAGGCATGGGCTTTAGCGCTGGTGCGGCATACACCTCTTCTGACCGCACCAATGACCAGGTTAACCATACTGCGGCGGGTGGTGATAAAGCAGACGCGTGGACTGCTGGGCTAAAATACGATGCTAACAATATTTACCTGGCAACCATGTATTCAGAAACGCGTAACATGACCCCGTTTGGCGACAGCGATTATGCAGTTGCGAACAAAACCCAGAACTTTGAAGTTACTGCACAGTACCAGTTTGATTTTGGTCTGCGTCCGGCAGTCTCTTTCCTGATGTCTAAAGGCCGTGACCTGCACGCTGCCGGTGGTGCAGACAACCCGGCAGGTGTTGATGATAAAGATCTGGTTAAATACGCCGATGTTGGCGCGACTTACTATTTCAATAAAAACATGTCCACTTATGTTGACTATAAAATCAACCTGTTGGATGAAGATGACAGCTTCTACGCTGCCAACGGCATCTCTACCGATGATATTGTCGCTTTAGGTCTGGTTTATCAGTTCTAAATCCTCCTGCCCGCTGTTATGGCGGGCTTTTTCTGCTTATTCTTCCTCCTTTGATCTAAATTAAAAATGTGAACTCCGTCATTACACAAAAAGTGTCATCTGGCGTTACACTTTATGCGGATACTAAAACAGGAGGTTTTATGAACAGAACGATTCTTGTCCCTATCGATATTTCCGATTCAGAATTAACTCAACGCGTGATTAGCCACGTTGAGGCAGAGGCAAAGATTGATGATGCAGAGGTTCATTTCCTGACGGTAATACCTTCACTGCCCTACTATGCCTCTCTGGGTTTAGCGTATTCCGCAGAATTACCGGCAATGGATGACCTGAAAGCGGAAGCCAAATCGCAACTGGAAGAGATCATTAAAAAATTTAAACTGCCAACCGACAGAGTGCATGTCCATGTTGAGGAAGGTTCGCCCAAAGACCGCATTCTGGAATTGGCGAAGAAGATCCCCGCTCATATGATCATCATTGCTTCCCATCGACCGGATATCACCACTTATCTGCTCGGTTCCAACGCCGCAGCTGTAGTGCGTCATGCAGAGTGCTCCGTGCTGGTTGTGCGCTGACACTAACGCCCGCACATTGCTGCGGGCTTTTTGATTCATTTCGCAAATGTGCTGACATTTTCCCCTCTAATCCGTACCATACACGCCACAGTTTTTATATCAGATTTCTTATGCTGGGCGTTCCGGCATGACGCATACTCTTCTGATGCCATATAACGAATTGAGTCGCTTTTAAATGTCGCAAAATCAAGAAATTAGTAAGAAAGAACAATACAACCTGAACAAGTAAGGGCAAAAATCACAACTATCTGACTCATAAGTGTTTTACTTATTTTTCAATGTGTTAAACATCATCAGCGAGAACAATAAACTACGATAATCCACTCTTTTTTTGCCCCTTTTTTGCCCCTTTTGCAGCGTTTTGCCCCATTTTTGCCACAAAAAAAAATTCCAAAACGTCTCAATCAAAGTCAAACCAACCGCAGCACGTTCTTGCATACGACGTGACTGCGGTTTTTCAACTATTCAGATACATCACTCCCATCACATTCATTCCTCCGCATCATAGGCATATAGGCTATATCACCTTGATATTTTTCTTCTTCAGATAAAAACTGTTATCTATGTATACTTTTAAACCCAATCCGTGTAGAGTCTCTGCATAAGATAGTTTGCAGTTGCCGCTTCAGCTTGCGCCATAAACCGCCTGATTTTTGCTGCCACCTGTTAGCATTCCTGTATACCTGAAACGACAATGTTTATCTACGAACTTTAAGAACACCCAAGATAAAAATTGTCAACTATATCATATATAACACATTACTAATTCGAGGTTATATGAACAGCATACTGATAATCACATCTCTCCTTATCATATTCAGCATTTTTAGTCATGCCCTAATAAAATTAGGGATTGGCATATCCAATAACCCAGACAAAACCGATGTATAAGTCAACATATCCTGAATCAGACATACAATATCGCAATGAAAATCAATAATATTTTAAGGAATATCTTCATGAAATCAAAAGACACCCTAAAGTGGTTCCCTGCGCAGCTTCCTGAAGTAAGAATTATCCTAGGGGATGCTGTAGTGGAAGTAGCAAAACAGGGAAGACCTATCAATACCAGAACATTGCTTGATTACATTGAAGGAAACATAAAGAAAAAATCATGGCTGGATAACAAAGAATTATTACAAACAGCGATATCAGTTCTTAAAGACAACCAAAATTTAAATGGTAAAATGTAATATAATAAACTTACTTTTTTATCATTTTTCCACTTTAACAACATTTTGCTCCACTTTTCCACGACCAAACAACTTGAAATCTGGTTAAAATAACACGCAACACTATTCTTCTTCCTTGAGTCCGCCCGGAACTCGAAAAACAAACCGAGTTAAAGCCATTTTTCACAAAATCGATTTTGGGTCTCACCAAAATTACGGGGTTGCATACGCATTCGTTTATTTTCGAACGTGTACATACAAATATGCACAAAAATAATCATAATTATTTTCTGAGATGCATTATGATATGAACACCAATTTCGTATAGAGTCTCACTATGTCTCAAATTTTTGCTTACTGTCGGATATCAACGCTGGATCAGACCACCGAAAATCAACGCCGGGAAATCGAAAGTGCAGGTTTTAAAATCAAACCTCAGCAAATAATCGAAGAACACATTAGTGGCTCAGCAGCAACCAGTGAGCGTCCTGGTTTTAACCGGTTGCTTGCTCGCCTGAAATGTGGTGATCAATTGATTGTGACAAAACTGGATCGCCTTGGTTGTAATGCAATGGATATCAGGAAAACAGTGGAACAACTGACCGAAACAGGTATCAGAGTGCATTGCTTAGCATTGGGGGGCATTGACCTGACCAGTCCAACAGGAAAAATGATGATGCAAGTAATTTCAGCAGTCGCTGAATTTGAACGAGACCTTTTACTTGAACGCACTCATTCCGGGATAGTAAGAGCCCGCGGCGCAGGGAAACGTTTTGGTCGACCACCTGTGTTAAATGAAGAACAGAAACAGGTGGTATTCGAACGAATTAAGTCAGGTGTAAGTATAAGTGCCATTGCCCGGGAATTCAAAACCTCGCGGCAAACCATTTTAAGAGCCAAAGCAAAACTTCAGACACCTGACATATAAAAAATAATCTCGGTGTGAGATGCTTTACGTCTTCCAAGCCCCCTTCCTTGCCGTAAATGGAAAGATACATCTAATTATAGAATTTATATGTTTTACCCTACGGCAGTGCTGGCCATTCAATATCCTGTGAAGTTGACGTATCAACACGGTTCAGCAATACCCGATACTTTTTCCATGCTTCCAGCAACGAGATTTCTTCCTCCGTTGCAATTTCCAGATCTGCAGCATCCTGAAGCGGCGCAATATGCTCACTGGCTACCTGCATCAGGTTGTTTTTTGTTTCTTCCGCCTCCCGGATCCGGAACAGTTTTTCTGCTTCCGTATCCTTCACCCAGGCTGTGCCGTTCCACTTCTGAAACTCCCCTTCCGGCGATAACCAGGTGACATTTTCCGGTAACGGACCGAGTTCAGAAATAAATAACGCGTCGCCGGAAGCCACGTCATAAACCGTTTTACCCCGATGATCTTCAACGAGATGCCACGATGCCTCATCACTGTTGAAAACAGCCACGAAGCCTGCCGGAATATCTGGCGGTGCAATATCGGTACTGTTTGCTGGCAGACCTGTATGAGGCGGAATATATGCATCACCTTCACCAATAAATTCATTAGTTCCGGCCAGCAGATTATAAATTGTTATGGTCCGTGGTTGTTCACTCATTCTGAATACCATTATGCAAGCCTCACAATATAGTTAAATGCGATGTTTTTGACGGTGTTTTCCGCGTTACCAGCAGCGTTAACGGTGATGGTGTGTCCATGTGAGCCAATCGCAACGGAGTGCGTATGAGCACCAATACCGACAGTATGTGCATGTGCGCCTGCGCTTGCAGCAGTGCCGGACAGCGAGTGGGTATGAGCACCATCTGATGATGTCTTCCCTGCATTACGAGTCTGGCCACTACCGCTTGTTGTGCTCATAATCCCCGCGCTTAGATTTGAAATCGCGGTATAACCATTAGGGAAAATGCTCGTGTTCGTGCCACCAAATGCACCGGAACTCTTGTGTTGGTGCGCACCGGCACTATTTGCAGTCCCGCTAATACTATGGGTATGCGCCCCGGTGTTATTCGTGGATTTGGTTCCGTAATCAAACGACGATGTGTTTTTCGTCCCCAAATCCGTACTGGATGCGCTGGCGCTGTGGGTGTGCGATTTAATGCCGTCCTGTTCCTGAGATAATACGGCTCGACCACTGGCAGGTTTGCCCTTAATCGTCCAGCCACGCATATCAGGGATCACGCCTGACGGATAAGCGGCTGCAAGTTTTGGGTAGGCAGATTTGTCAAAAGTCTGCCCCTGCATCAGGGCATAACCAGACGGAACGGTATCTGATGGCCACGGGATTGGTGCACCGACTGGATAAAACTCTGCAGGAGGATGAGCCGAGGTGTAAAGCTGCGCCCAACCACTTTCAAAACCATAACCGTCTCTTGAAGAACGGTAGAACAGACCACCATTTCTGTAATGCGCCTTCATCTGCAGGGTCCGGCAACTTCCGACTCCGGTATAGAAGTTAACCAGAATATAGCTGTCGCCAGAGCGGGTGACATTGTAAGCGCCTGATTCGGCATTCCATGGAACGCCCCCATCCGCATCGGCATACGCATCCGTTGCTCTTCTGGCAAAAGCAGCCACATGCGCGGCGGTTAAAGTGATATCAGTAGAACCATCAAATGGAACACCGGATATTTTTCTTGCAGTCTGAAGTTTTGTAGCAGTTGCAGCATTACCAGTGGTGTTCTGATTACCCGTAGTGTTTACACCTGGAAGGTTAATATTTGCAGAACCGTCGAAAACAACTCCACCGATAGATCTTGCCGTCTGCAATTTCGTGGCTGTACTTGCATTACCATTCAATGAACCAGTTAATCCACCTGTAACAGACAACGGACCTGAAACTGTTCCTCCGGTTGTTGGCAGTGCTCCAATATCTAACGGCGTCGGTTTCTGATGTGTGCTATACATCGTATAAACAACACCATCGGTAACGCTGGAAGGCTTACTCGCTGAATATGTTGGCGATGTATAAATAGAAACTGTCGCATTTGCAGTACAATCCCAATGGATATTTACACGAGTCGCATAATTGCCAATCTCAACGTAAATATCATATGTATCGCCGGATGTGTTGATCCAGGCGAAATTCGTTAATCCGACGGCTGTACGCTTCCACAAAGCCCCGGTAATTCCTTTGGGGTTTCCATTGCCTGCTCGTAGAACCAGTTCTGAAATGCCTGCCTGATGTGGGGAGCCGACGTTGTAACCAGCGCCACCAATCAATGCGATGTAAACGATGGAACTCGCTTGTGGCATGGTAACCGTAGCCAGTTTGAACCACCCAGCCCCGCCAGAGAAAGACATCGTTACTGAATTTAAAGTACCAATATCTTTCGGCGTTAATGTTATATCCGCAGTCAGTGCTTTTCCGTTAACTTTTCGGTTAGATGGCACCCTGCTATTCGCATTGTCATTGGCTGCTTTAACTGCTTTTGGCGTTGCGGCCAGCGATTCACTGGTGCTATCAACAGCACTGCTAAGTTTCACAACACCTTTAGTTGTAAGGCTTGCGTCTTCCATCGCAACTGCACCGGCAATCTCTTCAGCACGATCAGCAGCAGCTTCCGCACGGGTCGCAGCGGATTCAGCAGCAGTTTTGCTCTGAGATGCTGCCGTCGCACTGCCTGCCGCCTCTGTTGCTTTCGTGGATGCCGTCGTGGCGCTGCCCTTCGCTGCTGACGCCTGTCTGGTCGCCTCATCTTTTGAAGCAGACGCAGATGATGCCGATGACGCTGCCGAACTGGCGGACGATGCGGCTGCCGTTTTTGAGGATTCTGCACGGGTTTCCGACGCTTTCGCATTCGTTTCGGATGTCTTCGCTGCGGAAGCAGACCTCGCTGCTGAGCTGGCCTGTACAGCGGCTTCGCCAGCCTTCGTTGTGGCTGTTGAAGCGGACGATGCAGCACTTTCTGCCGATTTTCCGGCGGCGGTGGCACTGGCTGAGGCCTGCCCGGCACTTGTTGACGCGGCACTGGCAGACGACGCAGCCGCTGTTTTTGAGCCTGCCGCAGCTGAGGCACTCTGTCCCGCTGCCGTTTCAGAAGCCTTGGCGTTCGTCTCGGACGTTTTTGCCGCCTTCGCAGAATTTGCTGTCGCCGTTGCCGAGGAAGCTGCGCTGCTGGCGCTCGAGGCTGCGCTCGTTTCTGATGATTTTGCCGCCTCTTTTGAAGCCGACGCATCCCGGGCTGAGGTGGCAGCTTCTGACGCTTTCGTGGTCGCGGTGGATGCTGAAGTGGCTGCTGATTGTTGTGACGCTGCCGCATTCGTTTCTGACGTTTTTGCCGCAGCGGCACTGGTGGCCGCCGCGCTTTTTGAGGACTCTGCAGCGGCAGCACTTTTTGATGCTTCAGTGGCCTTTGCTGATGCCGTTCCTGCGCTGGAAGACGCTGACTGAGCCGACGAAGCGGCCTGTCCGGCTGACGTGCTGGCTGCGCGTGCTGAGCCTGCAGCATCAGTCGCATGGGTTGCCGCCTCACGGGCAGATGTGCCGGCATCGCCGGCTGACTTCTTCGCGGCTGCCGTGTTCTGTGCCACTGCGGACGCGTTACGCGCCACCTCTTCCACCATCAGTTCAAAACGGCGCAGTGCCTCTGGCCGGACATCATCCTCCGTCATTGCACCGAGGAAATCATTCAGTGTGCCCGGC
>NZ_JBJQLL010000051.1:0-19412 GCF_046486405.1 Escherichia sp. WS338 | reverse complement strand
CCATACGAATCGCCCGCTGACGGACTTCGGGGGAAAAACGAGTATTTTTAGTCATCCTGTTTACCTCTTTCTCAGGGAGTTTAGTCTCCAGGATTTCCGGGGCGGTTCAAAATCCACTGAATAGTGCCGCACCAGCTTTCGCTTAGAGCCCATGCGTTATCGCCATCCAGAGAAATCAGCGCCGAACGCAGTGTGTCAGAGTAGCGACCCGTTTCTGTTTCCAGCACCGTTACCGCGACGTCCTGTCGGGTAGCTTCTTTAATCAGCCTGTCCAGTGCTTTTCTCACTGCGAGACAACATTCTTCCGGCCCCTGAGCAGAGGAGAGTTGTAGCAAGATCATCCTTTTTTCCCTCCACTGTTTTTGAGCGTCAGCACCGGGCGCAGTCGCGCGACAGGAATAATTAACCCAGCCAGCACCAGACATTGCACCACGCTTTCAGCCGATTTATAGGCTTGTGGCGCTTCTTCAAAGATGAGTTGTTTATCGCGACAAATTACCCGACTGCCAAGTTCAGTCCGCGAGAGTTGCGTCGCCGTGTATTTCGCTGCCAGACGCCCTTTACACTCGGTGCGCCCCCATTTACGCCCCGCCCCATGCGCCAGCGAGTGGAGCGTTTTTTCGTTCGCAACAGGTTTAACCAGCCAGGAGTAATCGCCGCGTGAACCGGGAATAATCACCAGACCGTTGTCATCCGGCGTGGCGCCTTTACGATGCAACCAGCCCTGTTGATCGCCGATTTGGCACGCGCTAACAAAGTTATGCGCCACATCCAGAACCGGACTTCCGGTGGCCTTAACTTGTTGCATTATGCGCAAAGCGATCAGCTGGCGATTAATACGCGCAAACGCCAGCGCATCGTCATGTTCCGCAATATACCGTAGCGCGTCGTCACTGCCTTCAGGCAAACCATGATGCGAAAACGAGGCAATATGCCGCTGTAAAATAGACTGCCCCAATCCCCTCGAGCCGCTATGAACCAGCAGTTGCAGATGCTGCGCATCCAGACCAGCCAGTGCAAACAGTTCCGCGTCGATAATTTGATCAATCTGTTGCAGTTCTACGAAGTGGTTACCGCCACCGATGGAGCCAAGCGAGTTGCGCCACGGATGCTGTGCAAATGCTGACGGCAGGTTTTCCTCCAGCCAGCTTTCTTCAGCAACGTCATCCAGATCTGATAATCGCTTTTCAAACTTATCGGCGTTGTATTTGCGAGCGAGAATATCTGTTTGCCATAGCGCCATGCCGCAGCCGATATCATTGCCGACCAGTGCCGGGTAAAAACGACCAACAGAGAAGAACGCTGCGCCAATCGGGTAGCCGCGTCCGGGATGTAAATCTGGCATCCCCACAACGCGCTGCATGTTGGGTAAATTTGCCGTGGTGTGTAATTGTTGGATCGCTAAACTCTCGATCCACAGGTCATCAGATGCGATGGTAAATACCGCATCGGATAAGGGACGAATATATTTGCCCATGTACCATTCCATTTATGAATAAAAATCAGGAAATGGCAGACGAATCCAGGGCAAGAAAAAAGAATTAATCCTGGAAAGGTCTGCAAAGAGTCATTGATAAAGGATTTGTCATGATTTACCTCCTTGCAGTTTGTGGAATAAGAAAACGCGCACATACTAGACGGGCGTTATTTTCATTGCAAGCTGGATTTAATGTTGCGGTTTATATCGCATATAAAAATTAGTAAACCACGTTCCCCGGCATTCAACGCGCTGCTGCTTAACTGTCTGAAAACCATAACGTTCAAAAAAGGGTTTTGCGGTTATGCTGGCGTCCACCGTAAGTTCGGATTCAGACTTAATCAATGGTTTTAACAAAGCGCTGGCAACTCCGCGTCGGGTGTATTCCGGTTCAACAAATAACATATCGATATAATGTCCAATGCGGGTAATAAAACCAACCGGTTGTGCATTAATAACTGCAACCCGCACTTGTGATTTCGCGAGTTTCTCCTTCCAGCGAGATTCGTCAATCTGCGCCCAGGCGGCAATTTGCTGTGGAGAATAGTGCTGACTCGCCGTCATCGTAACAGCTCGAAGGAAAATAGCGCATAGTTGCTGAAAATCACCAGGCTGATAGTTTCTTATTTGTATGTTATTCATAATCCCAGCACCAGTTGTCTTTCCATTTGAGGGTCAAGCAACGTCACATGCAGCCCCACCAGTCGCACACCGCGCCCGCCGCGACGTTCATCCCAGGTTTTACGCGCGGTGGCGATTAGATCAGCTTTATTCAGCCGCGGCCAGACGTGCTCCTGAGTAGTTTGCTGAAAATCGTCGAACTTTAATTTCACCCCCTGGCGAGCAATCAGTAAATCAGGTTTTACCTTTGCCAGACGGCGTTCAAGTTCAGGATACAGCCGCTCAATAATCGCTTCACATTCAGACCAGTGATGAATATCTTCCGCCATCGTGCGTTCCACGCCGACGGATTTTCGCAACCGTTCACTGTTAACGTCGCGCTCGTCAATCCCCTGACTACGCTCCCACAAAATGCGGCCAAATTTGCCAAAGCGTTTAAGCAGAATCACCAGATCACACTTTTGCACATCACCGCAGGTCCGCAGCCCCATCGCTTCCAGTTTTGCCGCCGAGACTTTGCCGACGCCGGGAATTTTTGCCAGCGGTAAGGTTTGCAGAAATGCCGGAACTTCTGCCGGCGTAATCACAAACTGACCGTTGGGTTTATTCATGTCGGAAGCAATTTTGGCGAGAAACTTGACCGGCGCAACGCCCGCAGACGCCGTCAGTTGCAGCTCGTTGAAGATCGTCTGGCGGATTTCCTGGGCGATGAGGGTCGCAGAACCGTGGCAATGGACGCTATCGGTGACATCGAGATAGGCTTCATCCAGTGATAACGGTTCAATGCGCGAGGTATAGCGCGAGAAAATTTCGCGGATATGATTTGAGGCTTCTTTGTAGGCGTCAAAGCGCCCTGGAAGCAAGGTGAGATGCGGGCATAATTTGAGCGCCATCCCTGTCGGCATAGCGCTACGTACGCCAAATTTACGCGCGGGATAATTGGCGGTGCTGATCACCCCCCGTCGTTCGCGGCTGCCGCCAATAGCAATAGGGATATCGCGCAGGGCGGGATTATCGCGCATCTCCACCGCTGCGAAAAAGCAGTCCATATCCACATGAATGATTTTACGCATTGCTCACCTCTCAACACTGGTAAAGTATACAGTAATTTCAGGGGTTGAGAAATGCGTAAAGATTCAGCATTTAACGCGCTCGCTGCGAAAGCACCTGCTGCTTATCCAGCTTTTGCACCAGCGGCTGCACCACTTTATCCCCATGCTGACCAAAGTATTGATACAGCGTATCGGACGCACTTTTGGTCAGCACCATAATCTCAATGCGCCGGTTGCCCGCGCTTTGCGGATTTTTGGCATCCAGCAACATCTGGTCCGCCATTGCGCTTACCTGCATCACTTTATCTTCCGGCATTCCGGCCTCTTCCAGCACCCGACGAGCCGAAAGCGCGCGATCGCCCGAAAGGTTCCAGTTGTTGTAGATATTGTTTTTGTAGGCCATCGCATCGGTATGCCCGGTAATAATAATTTTGTTATCGAGAGAGTCGAACACCGGCGCAAGCTCCACCAGCAGCGTTTTAAAGAACGGCATAATCTTCGCGCTGCCGCGTTCAAACATATTGCGGTTCTGGTCGTCTTTAATCAGCACGCGTAATCCCTGGGGAACAATCTCCATCTCCAGATTCGCTTCCATATGCGCATCACGGGCGATGGTATTGATACTGGTTGCCAGCTCGCCAAGCTCGGTGGCGGATTTCTTCTTCAGCAGCGCCGTTTTCTCGTTGACGTCGCGCGCTTTTTTCTCCGTCTCTTCCGGCACCGCCACGGTGGCAGGTTTTGGCGGATGAGACGGGCTGATTTTATTTAACGGCGACAGCCCGCCACCATTGAAAATCGACTGCCCGTGCAGCGCGGCGATAATGCTTTCACGCTCGGATTTACTGACGCTGTTGACAATCAACTTTATCGTCGTCACCAAGGGGGCCGAGCGTATTTCCGAGGTTTCTGCCCGCTTTACCCTGGACGCGATGCCCGGCAAACAGATGGCGATTGACGCCGATCTTAACGCCGGGTTGATCAACCAGACGCAGGCGCAAACCCGGCGTAAAGATGTCGCCAGCGAGGCCGATTTCTACGGCGCAATGGACGGGGCATCAAAATTTGTGCGCGGGGACGCCATCGCCGGGATGATGATTCTGGCAATCAACCTGATCGGCGGCGTCTGTATCGGCATCTTCAAATACAACCTGAGCGCCGACGCCGCCTTCCAGCAATATGTGCTGATGACTATCGGCGATGGGCTGGTGGCGCAAATCCCTTCCCTGCTGCTCTCCACCGCGGCGGCGATTATCGTCACCCGCGTCAGCGATAACGGTGATATCGCCCATGACGTGCGTAATCAGTTGCTGGCAAGCCCGTCGGTTCTCTACACCGCCACTGGAATTATGTTCGTGCTGGCGGTGGTGCCGGGAATGCCGCATTTCCCGTTCCTGATGTTCAGCGCCCTGCTTGGTTTTACCGGCTGGCGGATGAGCAAGCGCCCGCAAGCGGCGGAGGCGGAAGAGAAAAGCCTCGAAACGCTAACCCGTACGATGACAGAAACCAGCGAGCAACAGGTCAGTTGGGAAACTATTCCGCTGATCGAACCTATCAGTTTAAGCCTCGGCTACAAACTGGTGGCGCTGGTGGATAAAGCGCAGGGCAACCCGCTCACCCAGCGTATTCGCGGCGTACGTCAGGTGATTTCCGACGGCAACGGCGTGCTGCTGCCGGAGATCCGTATTCGGGAAAACTTCCGCCTCAAGCCCAGCCAGTACGCCATTTTCATCAACGGCATTAAGGCTGATGAAGCGGATATTCCGGCAGATAAACTGATGGCCCTGCCCTCCAGCGAAACCTACGGCGAGATAGACGGCGTGCTGGGGAACGACCCGGCGTACGGGATGCCGGTCACCTGGATTCAGGCCGCGCAGAAAGCGAAGGCGCTGAATATGGGGTATCAGGTGATCGACAGCGCCAGCGTAATTGCCACCCATGTGAATAAGATTGTGCGCAGCTATATTCCTGATTTGTTTAACTATGACGATATTACTCAGCTGCATAACCGTTTGTCGTCGATGGCACCGCGACTGGCGGAAGATTTGAGCGCGGCGCTCAATTACAGCCAGTTGCTGAAAGTGTACCGGGCGCTACTGACTGAAGGCGTTTCCCTGCGCGATATCGTCACCATCGCCACCGTGTTGGTCGCCAGTAGTGCGGTGACTAAAGATCATATTCTGCTGGCGGCCGATGTGCGCCTGGCGCTGCGGCGCAGCATTACCCATCCGTTCGTTCGCAAGCAGGAGCTGACGGTGTATACGCTGAATAATGAGCTGGAAAATCTGCTGACCAACGTGGTGAATCAGGCGCAACAGGCCGGCAAAGTGATGCTTGATAGCGTGCCAGTGGATCCGAATATGCTCAACCAGTTCCAGAGCACGATGCCTCAGGTGAAGGAGCAGATGAAAGCGGCGGGGAAAGATCCGGTGCTGCTGGTGCCGCCGCAGCTGCGCCCCTTGCTGGCGCGCTACGCAAGGTTGTTTGCGCCGGGGCTGCATGTGCTGTCGTATAACGAAGTGCCGGATGAGCTGGAGTTGAAGATAATGGGGGCGCTGATATAGGCATGATAAGACGCGTCTGCGTCGCATCTGGCACCGGTACACAACCGCCGGATGCGGCGTGAACGCCTTATCCGGCCTACGGGTGAGCACGGTTTTGTCGGCATGATAAGACGCGTGGCGTCGCATCTGGCATCGGCGCACAACCGCCGGATGCGGCGTGAACGCCTTATCCGGCCTACTGGTGAGTGCGGTTTTGTCGGCATGATAAGACGCGTAGTGTCGCATCAGACACCGGCGCACAACCGCCAGATGCGGCGTGAACGCCTTATCCGGCCTACAAAATCGTCTCTTCCGTCAAAATCCGTCGCGCGCCTAAAAAATGGTCCTGCCAGAAAGGTTCGGCTAACCGACTTACCCGAATGGTTTCCCCGGTGCGCGGTGACTCGATAAACTGACCGTCTCCAAGATATACGCCCATATGGTCGGCTATCTCACGACTGTGGATATGGAAAAACAGCAAATCTCCCCGGCGCAGGTCGTTATTCGCCACAATCGTTGCCCGACGGTAGTGGTACATCTCATTGGCCGTGCGCGGGAGCTTAGCCTCAAGGATCTTGTTGTAGGCATAAAAAACCAACCCGCTACAGTCGAAGCCTTTATCAGGCCGCGTGCCCCCCCAGATATAAGGCTTACCTAGCTGCTGCTCCAGGCGGTGAATCGCCACTTCGGTGATGTTATGTAGATGGTCGCTGCTTAAGAAATGATTATTCTCCACCAACGCCTGCCAGCGTCTGTCACTCGCCTTGAGCGGCGCAGGAAACCATTCTGGATGCTGTTTTATCTGCTCCCGATTATGCTGGCGCAGCGCCCTTCTGCTTTTGGCATTGCCTTCCACAATATAGCTGGCCTGCTTTTTCAGATGGGTTTGGTACTGTTTTAATAAACGCGCACGGTTTTGCATCCGCTGGCGGGCGGCGTAGCTAAAAGAGATATGTGATGTGGTGGCGCTGGCGAGTAAAGGGAGCAAAACGCATAACGAAAACACGCCTGGATGCAGAAATCTGCCGTGCAAGAACGAAGACATGAAGGACATAAACCAGCTGAATGAAGGTGAGAATTTTAAAAGACCGGAGGAGTAAACGGGATTATTAATTGCTTATTTGCATATTACTATTGCGGTTTCATAATCTTAGGAAATAAGAAATAAATCTACAATCCATGCGCTTTTCGGACTCTTGAAAACTGCCCCTGTGCTAAATTTGTAAACCCTGCGCCGACAGGCTTGCGTAAAACTCTTTTGGTGATAATGTGAGCCTTCCAAATCCAGACTATTCCGATTTGGGATTCATTTTGCCGTCCTGGCGTGTGTAACCGTTTTATCAAGGAATAAGCAGTATGCGTAAAATCGCATTAATTCTTGCGATGTTGTTGATCCCGTGCGTTTCGTTTGCCGGTTTGCTGGGCAGCAGTAGCTCGACCACGCCAGTGAGCAAAGAGTATAAGCAGCAGTTGATGGGATCCCCTGTCTACATCCAGATCTTCAAGGAAGAACGTACGCTCGATCTCTACGTCAAAATGGGCGAGCAATATCAACTGCTCGACAGCTATAAAATCTGTAAATATTCCGGCGGATTAGGGCCAAAACAGCGTCAGGGCGATTTCAAAAGCCCGGAAGGGTTTTATAGCGTCCAGCGTAATCAGTTAAAACCAGACAGCCGTTACTACAAAGCGATTAATATTGGATTCCCAAACGCCTATGACCGTGCGCATGGTTATGAAGGGAAATACCTGATGATTCACGGCGATTGTGTTTCCATCGGCTGCTACGCGATGACCAATCAGGGTATTGATGAGATCTTCCAGTTCGTTACTGGTGCGCTGGTGTTTGGTCAGCCGAGCGTGCAAGTGAGTATTTACCCGTTCCGTATGACCGACGCCAATATGAAGCGCCATAAATATTCCAACTTTAAGGACTTCTGGGAGCAACTGAAGCCGGGCTACGACTACTTTGAGCAAACCCGTAAGCCACCGACCGTTTCTGTGGTCAATGGCCGTTACGTGGTCAGCAAGCCGTTAAGCCACGAAGTTGTGCAGCCACAACTGGCATCAAACTACACGCTCCCCGAGGAAAAATAAGCGCCATTCACCTGGCATAATCTTTTGCCAGGTTTCATTGCCCGTCAGCGGCTGTGTCGCAATCACCGTGACCACATCATTCGGTGTGGTCTGCGAGCTGAAGTCGATTTCCACATCCTGATCCAGCAACGTTGCCACGCCAAACGGCGCGCGGCGGGTGATCCAGTGTAAATTAGTCGAGCAATACGCCATTACATAGCGCCCGTCAGAAAGCAGCATGTTGAAAACGCCCTTCTGCCGCAGTTCATCCGCCAGTGAGGCGATATATTTAAACACTGCCGCCATGTTGCCCGGTGTGCGCGGGTAACGCTGCGTTAATTTATGCAGGAGCCAGCAAAAGGCTTTTTCGCTATCGGTTTCACCGACCGGGCGGAAGTTGCCGGTTTCCAGTGATTTGTAGCCCGTCAGTTGTCCATTATGGGCATAAGTCCAGTTACGCCCCCATAACTCGCGGGTAAACGGGTGAGTATTTTCCAGCGCCACCTCGCCCCGATTAGCCTGGCGAATATGAGCCACCACCGAACAGGATTTTATCGGGTAGTCCTGGACAAGTTTGGCGATGGGGGAATTAAAGCTGGGTTGCGGATCTTTAAATGTGCGACAGCCTTTACCTTCGTAAAAGGTAATGCCCCAGCCATCTTTATGTGGCCCGGTTCCACCACCACGCTGTACAAGTCCGGTGAAACTAAAGCAGATATCGGTAGGGACGTTGGCGCTCATCCCGAGCAATTCGCACATGGGTAACCTCCACAACAGCGGGAGCGCATGGCCCCCGGCGAAGATTGATTTAAGAATTTTCAGGTCGGATGTGGCGTGAACGCATTATTCGGCCTACGGTTCGGGTGCAGATTGTAGGCATGATAAGACGCGTCAGCGTCGCATCAGGCATCAGAGCACAAATGCCGGATGCGGCGTAAACGCCTTATCTGGCCTACGCCAGACTTACTTAACCATCTCTTTTTCAATTAACTGGATCAGGATATGGATCACTTTAATGTGGATCTCCTGAATGCGGTCGGCATAACCAAAGTGCGGAACGCGAATTTCAATATCCGCCGTGCCAGCCATTTTGCCGCCGTCTTTACCCGTCAGGGTGATCACTTTCATCCCCTTCTCACGCGCCGCTGCGATCGCTTTGATCACGTTTGCAGAGTTACCGGAGGTGGAGATCCCCAGCAGTACATCGCCTTCGCGACCTACCGCTTCAACGTAACGCGAGAAAATATCATTGAAACCAAAATCGTTACCGACGCAGGAAATATGACTAACGTCAGAAATGGCAATCGCCGGGTAGCCCGGACGGTTTTCACGGTAGCGACCGGTCAACTCTTCGGCAAAGTGCATGGCGTCGCAATGGGAGCCGCCGTTGCCACAGGAAAGCACTTTACCACCGGCTTTAAAGCTGTCTGCTAACAGGACCGCCGCGCGCTGAATGGCGTGAATATTGGCGTCATCTTTTAAAAAGTTAGCCAGCGTTTCCGCCGCTTCGTTCAGTTCATTACGAATAAGATCCTGGTACATGAGGATATCCTTCAGCATAAATGTAATAGACAAAATGCAGTGTACCGGATACCGCCAAAAGCGAGAAGTACGGGCAGGTGCTATGACCAGGACTTTTTGACCTGAAGTGCGGATAAAAACAGCAACAATGTGAGCTTTGTTGTAATTATATTGTAAACACATTGCTAAATGTTTTTACATCCACTACAACCATATCATCACAAGTGGTCAGACCTCCTACAAGTAAGGGGCTTTTCGTTATGATGATTTTGAGTATTCTCGCTACGGTTGTCCTGCTCGGCGCATTGTTCTATCACCGCGTGAGCTTATTTATCAGCAGTCTGATTTTGCTCGCCTGGACAGCCGTCCTCGGCGTTGCTGGTCTGTGGTCGGCGTGGGTACTAGTGCCTCTGGCCATTATCCTCATACCGTTTAACTTTGCCCCTATGCGTAAATCGATGATTTCTGCGCCAGTGTTTCGTGGATTCCGCAAAGTGATGCCGCCGATGTCGCGCACCGAGAAAGAAGCGATCGACGCGGGCACCACCTGGTGGGAGGGCGACTTGTTCCAGGGCAAGCCGGACTGGAAAAAGCTGCATAACTATCCGCAGCCGCGCCTGACCACTGAAGAGCAAGCGTTTCTCGACGGTCCGGTAGAAGAAGCCTGCCGGATGGCGAATGATTTCCAGATTACTCATGAGCTGGCGGACCTGCCGCCGGAGTTGTGGGCGTACCTTAAAGAGCATAGTTTCTTCGCGATGATCATCAAAAAAGAGTACGGCGGGCTGGAGTTCTCGGCTTATGCCCAGTCTCGCGTGCTGCAAAAACTCTCCGGCGTGAGCGGGATCCTGGCGATTACCGTCGGCGTGCCGAACTCATTAGGCCCGGGCGAGCTGCTGCAACATTACGGCACTGACGAGCAGAAAAATCACTATCTGCCGCGTCTGGCGCGTGGTCAGGAGATCCCTTGCTTTGCACTGACCAGCCCCGAAGCGGGTTCCGATGCGGGCGCGATTCCGGATACCGGGATTGTCTGCATGGGCGAATGGCAGGGCCAGCAGGTGCTGGGGATGCGTCTGACCTGGAACAAACGCTACATTACGCTGGCACCGATTGCGACCGTGCTTGGTCTGGCGTTTAAACTCTCCGACCCGGAGAAATTACTCGGTGGTGCAGAAGATTTAGGTATTACCTGTGCGCTGATCCCGACCACCACGCCGGGTGTGGAAATTGGTCGTCGCCACTTCCCGCTGAACGTACCGTTCCAGAACGGACCGACGCGCGGTAAAGATGTGTTCGTGCCGATCGATTACATCATCGGCGGGCCGAAAATGGCCGGGCAAGGCTGGCGGATGCTGGTGGAGTGCCTCTCGGTAGGCCGCGGCATCACCCTGCCTTCCAACTCAACCGGCGGCGTGAAATCGGTAGCGCTGGCAACGGGCGCGTATGCGCACATTCGTCGGCAGTTCAAAATCTCTATCGGTAAGATGGAAGGGATTGAAGAGCCGCTGGCGCGTATTGCCGGAAACGCTTATGTAATGGATGCTGCGGCATCGCTGATTACCTACGGCATTATGCTCGGTGAAAAACCTGCCGTGCTGTCGGCTATCGTTAAGTATCACTGTACCCACCGCGGGCAGCAGTCGATTATTGATGCGATGGATATCACTGGTGGTAAAGGCATTATGCTCGGGCAAAGCAACTTCCTGGCCCGTGCTTACCAGGGCGCACCGATTGCCATCACCGTTGAAGGGGCCAACATTCTGACCCGCAGCATGATGATCTTCGGACAAGGAGCGATTCGTTGCCATCCGTACGTGCTGGAAGAGATGGAAGCGGCGAAGAACAATGACGTTAACGCGTTCGATCAACTCCTGTTTAAACATATCGGTCACGTCGGTAGCAACAAAGTTCGCAGCTTCTGGCTGGGCCTGACGCGCGGTTTAACCAGCAGCACACCAACCGGCGATGCCACTAAACGCTACTATCAGCACCTGAACCGCCTGAGCGCCAACCTCGCCCTGCTTTCTGATGTCTCGATGGTGGTGCTGGGCGGCAGCCTGAAACGTCGTGAGCGTATCTCGGCACGTCTGGGGGATATTTTAAGTCAGCTTTACCTCGCCTCTGCCGTTCTGAAGCGTTATGACGACGAAGGCCGTAATGAAGCCGACCTGCCGCTGGTGCACTGGGGTGTACAGGATGCGCTGTATCAGGCAGAACAGGCGATGGACGATTTACTGCAAAACTTCCCGAACCGCGTGGTTGCCGGGCTGCTGAATGTGGTGATCTTCCCGACCGGACGTCATTACCTGGCACCGTCTGACAAGCTGGATCATAAAGTGGCGAAGATTTTACAAGTGCCGAATGCCACCCGTTCACGTATTGGTCGCGGTCAGTACCTGACACTGAGCAAGCATAACCCGGTTGGTTTACTGGAAGAGGCGCTGGTGGATGTGATTGCCGCCGACCCGATTCATCAGCGGATCTGTAAAGAGTTGGGTAAAAACCTGCCGTTTACCCGTCTGGATGAACTGGCGCACAACGCACTGGCGAAGGGGCTGATTGATAAAGATGAAGCCGCTATTCTGGTGAAAGCTGAAGAAAGCCGTCTGCGTAGTATTAACGTTGATGACTTTGATCCAGAAGAGCTGGCGACGAAGCCGGTAAAGCTGCCGGAGAAAGTGCGGAAAGTTGAAGCCGCGTAATTGAATAACGGAGCCGAAAGGCTCCGTTTCTTTATCCGCTAATTATTTAAAATTAAAGCCATCCGGATGGTTTTCCAGGCTGCCGGTCAACGCCGCGAACAGCACCGTTTTACCATCAATAGAAAGCGCATCGTTCACATTCAACCAGGTGAGTTTCTCTTGCGACGTTTTCTCATCAATGGTCGAGAACAGCCCCGTCATCTGATTAGATTTCTCGGACCACATCACAGCGATACGTTGCGAGCCACAGTCATGCGGTTTGCACGCGCTCATCACCTGATACGTCTCATCTCCCAACGTTACGGTTTGTGCGGGAGTATACGTACCGCCTTTCATCACCCAGGCAGGCAGCTTATGCCCTTGCACCATCTGATTAAAAGCAGCTTTGGTGGTTTCGCCCTTTGCAAGGCTGCTAATGGTTAAATCATCCTGCGCCATTGCACTGGTGGCGATGACCAGAGCGGCGACTGTCGTTATTGCCTTAAACATCATTCCTCCCGGGCTTATCCTGCCCATGTTATTAACCTCCTAAAGCTTGGCGATAACACGATAATTTGCAAATCAGATATTTCCAATATCAGAATTTGTTATCAATTTATTCTGCGCTAAGGCAACTGCCTGATAAGGTGTTAAAGTTATAAAACCCTTCGCATAAAGGAGTTGTACACCGTGCCTGGTTTGAAGATTACGCTTTTGCAGCAACCACTGGTGTGGATGGATGGCCCTGCCAATCTGCGCCATTTTGATCGTCAACTGGAAGGTATTACCGGGCGCGATGTGATCGTTCTACCGGAAATGTTTACCAGCGGCTTTGCCATGGAAGCGGCAGCTTCGTCGCTAGCACAAGATGACGTAGTGAACTGGATGACAGCCAAAGCGCAGCAGTACAATGCGCTGATTGCAGGCAGTGTTGCATTACAAACGGAGTCTGGTTCGGTTAACCGCTTTTTGCTGGTTGAGCCGGGCGGCACGGTACATTTTTATGATAAGCGTCATCTGTTCCGCATGGCAGATGAGCATCTACATTATAAAGCGGGCAATGCGCGAGTGATTGTGGAATGGCGCGGCTGGCGTATTTTGCCGCTGGTGTGCTACGACTTACGTTTTCCAGTGTGGTCGCGCAATCTCAACGATTATGACCTCGCCCTGTACGTCGCCAACTGGCCTGCTCCGCGCTCTCTGCACTGGCAGGCATTGCTGACGGCCCGCGCGATTGAGAATCAGACGTATGTAGCGGGATGCAATCGCGTCGGCAGCGATGGCAACGGCTGCCATTATCGCGGTGACAGCCGGGTGATTAATCCACAGGGCGAGATTATCGCTACTGCCGACGCGCATCAGGCAACGCGCATTGATGCGGAGTTGTCGATGGCTGTATTAAGGGAATATAGAGAAAAGTTTCCGGCATGGCGGGATGCGGATGAGTTTAGGTTGCTGTGAGTGGGTGTTGCGTTTAGGGCCGGGGAGAGTCGGGGTAAGACTACGAAAGCCCGCTCTCCTGCGACGGCTTTTATCATAGGAGTGTGGAAGTGCTTTTCCATCAATCGCGATGACGTCTTTGTCATCTGAAGAATGACATTCACGCATCCGGTTAATAAAGCATTCGTGAAATTATACTGAACGGATACAAGACATAACTCTAATTATAGTGCCGTGAACAGGATTACCACTTTCAAAATTACGATATTATTAGCAGTAATTATGTTATTAATCATTGTGATATTTCCATCTCTGTGATCAATACCGGATAAGCATTTAATTGCAGCATTTGCACGAAATTATCGCAGATAACTGGCAATAACAATAACCCATCAGCCCGCTTCTGTAATACCTCCATTCGTTCTACTGATTCAACATTAACAACCAAACCAAGGGTATTTAGCGATTTAAGGATCTCCAGATGTTCACTCATCCAGCGCAGAGAAAAAGGATCATCACCAATTATAAAAACAGGCCCCTAGCAGGTTAATAACTGGCGTTTCATTACGGATCTAGGATGAAGTCGAGTACATATTACAGGAAATACGCCCTGTTGCGATGGTTCCGATGATGTGGAATATTCAGAAATATTTCCATTGTTAGTGAAGAATTAACATCCATTAATAATGGTGAAACAGCCTCACTTTCCTTGCTAGTAATGGCTGCACTAATCTGAAAGGAAAATAACAATATTATTACGTATAAACTCATTTTTAACATAATACATTCAATCCGTTTATTCATGTTATAGAATAATGATGCTATACCCGTGATCATTGAAGATGCTTGATTTTGTCATGACAGAGGATCATGCTACGCAACATGAAAATCTTCATCTCCGATCTACAAAAAGCAGAGCTGGAACGCCTTCACGATACCAGTCGTAACAAGCGGGTCTGCGATCGTATTAAAGCCATTCTTCTGGCTTCTGAAGGCTGGAGTTCAGTCATGATTGCTCAGGCTCTGCGCCTGCATCAGACCACCGTTGATCATCATATCCATGAGTTTATGAATAAAGGGAAGTTAAAGCCCGAAAACGGTGGTTCAGACAGTAAACTCAGTGCTGAACAAACATCACTCTTAATCAAACATTTATCTGATAATTTGTTTCACCATACTCATGAAATTATCGCCTTTGTTCTCCACACATGGGGAATTTTGTTCAGCGTTGCCGGTATGAACAAATGGTTGCATCGTAACGGCTTCTCTTACAAAAAACCGGCTGGAACGCCTCATAAATTCAGCGAAGAGAGGCAGGCGCAATTCATTGAATTTATGAAGACCTGAAAGAAAAAGCAGGCGATGAACCTGTTCTTTTTATAGATGCTGTCCACCCCACTCAGGCCACCAAAATCAGTTATGGCTGGATACGAAAAGGGCACCGGAAAGCAATAGAAACAACAGGTAGCCGTACACGGCTGAATATCATGGGTGCGCTAAATCTGAAGTCTCCGGAACGCCCACTCATCAGTGAGTACCCAACCATTAATGCGTTAAGCATATCCCGGTTTTTCAATGAGATAAGAAAGGTTTATCCTGATTATAATCAAACAGTCAACATCATTCTGGATGGTGCACGTTATCACCATGCTCAACTGGTAACAGACTGGGCTGAAGTCGTTAATATCAAACGCGTTCAATTAGCACTTATCTACATAATAATAGACCTTTGTAAAATAACTGTATATCATTACTGACATACAGTCTATTCATTAAAGACTTTTTATAACTCGAAACAGTTTTTATTGAAACGCCGAGGTTATTAGCAATATCTTTTCCACTTAAACCATATAAAAACATCAGCAGGACCTCCTTCTGCCTTCCAGATAAAGAAAGCTTATAATGAGAGTTCTTTACTCTATAAATATAATGTGTGTTATTAAGTGGATTGTTTTTAGTTAAATCCTTTATATTGCAAATAGGGGCGTGGATAATATCCCTGAGAAAATCAAAGGTTTCAGGGGGAGCATAAAAAATGGTATCCGAACACCTAAAATCAATGTTATTGAACTGTAAAAAACAAAAAACATCTGACGTTTTAGGGGATGATATTATAATAATATTTTTTACGCCATTAATTTTATTTTTCTGGATGACATCTTCAATTGTTTTGTTGATCCCAATAAGGAAATAACGATTATCACATATAACTTTCATATAAAGCGACCAACACTTCAATTAACAGACAAGCCTTTCATAAGCACATTTATATTTGAGATTTTTTCCTGATATTCCATTTTTTTTCTTTGCTTTATATATATGAGTATACACAGTCTTTGAACTCATACCAAACTGATAAGCAATACTTGCTACATTCCACCCATGGAAAACATAATAGAATAGTATAATCATCTCATTCATGGTTAATTTATGTGGAGAGTTCCCAAACAACAACCTGCCACTAAACATACATTCATAAATCGATGACAGGCTACTTATTGATTCTACTGGTAATAAGTAAAATCTATAACCGTTAAAAATATAATTCATTAACATACTGTTTTTTTTATCACAGAGAATGACAAAAATATTATTGTTTATTATATGCTCACGATTATCTGGTATAAAAAAATCAGCACCAATAGTAATAGAATGCCTGCTCAATAATTTTTTCAAACCTAACTCAAGATATTTATTGTGCGTAACAATCATTATATTCATACATTATGCCTTCTACAAGAAGTATATAAATGTCATATTGACTCATTTGCAAATTATTAAGTTGTTTCTATAACACTCAAAAATGTGGGAAGTTTCCCTCCCACATGAATAAGACAACTATTAAATTACACCATTCGCATCAATAATATTGTTATCAATATACACATTTGCGCCACTTACACTGCTGTATAACGTATAAGTATGCTCAATACCATCTAACGCAGTTGCTTTAACAGTTGTTGCCGTTGCCGTAAATGTACCCAGACTTCCCGCTCCGTCAGCCCCCAAATCAACTTTGTCATTGGCATCACCGGAAATATAAATCGTTGAATTGTCATTTATACCCAATACATCCGATGCCGTTAACTTGACTAACTGAGCTGCATTGTCAGCTTTCAGATCGCTACCAACAGTCATATCCACTTTCTCGAAGCCGGCAATACCTTCATTTTTACCGGCCGCTAGATTGACAGAAATGGTACCTGTCAGAACCAGGGTATCACTGCCTTCCCCGCCGTTAATATAGCCCTGATTACCGGAGGAGGTGGAGTCATAGTCTTTTGTCAGAACAACAATATCATCACCGGCACCGGCATCAATGGTCAGGTTTTTGGCAATTGTGCCTAATTTAAAGGTATCATTGCCGTCTTCACCATTAACGACAGTGGCATAAGCAGAATCCCCCATTACACCAGAAGTTGCATCAAATACATCATCTCCCGCCCCCAGTGAAATAGTCGTGTTATATGCACCATCTGTGATGGTAACAGTATCATTGCCGTCCCCCATAGAGACAGTACTGCCACCATAAATCCATCCGGCCGTTAAGGTATCCGCATTGTCACCGACAGAAATATTACCGGTCAGATTTTTAGTTACCGTAATATTATCACTGCCGTATCCGCCTAAAATTTCACCAGACACAGAGCCATAAATAGTGACGGTATTAACATCTGTGGCAGTGTCAATATTGTTGTCGTTACCCAAGCTTAAATTACTGCCATCCTGATAAACAGAAAGATATTCCTTAGGCATATTAGATATATCTTTTGTACCACTACCAAGATCCAATAAACCAGATAATGTTGTATCGTTATTGTCAGTAGCATCCCCCTGGATAAATGTATCACTACCTGAACCAAGATAAATCTGTCCGGCATTTGTTACACCAGTACGTTTGATCGTAACAATATCATCGCCAGACTCAGTAAAGATATAACTACCCGCATACATAACACGTAATGCAGTATTCATACCATCCATAGTAAAAGTATCGTTACCCTCACCAGTATATACTCTTGTATTAGCCAGCATGTTACCACGAATGACCATTAGATCATCACCAGCACCTAAATCAACAGTCGTAATGCTTTGATTGCCATCGGTTTTTGTTCCGTCTGGCCCATTATCCTGTGAGTTAGCAACATTACTATACGATGTTGTTTCTTTACCACTCTGGTAATAACCAACATAAACCGTATCATTGTAATCTGTTGTTACCATTGGATCATTTTCACCACTATTCGCGCCAATGGTATACCCAAAGTCCCCTTTTTCGGCGATAGAAGATGATAGTGAATATTTCAGTGTAAAATCACCGTCCAGATTACGTAATGAAATGGCATTACCATCATAAATAACACCTGTTGCGGATGCTCCCGCATTATCAACGATGTCAGTAGCTGCCGTAACGTTATCAGATGTTCCCGTAATGGTCGCAACAACTTTTTCCATACCCTCGGCATTAAAGGCATCTTGGTTAGCCTCAAGCGTTGGATCAACTATAAATGAAACACTTTTTGAACCGGCAGGAATAACAATTGTTACGGTTGTTGCACCATCATAGGTTACTTTTCCAGTATCACCATGAAGGCCAATTTTCCCGTTATGCTGTGCTCCACCAATATCAGAATAGTCAGCAGCATCAGAATGCCCAGCTCCGCTACCCAATGTAACTGTAACTGTTACATCTGTTGTAGTGACATGATTCAGAGAAACCGTATAAACCAGTCCAGTGGAATCATCCTTATCTTCAATAGTTGCGGGAACATCCATTACGGTCCCATTGACACTAGCTATACCAGTAAAACCATCACCATTGACATCTGTTGATGTTGTCTCAACGCTAATACTCACTGTTGGTAACACATCAGTTTTTGAGGTTACGGTTGACGGGTCACTTTCATTACCGCTCGGATCTTTGGCAACCCCGGTAACTTCACTGTTATCCTTCACGTTATCTGCCGGAATGGTCGCTTTATCGCCAGTGCTGTCCGGGATCAGCGTCGGATCACTGGATGTCCAGCCGTTATCCCCTTTCTCCAGCGTCACGGTGTGCTTACCACCTTTTTCATCTTCAAAGGTGACATCCACGGTATCGCCTTTATTGGCATCACCCGGCAGCTCAACAGAAACAGAACCATCATCCTCTGCTTTTAATACCGGTGCCGACGGCGCCACTGTATCCACTGCGAAGTCAGCCGGCTGGCCCTGGCCACTGGTGTTACCTGCCGGGTCTGTGATTTCCGCGGTTACAGAATACTGACCATCTGCCGTCACTTTATCCGCCGGAATGGTCACATCAGCTTTACCTGCAGCCACTTCATCTGCGGTCAGCGTGTGCTCCACCGTGTCCGTCGTGCCGTCCGGTTTGGTGACCGTCAGCGTCAGGGTATCACCGGCAGCGCTGCCTTTCGGTACCGTGACTTCGGTCTGTACACCATCCTTCAGCTCTTCGGCATTCACACCATCTGCCGCTTCCGGAATGGCAACTACCGGTGTTGCATCTGTTGCACCATCACCATCGGTATCCCCCGGGATCTGGGTATCGGCAGCAAAATCAACCACATTCCCGGGTTTCGCCGGGTTACTGCCCTGAGTCAGAGTGACACTGACGCTGTTCTGCCCGTCAATCACCGCATCCTTCGGAATATCCATGGATACTTTACCGGCAGCCACTTCATCTTTAGTCACGGTATGTGTCACGTTCTCCGTGGTTTTGTCCGGACGGGTCACGGTAAGTGTAATAACTGCACCTTCTGCCGTGCCTGCCGGCAACGTGACCTCTGCCTGCAAACCGTCTTTCAGCTCATCAGCATTGGCATAACCGTCAGTCACTTCAGGAATGCTCAGAACCGGGGCATCTGCCACACCATCAGTTTTTGACGTCACGGTTGACGGGTCACTTTCATTACCGCTCGGATCTTTGGCAACCCCGGTAACTTCACTGTTATCCTTCACGTTATCTGCCGGAATGGTCGCTTTATCGCCAGTGCTGTCC
>NZ_JBJQLL010000050.1:0-20390 GCF_046486405.1 Escherichia sp. WS338 | reverse complement strand
CTTGCGCTGTGTGGTCAGGTACGCATTACAGGTGATGCGCGGCTCCGTGCCGCCAAAGCCGTCCGGCACTGACTGGTCGCAGTACTGGCCGATGACATACAGCGCCCATTTGTCCACATCCGCCGCACCAAGACGTTTCCCCATGCCGTAGCGTGGGTGGGTCAGCATATCCCACAGACACCAGGCCATGTTATTGCTGTATGCTGGCTTAAACGTTCCGTCCCAGATACCGCTGTATTGCCGCGTCTGCGGGTTATAATTCGACGGCACCTGCAGAATACGCCCGCGCAGATGATAATTACGGCTCACCTGCTGGCTGCCGAACTGCTCCGAGTCCACCTGCACACCGACCAGTGCCGTGTTCGGGTAGCACTGTTTCACATCGATGATTTCGGTGTATGACGACCAGAGCGTTTTGTTCTGCAGCTGGTCTGTGGTGCTGTCCGGCGTCATCCTGCGCATCCGTATACTGAACGGGCGCGGCGGCAGGTTATCCACCACCACCGAGGCCAGATACTGCGAGGTGGTTTTGCCCTTAATGGTGATGTCTTTTTCCGTCACCCAGCCACCGTTACGCTGTATCTGAACCAGCAGGCGGACTTCCGACGGATTCCTGTCACCCTTTGAGGTGGTTTCCACCAGTGCCTGCACACCGAAGGTAAAGCGCAGACGGTCGATGTTTGCAGACGTGATGGTCCGGGTGATCGGCGTGTCGTATTTCACTTCCGTACCCAGCACCGTCTCGGATCCGGAGGATTCAAATCCCTCCGGCGGTGTCTGCTCCTGTTCACCTGCCCGGAACACCACCGTGACACCGGCGATGTTGGTATTCCCCTCACTGTCCAGCACCGGTGTACTGTTCAGCAGCACGCTTTTTAATCCATCCACCGGACCTTCAATCGGCCCTTCGCTGATGGCATCGATCACACTCAGTAACTGCGTGGATTTCAGGTTGTCCTTCGCTTCGCGCGGGGTATGCCCCTTACTGCTGCCTTTGCCCATTCGTCATGCTCCATAAACGACAAAACCGCCCGGAGGCGGTTTCACATAAAACATTTTGCATCAGCGGCCAATCACCACAACCTGACCACCGTCCCCTTCATCTGCCGTGCTGATCTCCTGAGAAACCACACGAGACCCCACACGCATTTCACCGTACAGAACAGGCAGAACATTGCCCTGGGCAACCATGTTATCCAGTGATGAAAAATAGGTGTTCTGCTTACCGTTATCCGTGCTGGTCGCTGTGGGCGTCCGGGCTTTCGGTGCCAGCATCTGGGCCACACCACCCAGGATCATACTGGCCCCTGCCGCATACATGCCCGATACAGCCGCGGCACCCAGCCAGCCCACAGGGTTCCACCATGCCACAGCAATCAGCGCCGCCCCCAGCACCACCTGAAACACACCGCCACTTTTAGCTCCCGCCAGACGCGGCACGATGTGGATCACGGCACCATTTGCCAGCGGCTCATTAAGACGGGCAGATAATTCGGTTTCACCTGCATCACGCCCAGCAATGCGCACCTGATACCAGCCGTCATTCAGTTTCTGACGAAACGCCGGGAGCTGTGTGGACAACGCCCGGATGGCTTCAGCCCCCGTTTTTACACGAAGGTCGATGCGGCAGCCAAATCGTTGTAAATCCCCGTAAAGGCAGATGCGTGCCATGCCCGGTGACGCCAGAGGGAGTGTGTGCGTCGCTGCCATTTGTCGGTATACCTCTCTCGTTTGCTCAGTTGTTCAGGAATATGGTGCAACAGCTCACCGTCGCCGCAGTAAATGGCGGCATGATTCGGCACCGATGAACCAAAACAGCACAGCAGCACATCGCCCGGCTGCGCCGCTGACAACGGCACCTGATACAGCCCTGTGGCCTCCAGATTATCCAGATAGAGATTCTGACCGTGACGCCACCAGTCATCCTCGCGATGAAAATCCGGCATCTCAATCCCCGCCAGATGGTAAGCATCCCGGAACAGCGTGTAACAGTCCATCACCCCGTGCTCAAAGCGCCGCCCGGTGAGATACGGCACACAGCGGAATTTATGAATCTCCCCACGGCAGACCAGCCACCACGGCAAATCACTCTGCACCTGCAGCCGCCGGTCGGCCTCACTCAGCCAGGGCAGACCACCGGGGTGGCTGTGGACCAGCGCCACAATCTCACCCTGCATCTCTGCCCGCAGCCAGTCCTCCGGCGACATCCGGAAATACGCCTCCGGCTCACCGGAGATATGTAAGCGTCGTCTCAGCACCGTCTGGCAGATCCTGAAATTCCTGAGAGAATAGTGGACACCAAATATGGTGGACGCTATCCATGAAATCATTAACCGCAGTGCGTAAAAAAAGCCCTAATTATCCCGTTGAGTTCAAAATCAAAATGGTTGAACTCTCGCATCGACCAGAGATCTCCGTAGCGCAACTCGCTCGTGAGCATGGGATCAACGATAATTTGCTGTTCAAGTGGCGCCAGTACTGGCGCGAAGGAAAACTACGTCCTCCTTCAACAACAGAAAACAACGTGCCTGAGCTGCTCCCGATAACACTTGATGCCGAAGATGTTGTCCCTACAACCTCCCCCCGGTCACAACCTGTAGCTACTGCGACACCTGAATCACTCAATATCAGCTGTGAAGTGACGTTCCGGCACGGATCACTCCGTCTGAATGGTGCCTCCTGAACCTGCTGATACGGGAGCTCAAACGTTGATCCCATTACCATCAGGGACAAAGATCTGGCTGGTCGCTGGCATCACCGATATGAGAAACGGCTTCAACGGCCTGGCGGCAAAGGTGCAGACGACGCTGAAAGACGATCCGATGTCAGGTCACGTTTTTATCTTCCGTGGGCGTAATGGCAGTCAGGTAAAGCTCCTCTGGTCTACCGGCGATGGACTGTGTCTGCTGACCAAACGGCTGGAGCGCGGCCGCTTCGCCTGGCCGTCAGCCCGGGATGGCAAAGTGTTCCTCACACCGGCACAGCTGGCGATGCTGCTGGAAGGTATCGACTGGCGGCAGCCTAAAAGACTGCTTACGTCCCTGACTATGTTGTAAGCCTCTTTATCCTGGTCGACGCTGAATGAGCCTGGTAATATACCCGGTATGAGCAGCTCACTTCCTGACGATATCAATGCACTGAAACGTCTCCTTGCCGAACAGGAGGCGCTGAACCGTGCCCTGCAGGAAAAGCTGAACGAGCGTGAACGCGAAATAGACCATCTGCAGGCACAGCTGGATAAGCTGCGCCGGATGAACTTCGGCAGCCGCTCGGAAAAAGTCTCCCGTCGTATCGCACAGATGGAAGCTGACCTGAAGGCACTTCAGAAAGAAAGTGATACCCTTACCGGTCGGGTTGACGACCCGGCCGTGCAGCGCCCGCTGCGTCAAACCCGCACCCGCAAACCGTTCCCCGAATCACTCCCCCGCGATGAAAAACGGCTGCTGCCGGCAGCGTCATGCTGCCCGGAATGTGGAGGCTCGCTGAGCTATCTGGGTGAGGATGCCGCCGAACAGCTGGAGCTGATGCGCAGCGCCTTCCGGGTTATCCGGACTGTACGTGAAAAGCATGCCTGTACTCAGTGCGATGCCATCGTGCAGGCCCCCGCGCCTTCACGGCCCATCGAGCGGGGTATCGCAGGACCGGGGCTGCTGGCCCGCGTGCTGATCTCAAAGTATGCAGAGCACACCCCGCTGTACCGCCAGTCTGAAATGTACGGCCGCCAGGGCGTGGAGCTGAGTCGTTCACTGCTGTCGGGCTGGGTGGATGCATGCTGCCGGCTACTGTCACCGCTGGAAGAAGCGCTTCAGGACTATGTGCTGACTGACGGTAAGCTCCATGCTGATGACACGCCTGTCCCGGTGCTGTTGCCAGGCAATAAGAAAACGAAGACCGGGCGGTTATGGACCTACGTTCGTGACGACCGTAACGCCGGGTCAACGCTGGCGCCGGCGGTGTGGTTCGCTTACAGCCCGGACAGAAAAGGCATCCATCCGCAGACCCATCTTGCGGGGTTCAGTGGTGTACTGCAGGCGGATGCATACGCCGGGTTCAACGAGCTGTACCGGGATGGCCGGATAACGGAAGCCGCCTGTTGGGCTCACGCCCGCCGTAAAATCCACGATGTGCACGTTCGCACCCCGTCAGCCCTGACGGAGGAAGCGCTGAAACGGATCGGCGAACTGTACGCCATCGAGGCAGAGATAAGGGGAATGACGGCGGAGCAGCGCCTTGCCGAACGTCAGTTGAAAACGAAACCGCTGCTGAAATCCCTGGAAAGCTGGCTGCGTGAAAAGATGAAAACCCTGTCGCGACACTCAGAACTGGCGAAAGCGTTCGCATACGCCCTGAACCAGTGGCCGGCGCTGACGTACTATGCAGATGATGGCTGGGCTGAGGCGGACAATAACATCGCTGAAAATGCGTTGCGGATGGTCAGTCTGGGCCGCAAAAACTACCTGTTCTTCGGTTCGGATCATGGAGGAGAGCGGGGAGCGCTGCTGTACAGCCTGATCGGCGTACTGCATGGCATTAATACGCGCAATTTCACGCTGATGTCGTGCTGCTTCCGTTTCATTCATCCGGTTCAGTGCAGCATTTTCAGCATTACGGCGTTTCTGTTGCTCCTGATAATTGCGCTCTGCCTGCTCTTTTGCATCCTGCAAATCCTTCTGGCGTTTTTTCTCCTGAAGCTCGTTAAGACGCTGCTGATCGTACTCAACCTGAGAAGATGATGCCGTCCAGGGGAGTCTTTTCGCCCGCGACACTTTCTCCTGTAAAGCGGAAATCTGTTCATCCAGCGAGTCTTCACGACCAATATTCATGGCCGCATCCCAGAAACTACTCCATAAATCAGACAGATACTTCAGCGTACTGCCCAGCGCATTGAGGTTATTATCAATATCCGCAGTACGCCGACCGGTTTCCTCTGCCAGTGCAGACATGGCTATCCGTGCCGCATCACTGGACCGCCCCTGTTCCCCAAGGACGCGTATCTGCTCAAGCTGAGTGGCAGTAAGAAAATGCAGCTCATTGTCCAGAGCCTTCGCGGCATTTACAGGATCATCCTTCAGCCGCTTAAACTGATTTATGGTATCGCTGACCGACTGGCCAACCGATCGCTCCATCTGTGCGGCAGCTCTCGCCACCATACCGATATCGTTTCCACGAAATGCACCACTCCCCACCACCTGAGCCAGCGCACCGGCTGCAGCATGTTGCGTAATACCATTCCCGGAAATAGCACGACTGAGCGTCCACAGCTGCCCGGCAGTGACTCCGGCATAATGCCCCGTCAGCGACAACTGGCGGTTAAATTCTTCCCCCTCCTTCTGACCATCATACCAGGCTTTACCCAGACCATAGACGGCCGCGGCAATACCGCCAATAACCCCGCCCAGCATCATGCCTTTCGGTGACATCAGTGTGTCTATCCATCCGGCACGGTTAGCCAGCGTTATCCCGGATCCCCTCAGCGCACCTAAATTGCCGCGAGCCAGTTCACCTATCAGAACGCCTATCTCCTGGCGGGCCGCTGCACTTTTCAGACCCAGCGAATGCGTGGCTTTTCCTGCCTGCTCCATTTTGCGGATATACACTTCTGCAGCACTGCTTACCCCCAGCTGGGCAGCCTTAGCACGAAGCAACTCAGAAGAAGAAAGATTCTGGCGGGTTGCCTGCTCTTTAAGCTGACGGATAAACGCCACTTTCTGTCGGGTAGCCTCTGCCTCAGCCTGCGTAAGAACACGGGTTTTCGCCGTAACCTCAGAAATCAGCGCCAGATAATCCTGCTGACCAATCCCGCCACTGTTTCTGGCCTGTCGGATCTGCTGCTGAATACGCTGTAATTCCTGCAGCCCCGCACTGGCCTGTTTCACACTGTCAATCTGACGATAAAACGCGGCAGCCGCTTTATCCTGAGCCTCCGCCAGAGCCATGGCCTGCGCCTGTTCCTCGCGCATTTTCTGGCTCAGTGCCTCCATACGCTGGCGGGTTTGCTCCACCTCGCGGGCCATGCGTTCATGAGCCTGTGCGCTCTTCTCCACCGTCTGCGCATGGACGGATGCGGCTGTTGCAGCCGAAGAAGCCGCCTGCATTGTCTGCCGGGCGGCCTGAGTCTGACGCTCCATAAAACGCTGCATACGGGCAGAAGACCGTTCTGCATCGCTGGCTGCACCATTCAGAAGGTTTTTGATACGGGGAATTTCATTTTTAAACTCTGCCGCATCAATCCCCAAATCAATGACCAGGTTGGCTATCTGGTCCATAACGCACACCTCCGGAAATACCTTCCCCAAGATGCATCAGTTCTTCGTCCGTTCGCTCCGGTATCCCGTTCTCTTCCGGTAAAAGGCTGAAATCAGCCACCGCAGCATCACTGCTACCGGACACCATTCTCACGATCAATGCCTTCAGCGAGGCAAACTGCGCATCCATCCACACATCACTGAAGCTCTGCATCCGGAAATAATCGCCCCACTCACCAAGCTCAGTGGCCGACATTTCCGACAGCATCCGCCGCCAGTCTGCCCGCCGGAACTCCCGGGCAAGCCGCATGACAAACTGCATTTCCCGCGTCAGGACTTTTCCGGCGTCAGCACCTCATGCTCCAAATCCCCGGCATTCTCAATGGCTCCCATACCGCTCAGCGACAGAACCATCTCCGCCCCCGCTCCCAGGGCATCATACGACCATGTTGTAATAACGGATGCGCAAAGCGTCTCAACATCCTGAGACTGTTCCGCATTCCACAGTGAGCGGGAAACCAGCCAGGCATTGATATCCATCCCCATCCGCAGAAAAGCAATCTGTCGTTCAGCCTCCGGCAGTTCTCCCTCTTCGGCATCAAACTTTGCCGTTCGCTGCTGAACAAACGCCAGATATTCAATTCTCTGCAGCCCGGACAGCTCACTGAGCACCACGGACTGCTTTTCATAATTAAACGTGCCCTGTTTCAGAAACATCATGTTCTCCACCTGCAAAAAAGCCCCGGATAACCGGGGCAAATGATGAGTATCGTCCTGTTAACCTGCGGCGCTGACAGCCACCGCAGCCACTGCCACAAAATCGCCGTCAGAAGTCATGCCCACAATGCTGACACTGCCCTGCTTCACGCCTTTCACCGTGGCCACAAGCCCGTTCAGGGTCACCGTGGCAGTCTGTGGATCTGTCGAATGCACACTGATCGCTTTGTCACTGGCTCCGTCAGGTTTTACTGTAAAGGTCAGCGTGGTGGTTGCTCCCACTTTTACACTGGCAGATGCCGGTGCCACCGTCAGCCCGGTAACGCTCACTGTTTCAGTGCCTTCCTCTGCCAGATACGGACGCCCCACACCGCTGATTTTCACTGTGCGGGTCATCACGTCTTTTGAGGCAATGGTTTTACCCAGTGAGCTCAGCCAGCCACGGAAAACATCAACAGTGCCGTTGGGATATTTGATACGAAACGCGCAGACTTCACCGGAGTCGAACAACTGAACCAGTTTTTTCTGCCCGCTGTCACCCGGACGCCAGGCCAGCGTCGCCGAAGTATCACCGACGGATTTCTGCCCCTGGGTTGTCGTTTTCCAGTCTGCATCTTCATCATCGAGATAAGTGTCATCTTCTGCATCAGCGGTCATTTCGCCAGGTTGCAGATCCTTCACCATCGCAAGACGCAGCCAGTCAGTGTCCGATAAAGGGTTCGCAAACGCATCGCCCTTGCCGGTGTACATCCAGAACGTCGTTCCCGCACCTTTCGTTTTTGCCAGTGGATTTGGTGTGGTCATTGCCACCTCCTTTAATTCGTGTACGTGATCTGGTACGTGATTTCCGCCATCGCCCAGGTGGCCATCTCATTATCACGTTGATAGTTAAAACCGAGAGGGATCAGGGTGTCGATGAGTCCGGAAAGTGCCGGTATATCATTCAGGGCCGGGAAAATGGTGCTCTCCATCCACATATCCAGCTCTGAATCCGGTGCCTGTGCCCGGATGAAGACAGCAATATGCAGAACAGCCTGCCAGTCATCTTCATCCGTCATTTTTCCGGTGTACTGAGCATCACTCAGCCACACCGCCACGGCAGGCAGTTCCTGCGCATCAATAAATGCCGGAAGCCCGTCAAAAAACGTGGCGCTGTCTCCACACTGTTCCCGAAGGCGTGCCAGTACGGCCTGGCGGATTTGTGTATGTCGGTTCATCGGGTCAGCCATAACCTCAGTTGTTGTTTCAGTGCATACCCCAGCTGTTTCGGCATTTCCGCAGCAATGATGCGGTCGCGGGCATCTTCAAATGCCTGTGTCAGCGGTCTGGAAAGCGGGATTTTCACCACATCAATGGGGTAACGATTTTTGCCATCAATACGCCGCATCACATGCCAGCGACCATTCGCCAGTTGCTGAATAAACGCATCCCGGAAAAGATATTTACCCACCTTCAGCACACTGCCACGGTACTGCAGTTTTCCACCACGCCGGGCCAGTCTGACCCGGGCTGTCCCCAGCTTAATGGCGGGCAGATTGCCCCGGTTAACGCGGATCCTGGCCGTCATTTTTCCTGACGGACTGGCTTTAAACACCCGGACACGCTGACGTACCAGTTTCAGGGGGATCCCTTTCACCTGGTTATCTCCCGCAACGGTATTCCCGGCAACCTGCCGGGTGGCAACCGAGACCGCTTTCTGTGCCACACGGTTTATCGCCCATGCGCTGGCCTGTGGCACCATACGGGTATCAAGGCTGTTCAGATTGCGGATGGCATTCTCAAGCCCCTTCATCCCACACCTCTTTACTCAATAAAGATCATTGGCTTACCGTTAAAACGTTCATGCCGTGTGACCGTCCATTGTTGTCCGTCATAAACAACGCGATCCCCGCGCCGTGGGCGGTATCCCGAAGAAAACACCACCAGAGAGACCGCAGGTCCGGACAGAGCATTCAGCTCTGCAAGTGTTTCGTCCGGGATCACAGCCATATCGACATCATTAATCGAGGCTGTCTTTCCCATCTTTCTGACCGTGATCGCATCCATACGCGCTGCCAGCCGGGAAAAGGGATCAGACATTGAGTTTTACCGGCACTTCTTCTGCACTGGTTCCGGCATCTGCCCAGACAACCCCGACCAGCGGATCAGAGCCGCTGTTAGTCAGCTGAACTTTTCCGGACTTCAGATAAACCTTCTTACCCGTTTTCATGTCATCCGTTTTCAGTTTAGGCAGGATAAACACACCTTCGGTCATGCCGTCGCCTGTTTCACCCTGTGGAATATCGGTCAGCGCCACCGCAAAAACATCACCCACCTGCACCAGATCTCCGCTGCTGATGGCTGCACTGGCAACAATCGCCACCGTTTTTCCTTCTTCTACAAAATTCTTTGCCATAACTGTCTCCGCACAGCCCCGTTCAGAGGCTGATTTCAGGTACAAAAAAAGCCCTTACGGGCCATCAGAGTTGTTGTCTGCGACGTTTACGCCGTACATTTCACCAGACCGCGGTGATCAACTGGCGCGACACCGGCGTCAATACGCACTTTCGTTGTCACGCCATCCACACTGAAGCCCTCCATCTGATCAATATATGGCGTATCCACACCGTTGAGATAAGCCACTTCAATCGTATCGGAGCCTTTGGACGCAGCCAGGTAGAAGGTGGTCTGGCTGTTATCATCAAGACGAGGCTCTGCAATAACGGTCGCAAAATCTTTCACCGGGTTAATAATACCGGCGTTAATGTCAGCCCCCTTGACACTTGAGGAGCGAATGACCTGGTTAGCAACAGACTCCATCGCCGTCGGTACCAGTACGAACGCAGGACGAATATTCAGATGACGCTCCCCCTCTTTCTGAACGCGCATCAACTGGCGGGCTTTATCCAGCGATGCCACGTCCATTGCAGCGCTCTCCAGTACGTTTGCATGTTTCGCTTTATCGAACAGACTTACATTATCTGTGGAGATTTTCGGGTTAGACGTCAGAATGGCATAAACCAGATCGGCAATGGTGGATTTCGCCGCACGGCCCAGCTTCATCGGGACATCGGTCAGCATATTCAGATCATCATTGATAATGGCCTGACGGGTGATACTGAACAGCTCGCCATAGGTCGCCAGTGCAATAGTGGCCTGTTTATCTCCGGTGGTGACGTATTTATATTCCGCCCCTTCACGCACCTGACGCAGAGCACTGAAGCCCCCCATACCCACACGATGGGCAATTTTAAAATCAGACAACTGACCTTTCCGCGTCCACTGTTCATAGGTTTCAGGAGCATCTTCCCAGCCCTGCAGAATGGCTTTGTTCGCAACATCCAGCAGAATATTACCGAAGTCAGACGTACTGTGTGTGAACGCCGCACCGACCATCTGCATCGGGTTATAACTGGAAACCCCAATACCCCGTTCAGTCAGTGACATACGGGCATATTCACGCAGGGTCATCCCGTTGTAGACATTATCACGTTCGGTTTTTTCAAATCCGGCACGCGCCATCAGCGCCTGGCGGATCCCGTCCCCCACAAAATTACCGTTACCGGCATAAATATGAGCCGGGGTATTTTTATTGGATGGCGTGGACTCGCGCCCCATCTCGTTCAACAGCTTTTCGCGGGCCTGCTCCAGCGAACATTCAGGATCGGCAAGACACTGAGCCTGCAGCGTCTGATAACGCCCGCCAAACATGGCAAACAGATCATTAATACCGTTTACACGCGCTTTTTGCTCTGCCAGTACCTGCGCACGGATACTGTTTTCATCCACCACGGGTGCTGCTGCCTGCACTGGCGTCCGGGAGGCTGCAGGTTCATCATCCTGTACGCGTGGAGCACTGTTGCGTGGCGGAGTAATCATGTTTCGAATGGATTCCGGCATCTTTTTAAATTCCTCTGTACGTTTTGACTGAATACATGCCATTGCCTTAACGGCTGGCGTTACCTGATCAGCAAATCCATGTGCCAGACATTCGGCACCGGACATCCAGGTCTCATCCGCCAGCATGGCAGCAATTTCATCGGTGGTTTTCCCGGTTTTCTGTGCATAAGCGGGTAACAGAACCGCCTCAACTTTATCGAGCAGGTCGGCATAGGTGCGCATGTCCTCCGCATCACCGCCCGTAAAGCCAAATGGTTTATGAATCATCATGAAAGTGTTTTCCGGCATAATGACCGGGTTTCCCACCATCGCAATGACCGACGCCATTGACGCCGCCACACCGTCGACATAAACGGTAATGGACGCACCATGTGTTTTCAGCGCATTAAAAATGGCGATGCCTTCAAAGACATCGCCACCCGGTGAATTAATATGGAGATTAATGTGGGTGATATCGCCCAGTGCATTCAGATCACTGATAAACTGCTTCGCTGTAACACCCCAGAAACCAATCTCGTCATAAATATAAATATCCGCGTCACTCTGGTGACCAGCCTGCATCCTGAACCAGGAATTATTCTTCGGACTGGTCGTCGGTGTGCTGCGGCTCCTGTCGTTTCGTTGCGGCACTGCTGCCTCCTTTATCACTGGCCGGATCGGTATCAAATACCAGATCCAGCTTGCGGTTTTCATCAATTTCGGCCTTGCGCCGACGTTTGACATCATCCGGATTACGACCA
This sequence comes from Escherichia sp. WS338, assembly GCF_046486405.1. Lineage (NCBI taxonomy): Bacteria > Pseudomonadati > Pseudomonadota > Gammaproteobacteria > Enterobacterales > Enterobacteriaceae > Escherichia > Escherichia sp. WS338. Next base: position 8,809 of record NZ_JBJQLL010000050.1, on the reverse strand, counting down.
CCAGCACGTACCCAGTCTGATTCTGTCGCCGCTCCACCACGAATCTGGATTTTCCAGGCCTCAGCCTCCTTAACAGGGTCAATCCACGGCATCACTGGTCCGGAATACACCGCGGTATACAGTGAAGAACGGTCAAGATCGCGGGGTAGCCTGATAACACCGGATGCCACAGCCTGTTTCAGCCATGCACGATACATCGGGCGGGTGACGGCACCAATAAACCAGTCCTGCAGGATCAGGTAGCCATCAGTAGACTCAACCAGTTCCTGACGCTGGGCGCTGTAAGTGCCGTTATAGTTGCGTGCCGTACTGGAAAAACTCAGACGACTGCCCGCCGCCACGGCACGCAACTGACCATTACGAAAAGTTTCAAGGTTAGGATTGGGACGATCCGACTTCACCATTCCGATTTCTTCGCCGGGTTTCAGATCGTCGTAAATAATGCCTGGCTGAATGGTAAGCTCGCGTTCATTCTCCTTGCTGTCATTACCATCCGTTTCATAGCTCTGTCCGTCGCCTTTCCGGATGTACATCCCCAGAGCAGCGGCGATCCTTGCTGCAGTCAGCTCAGAATCTTCATACTCTTTCAGGGCGCTGAGGCGGATCAGCACACCGGACAATAAAGACGTCCCGCGCATCTGGTGCAGACGGCGAACAAATTTAAGATGCAGCATTCGCTCTGCATCCACTTCTTTGGTTTCCATCTGCCGTCCGGATACAGGACGACTTTTATACACCAGATATTTTTCGGGACGCCCCCAGTCATCAACAAACACGCCCTGATTCAGCCTGTTGCTCTCATCACTGGTCATGGGAATAAAGTCCGGCTCGAGCGCCTCCAGCCAGAAATGAACACCGGCAGAAGGCGTCAGGCTGTTTATGCGCCCGGAAACCATCTGGGCAAACACCTCACCATCGCGCAGCCAGGTACGCAGCATCAGACGTTCCAGCATCGGACGGGTAAACTGCCCGGTGACTTCCGGACTGACAGACCATTCACTCCATCGGGTACGTATCTCCGCTGCCAAGTCACGGGCAATGGCACCATTGCGTAATACCGGATGTGGCTCGACAATAATCCCGTTTTTCCCCACCACCCGTTCTTCCAGCTTGTCAAATACACCAATGACCAGATCGTGGTTGTTATCAAGGTAACGGGCCTGCTCACGTAACGACACGGCCCCGTACTGGCTTAACTGGTCGGCAGTTCGGTTCTCCCGTCGGGCTTTGTGTGTCCGCGTCGTTTTTACGGCCTCATAAGCCTGGATCACCGCTCGGGAACGCAGCCTTGCCGCTTTCCATCCTGGTGAAAAAACGCCAATCACATCATCAAGAATTGCCATCAGAACCTCGCCAGCCGGTACCCGGGATGCCCCCGTCGTCGTGTAATCAGAGCCGCAAGGCGGCGCTCCCACTCCTGCCGCCCCTGCCGGATCTCAGATAAGTTTTCCATGGTCATCTGCTGACCATTAAAAGTGACGGATTTTCCGTCCAGCACCGCCATTTCAGCTTCCGTATAACGCTGAATCATGGCTTCAATATCATTCTGATTCATAACCATCCTCCGGAAGTCAGCCAGGGGTTAACATCGTCAGTTACTGTTTTCTTCCGTTTTTGTTTTTTAACAGGCGTGGATACCGGTTCCGGTGTGGGTGACGGTTCGGTACTGTCCGGGACACACTCCAGCCAGGTTTCCCGGCTCGCCCACTCCGGTGCATCCGGCCAGCGGATCTTTTCGTATCCATGCAGAATGACCAGAGCCTCGGCATACACCATCAGGTCAAAAGCTTCGTTGGCACCGCGACCTGGCTTACTCCATTTCCCGTCACTGCTCCGCTCTTCATACGTCAGTTCGTCGTAAAACCAGCTCCCCAGCCAGTCAGGGAAATGCACATAGCCGGGACCTGGCGAGTCACGCCATAACGCGTTATTCACCCGGTCTTTCAGTGCATCCGTCTGAAGAAGCCAGAGCGGCACATCACCTGCGGCCTGCGCCCGTCGGCCCGTTCGTCCGGTGTTATCAGGGAATGTACGGGTGATCAGTTTTGCGCGCCGGATGCTGTCGCCCTTAAACAGGTAAATACGTTTACCAAGGCCATCACGACGGCAACGACGCCAGAATTTATAGGCATTATCAGTGACCCCGTCTTCACCGCCGGAGTCCACCGCCATTGCCATCAGTCGCATTTGTTGAGAAGGATCGGAGGCCAGCGGCCAGCTTTTATGAAAAACATCCGTCAGCAGGACATCCCAGTCTTCCGGATAGCTGGCCGGATCAATTCGCTGGCTCTCCCCGTCGCTGTCACCGCGCAATGACTGCGTGATGTTGTAACGATCAATAATCCAGCGTTCGCCACGGCTGCCATAGCCCGTTACCTGAACCACAAAACGGCGATGACGTCCCGCCTGCACATCCACTGTCGCCACAAGGAAATTAACGCCATCCGGCACACTGCGGGAAGGAACTGGCTCTGCCCGCTGCTCAAGCAGTTCACTTTTTCGTTGCTCCATGCTGGCGCGGGGAAGATAAGGTAATCCCCAGTCGGTATTGATAACCGTCTTGAGTGTTTCTTCACTTCCGGTTGTCTCGTATTCCTGTTCTGCAGTAAGCAGTTTGTAAACGAGTTGCGAGAGTGTCTGGTAAGCAGCTGCCGGCCCCTCCATCCAGAATGACGCAATACGTGAGCGTCGGGGATCACCATAACGACTGCCATCCGCATTGATGGATTCACCATCCCGCAACCAGACCCCACGTCCGTTCAGCTCACGTTTTTGTTCAGGCATAATCCGTCCTGAACAGGAAGGACACTGAATATAAGCCGCCTCACTTGCCAGCACGGGATCGGCAATATCACGGAAACCAGCAACCACATCGCCGCAGGGCTGAAAATACTCACCACAGTATGGACAGGGCCAGTACCAGCGACGGCGATCACCACGGTTATAGAGCGACAGTATCCCCGTGGTTGGTGGAGCCTCATGCGGTGAAGTCCGTCGCCATTTCACATCCTTCACATCCCTGCCGGGGGAACTCTCCACCAGCGTCATACCACTGGACATAAATGTTGTGGTACGTTTTGAGGCAAGAGAGAAAGCATCCCCCTCGCCATCAATATCTTCCGGAAAACGGTCATAATCCGTCAGCGCGACGCATTTATAATCTGATGAGGACATGATATTGACTGACGGCCAGCCGATTTTCAGGTAGTTACCAGCAAGGAATGTTCTGTCATAAACGTTGTTGTCATTTTTGTTCGGACTCAGGCGACTGACCACTTCCGGGCTGACGCGAAACGTTCTGGCGAGTCGTTTTTTGGAGTGTTCGCGGGCTTTTTCCTCCGTCATCTGAATGATCAGCATATCAGCAGGATCGCAAATCACGTTGTAAATCACCCAGCCGTCAATCAGGCCGATAGTCTTGCCGGTTCGTGCCGGGCCAACAAATATCACTGCGTCGTATTCACGCGAGGCCAGGCAGTTCATCGGCTCAATAACATACGGTGCCACCAGCGGATCCCACGGGACTGAGTTCCCTGCCCCCAGGGGCACCCGCATATACTGAGCAACGGCATCAGCAACCCGCATTCGTCTCGGTGCGCGAAGGATATAACCTGAATCGGTTCGTGCTGCCTTTGCGGTTTCCTGATTCAGCATTACTCCTCCTGCTGTAATTCCTCCTCATCATCCGCACCTGCTTCAGTCACCCGCAGGGCTATCTGATCGCGCAGATCATCAATAATGGACTGAACACGGCTCACAGCGGCAGGCTGCAGACCGCAGTCACGTTCAAGAATATCCGGTAATGTCTCCAGCACCTGCACGACCGCTTTTGCCCAGATGGCAAACTCCCGTCTGACATCACTGGCCGGAATGAGTTGTGCCGTTTCCTGTTCGAACTTAAGACGCTCACGTTCAGACTGATACCAGGCTTTGCGCTCATGCGCATCCATTTCGCTTTCTGCAACCGGCGGTGGTAATGCCAGAAATGCCGACACAATATCAACCACCCGATAAAGCTTGAGGTTGCTTTCATGCCCCCCTGCAACGGGTAGATTTTGCAGCCTTGCCGCAGCAGTCTGGCGATGTACACCTGACAGTGCCGCCAGTTGACTGATATTCAGCGTCAGATTTTTTAACTCTCGATCCATACCCGCTCCAGAATGTTTTAAACATGCATCTTGCGAACAACTTTAGGCAAACGGTGTTAGTGATGAACAAAAAACAATCAAAATCGACACCACAAAAATAAAAACACTGTAATATCAATCTATTACAGTAGTGGTGATGACGAATGAAATTTCAAAAACTAGCCTTTTTCCGCGACGCTCCCGCCCCGTGGCAGGGGCCCCCACCGGGAGGACCCGACAGCCTGACAGCCGTGACGAGCATCTGATACAGCGCTTTACATAATGGCATAGGAATAATTCAGAAGGACATCACAGCATGCCCACACAAATTAGTGTGAGTGTCCTGTTTCTTCCTACGCACAGGACTGACGAGCATGAGGGGAAAATATGCGAACCATAAATGCCTCATCTTCAGCAATGCAGCCGGCATCCGAACAGGACGATATGTAAATTCACCTAATTACGAGGACATTGCAGTAGTTGAATTGCAGCTCTGTATTAGCCTGACAGTGACAGAATGCGACATTGACTCTGTCACAGGTTAAATAGTTTGAATGATTAGCAGTTATGGTGCTCAGTCAACCACCAGGGAATAATCCTTCGAATTCTTATCGTGCTTCACCAACGCTGCCTCAATTGCCCTGAATGCTTCCAGAGACACCTGATGTTCTATACATGCGATTACAACATCCGGGTAACTCATAGAAATGGTGCTATTAAGCATATTTTTTACACGAATCAGATCCAACGAGAGTTCATCAGCAGATTGTTCTTTATTCATTTTGTCGCTCCATGCGTTTGCTCGTCATCTAGCGGTTAAAATATTACTTCAAATCTTTCTGCATAAAAGAGGAAAAGTATGAAAGTTTGAGTACATCGACCTTACATACATCTGTCGGTTGCATATCCCTCCTGGATGCCAGCAAGGCTCAACTTTGTTACGCAAACTACGCGCCATCGTATCACATGGAAGGTTTACCAATGGCTCAGGCTGCCATTTTTAAAGAAATATTCGATCAAGTGCGTAAAGATTTAAACTGTGAATTATTTTATTCTGAGCTAAAACGTCACAATGTCTCACTTTATATTTACTATTTAGCCACAGATAATATTCACATTGTGTTAGAAAACGACAACATAGTGTTAGTAAAAGGACTCAAAAAGGTTGTAAATGTTAAATTCTCCAGAAACAAACATCTTATAGAGACCTCCTATAATAAGTTGAAATCAAAAGAAATCACATTTCAACAATACAGGGAAAATCTTGCTAAAGCAGGAGTTTTCCGATGGGTTACAAATATCCAGGAACACCAAAGATATTACTATGCCTTTGATAACTCATTACTATTTACTGAAAGCATCCAGAAAACTACACAGATCTTACCACGCTAAACCATAACGTCCGGCTTCTCTCACTCCTGAGCCGGACTGCATTGGTTTAATAAAAACCATCAACAATTGTGATTTAGATATTCGGAACCATTCAAATATAACAAAACCCCGTAAAAACGAGGTTTATGGATAAACTTTATTATTGAATACATCAGATTAAATTAATCTTGACATCATAGCTTTCAAGACCCGTCATTTTTTCCCGTGCGGTAAACTGAATACTGGTAACTTCTTTCCCGGTCTTTTTCTTAAGTTCAATAATTTTTTTTGTTATATATTCAGAAATATCTGCTTCTGCTTTTGTTTTTAAGTCTTCAATATTCATCATTTCCTCTTTTAGTCTGTTATGACTTTCCAGTTACACAGTAAGTCGATTATATGGTGCAAACGTGTAAAAGATAAGATGAAACATCGCAATAATCAACATACGATAGTCTAAATTTTACACAAACAGACAAAGAGAATTTTCCTGAATTATCAATGCAATAGCATCAAATCAACTCAAGAGCCTTATTGCTGCTTCCAGAATTTCTTCTGAAGTAACATGTCGATCCGCGGCTACATAAATGACTTTATGATCTCCGGTCAGAGATGGAAACCCTGCGGCCATTACAGTAAGGTGTGTTTTTTCGCCATTTGGATATTCACGCATGATGGTGTTAACTCCAGTCATCGCTGACACTACCACTGCTGGTTCAGAGTTAAAAAAAACTATGATTTTTTTCATGATGTTACCGTAGTATGTGAGTATCCATCGAATAGACACCAAGCAAAAAAGCTCCCGAAGGAGCCTTCATTTTCACTTTTTTAAATCCAACGACAGACGGCTGGCATTTAAGTATTGTGAAATATTATCAAATGTAATCATCATTGATTTACAAAAGATACATTTTGCCCCGAAAGGATTCATGTCAGAAACATCAAAAGATGATGTTCTATACTGGGAACCATGACAACACGGGCATCTAAAGTGAATATGGTTTGTAATATTGTCTACCTCAAAGCGCCACTACATGAACAGCGGCAGGACCTTTAGGTCCGTTCTCAATACCAAATTCAACTTCCTGATTCTCAGTTAATGTTTTGAAATCGTTGCTCTGAATTGCTGAGAAATGGACAAACACATCTTTGCTGCCATCTTTCGGCGTGATGAAACCAAAACCTTTTTCAGGGTTAAACCATTTCACTAAACCAGTCATTTTGTTAGACATAATTATTACCTTTTGAAGAAATTAGCCCTTGGGCAGAATGGTCCGAAAAAAAAATATCAGAGAGAAAAACCAACAAGGAAATCTCAAGAGGTACAAATAATAAAATTATAAAAATGACTGCTTCAGATAAATTTGTAACAAACCAGAACACCATTAACGCATGATTAACCACCCATAGCAAGGATTACTTTTGTAAAGAAAAACACAGCAATGAAAGAATAGCTTTATTTATTAATAAAACGTGTCATTCTGATTAAGACCTTTTATCTTACCCTTAAGATTTCAGGAATTTTGGCTCATGGAAGAGTCCTTTTTATTTAAATTTTACATTCCGCGATGTAAATGTTCCGATTTAATATTACCCTACATTTGATGCTTTTTATCTCTTAAAGATTCATAGATCTGTTGACAAGTCACTCCTGCGATGTAGCGTTCGTCAGCAATTTCAGCATAAAGCTGAGCTTCTGCTGCAATATCTCCGAGCATGTTGGTGAGCATTCCTTCGGCGGTTTTGGTTGTTTTGCCTCTGACGGCAGCGGCAAGATCTGCGGTATGCTTCGCTGCGTCAAGGCGTATGGCATATTTTTTGCTTCGGCACGCAACTGGTTAACACTATCAGACAGATAAGCAGCCCTGGCAGAAATTTCAGCAGATTTCTGTTGCGCATCTTTAACAGCCTCATCACGGGCTATAGTTCGCCCCTGTTCAATTATTCGAGCAGCAAATTGAGCATTTACCTCTTGTGATAATGCGGCAGCATCACGTTCCGCCCATTTTTTTTGCCATCCTCGGTCGCTCCAGACATTTCCGACGATAAATCCTGACAACACGAGAAAAATCACCATGAATATCTGATTCACTGTTCTATCCCCCAGCAGGTTAATGCGCTCTCCTGGTCACGACGAATAACCTGACCGTAACAGTTATTTGAACGAATGCGGCAATCGCGTCCGCCATCCTTAATCCACCAGCGAATCGCTTCGCATGCACCTTTACGATCACCAGCATTCAGCCGCTTATAAAACGTCGACGGGAAACACTTACCGGGGCCAATGTTATAGGGACAAAATGACGCGATACCCGCTTTTTGTGGTTCGGTCAGTGGTACTTTAATATTGCGCTCCACCCATGCCAGCGCCTTATCACGCTCAATGGCGTTGACCTGGTCGCATTTTTCCTTCGACAGTTTCATATTGGGAAAAACGGTTTTTCCATCCACCACTGTGGCACCCCGACAGATGGTCCATATGCCAGAACCATCGCGGTATGCCATTGTGTGGTTACCTTCTTTTTCGTCCAGAAACTGGTCAAGTATCTGAGGAGCAGATGCGCCAGCACCAATCAGCGCCAGAACGGCAGCCGACAGGCCGTATCTGATTTTTGTGTTCATAGATATTTATGATGAGGACGCTCGTGCTTATTGGCAGGATTTTCAATCTTAAAGGAGTACTGATGCTGCAGATAAGACTCAACTTTTTCTGACAATTTTTCTGCTACTTCCAGGAAGACTTGCCGGACGCTCCTTCTGGCTGCTGCCTCATAAAACTCCAGCGCAGCTCCTTCAACACGGTCCATGGCGACATCCAGGTCAAAAATTTCACCGTCAAAGCGTTCTTTGTCCTGTAAGGCTACAGTTACCGTAACTTTATTCTCAAAATTACGGACTCCTTTCACAACCAGTTCATAGTCTTGAGTCATTGGATTACTCTCCTCTCGCAGCCTTACGCCTGTCTTCTTTAATCTTGAAATAAAGATTTGTCAGATACGTCAGCAGGCCAAAAACCAGGCTACCCAGCACACCGATTGCAGCCCACTGTGACGGAGTTACTTTATCGAGTAACTGCAATGCCCAGAAACCAGCATTACCCGCCGATGTGCCATAGGCAACACCTGTTGTTAACTTATCCATTGATTTCATATCCTCACCCCGATGTACACGGATGGTGCAATATGTTTGAAAAGATCGGAGGCTTTGTTGAATAAATCAGATTTCGGGTAAGTCTCCCCCGTAGCGGGTTGTGTTTTCAGGCAATACGCACGCTTTCAGGCATACCTGCTTTCGTCATTTTGTTCAGCGCT
>NZ_JBJQLL010000049.1:0-20870 GCF_046486405.1 Escherichia sp. WS338 | reverse complement strand
AGTTGCCAGACCGCAAGGTGTTTTAACAAATCAAAAGGGGTTTTAATAACTGGCTCAAAGCTGAAAGCTTTCCGGAACCCCCAGCCTAGCTGGGGGTTTTCTGTGCACAAAGAAAAGGCGGCATTGCTGCCGCCTTCATTTTAACTCGCTTGGTAAGGCGCTTCGTCACTTCCTGGAAGCGTTTCAGGGAGTTGCGGCGCAAATCCTCGCAGGCCGACGACGTGAACGTGTTCGGTATTCTGGAAGACTTTACGCACCAGTTTATAGGTGGTGCCTTTTTCCGGACTGATATTTTCCGGCGCTGCGATGATGAGCTGCATTTGCAAACGTTCACACAATTCAAACAGCGTGGCGATAGAACGAGCATCCAGTCGCGCTGCTTCATCGAGGAACAGCAGGCGGCAAGGAGAGATATCTTTACCGCGCAGGCGGCGAGATTCATCTTCCCAGCTTTGTACCACCATCACCAGAATCGACATACCGGTACCAATCGCCTCACCGGTCGACAGAGCGCCAGATTCTGCGCGCAGCCAGCCATCAGAACCACGGTTAACCTCAACTTCCATTTCCAGATAGTTGCGGTAATCCAGCAGTTCTTCGCCAATGGTCTGCGGCGTGCGCTGCCCCATATCAATCTGCGGATTAAGACGCTGATACAATTTCGCCAGCGCTTCCGAGAAGGTCAGACGGTTGCTGTTAAACAGATCCTGATGCTGCTCGTGCTGTTCAGAGAGCACATCCAGCAGCATGGCGTGCGTTTCACGCACGTTCACATTCAGACGTACGCTGTTTACCTGACCGAACGATACGTTCTGCAAACCCTGGTTGAGCATACGGATACGGTTCTGTTCGCGCTGAATGGTTTTGCGAATAATGTTCGCCACGCTGCGGGAACTGATCGCCAGTTTCTGTTCACGGGAGGTTAACTCTTCGGTCAGACGGCTAAGTTCGATCTCCATCTGTTCGATAGCTTCCACCGGATCATCGGTACGAATAATATCCTGACGAATACGTTCACGCAGATGCTGATAAACCGCCACGAAGAACTGAATTTTACGTTCCGGACGTTTTGGATCTTCCGACATCCGCAGCACGTCGCGCAGATGTTCGTTATCCGCCACCGCCAGACGCAGCGCACCTAACGCCTTATCCGACATGGAACGCAAATCATCAGCGGAGAGATAAGCCAGCTCACGACGGTGTAAGCGGCGTTCAACGCCGTTATCTTTCACCATGCGCATGACTGCACACCAGCCCGCTTTCGCGGTCACTACCTGCTCGCGCATCTCAAAGTAATCACGCTCCAGCTTGCGCAGTTTGCGGGTCAGGTTGTCCATCTCCGCTTCGCAGAAGGTAAGCGCTTTTTCCAGTTGATTGCGGCGTGAACGGTTATTGCTCAGTTGCGCGTGCAACTCGTCACGGCGAATACGCGCCCGCTCTTCTGCCCCGCTATCAGCACGCACGCCGATATCCTGCAATTCACGTTGCAGATCGTTGAGTAGCTCTTTTTTGGTGTCGTAAGAACTTTTCAGCGAAGCCAGCACCTGGTTGTACTGACTCAACTGCGCTGCGTGTCCGCGCAACGCTTCACGCGCGCGGGTACGCTCCGCTTCCGCCTGTTCCAGACGTTCACGCAGTTTTTCGTTGAGATCGCTGTTACCGCTCAGCATTTCTGCCGAGTCAGAGTAGCTAAAGTGCGCACGACGCTGCACCACTTCCGTCAGGGCAAACGCCTGCTGACGGGCATCGCGCTGCATCTGCTGAGAGTACGCGTAATCTTCTTTTAACTGTTCGAACTGTTCCGGGTCGCTCTGCAATACCGAAACGATCGGTTCCAGTTTCGCCAGTTGATTGCCAAACTGCTGAACAAAACGCGCGGCTTCCTGGGCTTCATCCAGACGTTCGCGGATTTCATCGACGCGATCCGCCAGGCTGTCATCAGCCAACAGGTTGAGACGCGGCAGAATGCGGTTCAGCGCCGTAACGCCCTCTTTCGCCTGCTCAAATTGAATACGCTGCTGCTGGTTATCATTTTCATGATTACTCAGCGCCCGCTCCAGTTCGACGCGACGGCTGTTCAGTTGACGGATTTCGGCTTCCGGATCAGACTCAAACGCCACCGCCAGATGACTACCTATAAAGCGGCTGAACGCCTGATGCAGACGCTGGGTTTTCTGTACATCAAAAGAGAGCGTGGCGAAGCGTTCGGAAAGCACTTCACGCTCGGCATGGAGGCTTTCAATACGGCTTTCACGCGCAGCACGACCAAACAGCGGAACTTCCGGAAAACGTGAGTAACGCCACTGACGATCGGCGATTTTCACCACTACCGCTTTTTCCAGCTCATCAACGCTGAACACGCTGTCATCGAATGACTGCGGATCCCCTTCGATCAGATAGAGATCTTCCGGGCAATCGGTCAAGCCTTCCAGGTGTTCGGTTACCTGTGACAGATCTGGCACCACGATGGCGTGGCGTGACGGGCCATACAGTGCCGAGAAGTACGGCGCATCTTCCAGACTCACGTCGTCATAAATTTCGGACAGCAGCACGCCGCCAAAACGCTCCGCCAGCGCATTCAAACGCTGGTCTTCAGAACCACCTGGCTGGCTTAAACGTTCGATCTCTTCATCGACGGCGTTTTTGCGCGCGCCTACTTCATCGCGTTCAACAATGGCTTCGCGCTCACGCTCCAGCAACTGTTGCAGATATTCAGTGACGTCCTGGCTGGAGGTGAACTCTTCGCCGCACTGTTCGCTCAACTGGTTGAGACTGTTTTGCGCTGCCAGCCAAACCGGTGCACGCTGCATCAAACTCTGAATGCGAGACTGCAGCTGTTCCTGTTCCTGGCGCAGTGCCATCCGCTCTTCTCGGGCGTTAGAGACGCTATCGGAAAGAGAGGCAATGCGTGCTTCCAGCTCCTGATGCAGAGCTTCCAGTTCATCAATATCAAAATTCTTGCCCTGACGTTTGCAGAAATCTGCCAGCAGACGCTCAGCTTCTTGCTGCTCACGCAGACGCTGTTCCAGTTCGCTTAAGCGCATCCGCAACGGCTGAACCTGCTCTGCCAGGTGACGCTGATCGACCCCTTCGCGCAATAGTTCGCGAGCGACATCCCACGCCTCGTTACGCGCCAGCGGGCCGTTGATTGCCACCACCAGCTGATAAGCCTGCTCAAACTGGCTGTGCGCGGTTTGCGCCATGCTCATTTTCTGCTCAAGAGAGAGCATTTTTTCGGTCGCTTCCAGCTCTTTCGCCTGGAAGGTTTCCAGCCATTCGGCAGCGCTGTCGGCGGTTAAGTCCGGCAGATGGCACAGTTCTTTGGCACGATTAAGCGCAGCAATCGCCTGGTTATACTGGATCGCGCGCGTTTGCTGGACGTCCAGCGCCTGCTGGTAGTCAGCAAGCTGGCTTTTCAGCTCGTCCACTTCCAGTTCGGCAGCTTCCGCACGAGCCTCGTTCTCTTCCTGGCGTTCGATGGCTTCTGCCACCACTTCGTTTTGCTCTTCCAGACGGATCTGCAGCTCATCGAGATCCGCTTCGTAGCGTTCGATCTTCTCCTGCTGACGCAGTGCGGTTTGCACCAGGTTCAGGTGATCGCTGGCCGCCTGATAATCCGCTTCCAGATCGCCTTCGGCACCGTTGTGCTCAGCCAGCTCTCGCGCCATGTCGACGTGTTTGTACTGCTCAGCCGCCAGTTGCTGACGCGAAGTATGTAGCTCGCGACGAAACTCCAGGGCCTTATCGAGATGAACACGGCGCTCGTTGGCGTGACGCATGTAGTCCGCCGCCACGTAGTTGGTGGCTTCGCTGATCAGATGCTTAAACAGGTCACGGTCTGACTGGGTGACACGAATCGCTTCCAGCGTCATGCGGTTTTCACGCAGCGCCGCTTCCATGTCCTGGAACGCTTTCCGCACCCCACTGTTTTCCGGCAACAGGTAGTCGCGCAGAGAACGAGTAATGGCGCTGGAGATCCCGCCATACAGCGAGGCTTCGATCAGACGATAGAATTTACTACGGTCAGACGCTGAGCGCAGACGACGCGCGATGATGCCCAGATCGAACATCAGCGAGTGGTAATCGGTAATGGAGTTGAACTGTTTAAACTGCACGCCTTCCATCGCCTCGAGCTTGTCTTTCAGCTCGTTAAGCGGCAGCACGCGCGCCTGGCGTTCGTTCAGAGTTTCGGTCACCAGTTGTGTCGGCTGCACCGACATCGGCAGGCCCTGAATGGCAAATGGTTTGATATCCACTTTACGATCGCGTCCGGCAACCTGTTGCAGACGCACACCGACCACTACACGCTGGTGGCGCGAGTTAATGGTGTCGAGCATCGAATAACAGACACCCGCTTTCAGCTTACCGTGCAGACCTTTATCGCGCGAACCGCTGGTGGCCCCGGCTTCCGTAGTGTTACGGAAATGCAGCAGGGTCAGGTCGGGGATAAGCGCCGTAACGAACGCTGCCATGGTGGTGGATTTACCCGCCCCGTTACCGCCAGAAAGCGTCGTGACCAGCTCGTCAAGGTCAAAAGTTCGGGCAAAAAAGCCGTTCCAGTTAATCAGCGTCAGTGAGCGAAATTTACCGCGTTCAATCATTATTCTTCCTCTCCGCTATCTGGCTGACTCTCTTCGGTTTCATCGTTGAGTTGCAGATGATTTTCAATCGGCATTGCTTCGCCATCACGAATCAGGCGACGCTGTGCTTCACGGGGATCGTCGCCAGCACGCACATCGGCTCCGAAGCGGAACACCGATTCGGTAATGCGGAACTTGCTGCTGTCGTGGCCCATAAACCACACCATACCCAAACGACGCAGACGGTTGAGCGAAGAACGTACTTTCTCCTGCAACTTCTGCCGGTCAACGTCTGAACCGGTTGAACGGTTGTTCACCAGTTTCAGCAGTTTCGCTTCATCGGCCAGGGTGAGCAGTTCGTCGTACAGTTCCTGCTGGGTGAAAATCCCCTCATTCGCCAGCCGTTCCGGGCTGAGATAGAGATAACAGAGGATTTTCCCGACCATCATATCCAGTTCCGACAAGACGGAACGAGGGATCAGCGTGGTGGAACGTGGGCGTAGATAGAAGAACCCTTCCGGTGCACGAATAAGCTCAACGTTATAACGCGCGTAAAACTCTTCCAGATATTCCTGAAAATCCATCAGGAATGCATGATTATCCAGTTCGTCGAGGCCAATATGACGGCCTGAACGTAAGGCGCTATCCAGCGCCGGAAATAACGGATTCGCCAGCGCCTGCGCCAGCTTAACCGGCATCACTTGTTCAATATTTGTCGATGACATGCGCCTGTACCTTGGCTCCGTAATCATTAATCGGCTGCCATTTCGCTGGCAGTCCGGTGAAATCTGCTTGCGCTACGCCAAGACGTACCGCCTGATCAATAACAATGCGCGCAACGTCAAAGTGACGTGCACGCGGATACTGTGACAGATATTCGCGTACCACCAGACCAAGATCCAACGGCACTTGTCTGGTTTTGTACACGGCAAGTTGTTCTTCGATGATCGCCGCCAGCTGTTCGCGGATCTCGTTAAACTCTTCGTACTCCAGATCCTCAGGAAGTTCCCCAGTCACTTCTTCATCGCGCAGTACCATCTCTTCGTCACGCATATCCAGCAGACGATCGGCATTGGCATAAGTTAGCGCCCACGGCTCATCAAAATAGGTTTGTACCGACTGACGTAACCGCTGAGCAAAGACGCGGTTTTTATCCATATCGATCGCAGTACGGATAAATTTGTGTACGTGGCGGTCGTAGCCAATCCACAAGTCTATGGATTGCTGGCCCCAACTGATAATACGGTCGAGTTTGCTCTGCAGATCGAACACCAGACGATCGACAAAATGCAGGTCGTCATGGGTCATCGTCGCATCCTGAATGCGCAACAGATTAGCCTGCAATTTATCGCCTGCCGCTTCCAGCGTATCCTGCAATTCACGCAGCGTTCCGGAAGTTTCTGAAAGCAACAATTCACAGCTGGAAATCGCCGCCCGCCAGTCTTTGTTCAACAACTGGGCGATATCATCCTTCACCTGCTGCTGCTGTTCGTCCATCAGACGTTGCGTCAGGTCGATACTGTCGAAAATTTCTGCTACCGAATATTTCAGTGGCGCATAAACATTACGGTGCCAGTGAAATTCATCACCGCCCTCTTCGGCGGCATCTGCCGCGCGTTTGAGCTCACCCGCCACAATCGACAACTGCATAGAAAGGCGCAGCGTAGAAAACTCGCGCTGACGAATGTAATAGTCAGTGATGCCGATGCCGAGCGGCGTCAGACGGTAAATTGCGTTCCCTTCCGCCTGCTCGCTGGTAAAGCGGTTCAGCAGACGTTGACGCACCATGTCGTTGATCGCGTTGTTGGCGCGCACGCCGATGGTTTCGCTGGTTTGCTCAAACGCATCACTCACATGGCGGAATGCATCCACCAGCTCGCCTTCACTCATCTCACCATCCAGACGCTCGCCGTTCAGCGTGGCAACCGCCAGCAGAAAAGAGAGTCGGTCTACCGGCAGCGAGATGGAGAAGTCATTTTTTCTGGCCCAGGCAACCAGTTCGGGGACTGTCTGGGAAAATTCACTCATACTTTATCCTTGCTCTGCGGTTTGCGCGCGGTGACATGAATATAACGCCCCAGGGTAATATACGGTTCCTGACGGCAATAACGCGTTTCTAATTCAAGTAATGCTTCATAGCAGTCGCGCTGCTGATGCTTCTCGCGCAGATAATCATGAAACACGCGAACGCCTGTCTTACCCAGAATTTGCCAACCAGCTTCTTCCAGCCACAGATAAACCTGCGCCGGGTCGCGTGGATAATCTGGCGAAAGCGTCCGTTTTTTCTTTTTCGGCATTCCCGCCTGCACGTAATCAAAATTCCCGGCGACCATGTTATGCATCAACAAACCATGCGCATTGTAGAACATTAACGACAACACGCCGCCTGGACGCAACACTGACCACAGGGTCTGTAATACGCTGCGGGGATCGGCCACCCACTCGAGCACCGCATGGAACAATATCAGATCAACGGGCGTTTCCAAATGCGAAGCAACATCCTGAGCGGCGCAATGTATAAATTGCATGTTGTCGCTCACACCTTTTGCTTCTGCCGCCTGTTTTGCGCGATCGATCATCTGCGCAGAAAGATCGCATAAAATGACCTGATGCCCACGCTCGGCCATTTTGATTGCGGTCTGCCCTTCTCCACCGCCAGCATCCAGCACACGCAGTTTTTGCGGGCCCATTTCCGCCAGCACGCGATCGAGATCCTGCCACAGAATAGCCTGTCGAAGCTGCCCTTTGGTGGTGCCGTAAATGTTACGGGAAAACTTTTCCGCAATATCATCAAAATTGCGATCCTGCATTGCTTTCTCCACCGCTTGGCTAAGACGTTTTCTGATAAAGACGCTATTTTGTCACAGCCACGGCGAGAATGAACCCGTCTGGTGTAATATCGCTGGCGATCCCTTGCTATATGGTCAAAAAAGGAACCAGAAAGGATGCTTTTTACACTGAAAAAAGTGATTGGCAATATGTTGCTGCCACTTCCGCTGATGTTGTTGATTATTGGCGCTGGCCTGGCGCTGCTGTGGTTTAGCCGTTTTCAAAAAACCGGGAAGATTTTTATTAGCATTGGGTGGCTGGCGCTCTTGTTATTGAGTTTGCAACCGATAGCCGACCGCCTGTTGCGTCCCATCGAAAACACTTATCCGACATGGAATAATTCGCAAAAAGTGGACTATATCGTGGTGCTCGGAGGTGGTTATACCTGGAACCCGCAGTGGGCGCCGAGCTCTAATTTAATCAATAACAGTCTGCCACGCCTGAATGAAGGTATTCGCTTATGGCGCGAAAATCCGGGATCAAAACTGATCTTTACGGGAGGCGTAGCTAAAACCAATACGGTGAGCACAGCCGAAGTAGGTGCCAGAGTTGCGCAATCGCTGGGCGTGCCGCGCGAGCAAATTATCACCCTGGATTTGCCAAAAGATACCGAAGAAGAAGCTGCAGCAGTGAAACAGGCGATTGGTGACGCACCTTTCCTGCTGGTGACCTCCGCATCACATCTGCCGCGGGCGATGATCTTTTTTCAGCAGGAAGGGCTAAATCCGCTGCCAGCCCCGGCGAATCAGTTGGCCATCGACTCGCCGCTTAATCCGTGGGAACGGGCAATCCCTTCTCCGGTTTGGTTGATGCATAGCGATCGTGTTGGCTATGAAACGCTTGGCCGCATCTGGCAGTGGCTAAAAGGTTCGTCAGGCGAGCCACGGCAAGAGTGATTTTGATGCCAGATCGAAGTTGCGCCGACTAAATCGTCCGGTATTAACCAGTTGCGCAACTTCATCCCATAACACATACAACCAACGCCGCCAGATGAACGACTCCGCCACTGGCGCGCGTTGCAGGTAACTCCAGAGCAAATCTTCTGCCAGAGAATTATCCATTAGTCGGAACAGTTCGTATTCTCGCGGTGCCCAAAGCATTAGTCCCGGCCCGACCATCGCCAGTAACTGATCGCTGCGCGAATCTTTCAGCATGCTGCGTAAACAGAAGTTACCGTGAATCAGCACACAATTGTCGTTAAAGCCTTCAAATAATGCCGGGAGACATTCGCGAGTACGAAACAGGATCCGCTTATCCTGCATCGTTAGACCGGTGTTATTGAACTGATTGAGCGTGGTCCATAGCACTTCAACATGTTGCCGGTACCATGAGGGCCAGAAATTTTCCTGAGTATTGTCGACCGCGCCGACGCAACCGCGACTGTCCTGACGGTGCCAGGCCAGTAAGGCTTCAACGATTTGATCTTTGAGTTGTTCCCAGCGTTCTGGTGTTCGGGCTGGTGCCTCCACCGAAACACCACGCATCCGCTCCAGTAGCAGGACATCGGGGCCGGGGTGGTCTTCATGCGTCATCACACCATAAATAGTCGGCATACGGACAGTCCCACTTCTTGCCAGCATGGTGGTTTTCCATGCCAGTTGTCGGGCTTTTCCGGGCGTACTAAAGCTTCTTGCCATTAACGGCATTGGGTTTCCCTGGCTGTCATACAAAGCCCACAACGCCGTATCCGCTTTTTCATTGACGCACTCAATACGACTGAGTTTTTCGCCCAGTAAATGGCTTAATTCGGCACGCAGCTGTTCCATTCAGATTACCCTCATAAAAGCTACTGCTTTCATAATGAGCGCCAATATAAAAGATGTCACCTGAATGAGATCAATTGTTGAAAAGAAAAATTGAGGAAAATCGTAACGGTACGACACTCCTCCCAAAATTGGCTGGAGTGTCGTGAAGTGAAATTAGCGCATTTCAGCGCGAACGCGCTCGAGATCTTCAGGGGTATCCACACCTGTGCCAGGAACTTCCTGGGCGACAGCAACATGGATTTTTTCGCCGTACCACAGAACACGAAGCTGCTCTAACATTTCGATGTGTTCTAACGGACTTGGCTGCCAGTTGACGTAACGACGGATAAAGCCTGCACGGTAGCCATAAATACCAAGATGACGCAGGAAGTTATCGCCAACGGTTTCAAGGCCTTTTGCAAAACGATCACGATCCCAAGGAATGGTGGCGCGAGAGAAGTACAGTGCATACCCTTCAGCGTCGAGGACCACTTTCACCGCATTCGGGTTAAACGCTTCCTCCGCATTGTGGATTGGCACCGCCAGAGTCGCCATACCCACCTGACGCTGGGCGAGATTATCAGCAACCTGACGAATGATTGTCGCAGGGATCATCGGTTCATCCCCCTGCACATTAACGATCACCGTGTCGTCGCTGAATGCGCATTTTTCGACAACTTCCGCCAGACGTTCTGTTCCTGACTGATGATCGGCGCGCGTCATACATACTTCACCGCCAGCGGCTTCAACAGCGCGGGCAACATTCTCATGATCGGTTGCCACGATGATGCGCTCGGCACCTGATTCGCGCGCGCGTTCAAGAACATGAACAATCATGGGTTTGCCGTTAATATCAACCAATGGTTTACCGGGCAGACGCGTGGACGCGTAGCGCGCGGGAATAATGACCACAAAACTCATGATTTACTCTCATCAGCAGTCAGCACGCGGGCTTCCGTTTCCAGCAACACTGGAATGCCATCGCGCAGCGGGAAAGCCAGGTTGTCCAGTTTGCAAATAAGTTCTTGTTTTTCCTGGTTATACCAAAGTTTTCCGTTGCAAACCGGGCAGGCAATGATTTCAAGCAGACGATGATCCATAGTTCCTCCAGATGGATCGGGTTATGAATGCATAAATCTTATCATAATCATTTATGCGACGGGGTCTATTTCCCAGCAGGTGCGGCAATCAGTAAAGGGGCCTTGCGGGCAGCGTCCTAATGTCACCCGCGTTGCCTGCTGCCAGTTAGCGAAATCAGTAATCGCCTGACGTAACCCTTTTTGCAGCGTTGTCGTTGGTTTAATGCCTTCTTGTAACCACAGAGAGATAACTTCAAGGATGCCTGTCTGGCGATGCATTTTGGCATCCATTCGCCCAACTAATTGCCCACGATGTAATAACGGCAGAACAAAATAGCCATACTGGCGTTTCGGCGCTGGGGTATAGCACTCCAGCCGGTAGCTAAAATCAAAAAGCTGCTCTGCGCGTTTGCGATCCCAGACAACAGGATCAAAAGGCGAAAGTACCGCGCTGTGCGTTGCAGTGAGCTTTCCGGCCAGCGCACGCTCGAGTAGCGGCAGCAAATCAGCATGCAGCCAAAGATTGCCCAATTTTTCAACATGCACAGCAATGATTTGCTGCTGTTCAGCCCTCGCTTCGCGCCAAGCCGCCAGTGCCGGACGTTTCAGCCGATAGTAATCTGCCAGCCACTGTTCGCGGAATATGCCCAGGCTACGCGCACTGTTATCCAGCATGATGATTTCTGCTTCTGTTTGCGAAACGAGATCGCGCTCATCATCCCAGTCAGGCATGACACGATGGGTTAAATCATAAACGCGCTGGAAGTTGCGCCGTTCAATCACCATCACCTTTCCGGCAGTAAATAAACCTTCCAGATGCCGTTTATGCGGCTTCCATTCCCACCAGCCGCTTGCACCTTTACGAGGATGCTCAAAATCGGCTGAACGTACCGGCCCCTTATCATGAATATGCTGAATTAACTGTGCAATTTCCGCCTCATGTTCCTGCATCCAGGCGTCTTTGTATTTCCAGCCCATTTTTTCAGGTGCCAGCATGCGGTGGCGAATAAGACGAAAGTCGCTACGCGGCATAAAGCAGGCTTCATGCGCCCAGTATTCCATTAATTCGCCACGCGCCAGAGACTCATCCAGCCACTGGGCAGGATAATTTCCCAGACGACTGAAAAGCACCAGATATGGACTACGGGCAACAATATTAATGGTATCGATTTGCAGCAAGGACATGCGGGAGATCGTTGCCGGAATATCCCCCAACGACGCTCGACGGCGGGGTTTGTTTAACAGGCCTTGCGCGGCGAGGTGAAGATTACGCGCATCAGCAAGAGAGAGGTGCGGCAGCGACATTCATGACTCCATCAATCGAACGCTGCCGCGGCGTAACTAGTTGCCAGAAGCCAGCGAGGTTAGTTGCGCAAGCAGTTTCGCTGGTTCATCACCTGAAAGCTGTGCGTCAACAGGCAAATACCACCAATTTCCTTCGGCAAAGGCCCGGCATTTCACCGCATCTTTTTCAGTCATTACCAGCGTTTGCCCGGCGTTTACCAACGCGCTGACATCCGCATGGTTCAAAGACTGATGATCGGCCAGCGGTACACATTTTTCCGGTTGTACGCCGCACATCTTCAGCGTGGCAAAAAAGCGCGGCGGATGTCCAATCCCCGCCATCGCCACTACATGTTCAAGCTGAGCAACGTCACAACGCGTACCGGTACGTAAATTCACCGCCTGACCCGGCAGCAGATGCATGGGGATTTCACCGCTGCGGGGGACACCGCCGTTGACGATTACCGCATCAACCGACTTTAAGCGCCCCGCTCGCTCACGCATTGGCCCCGCCGGCAACCACCAGCCATTGCCAAAGCGACGCACACCATCAATAACGACAATTTCCACATCACGCGCCAGACGATAATGCTGTAAACCATCGTCGGTTACGATGATCTGCACATCAGGGTGTTGCGCCAGAATGGCTTTTACCGCGTCAGAACGCACGGGAGAAACCGCAACAGGCGCGCCAGTGCGTTGATAAATCAACACAGGTTCATCACCCGCCTGTGCTGTGGTGGTATCTGCCGACAATAACAGCGGATAAGATTCAGCCTTACCACCATATCCCCGCGATACAACCCCCACGCGAATACCGCGCTGTTGCAGCTGTTCCACCAGCCAGACAACGACCGGGGTTTTTCCGTTGCCGCCTGCGGTGAGATTACCAACCACGACAACCGGTACGGGGGCACGCCAGGCGCGCTTCAGTTTTAGTTTATAGCAAAGACGGATCGCGCCACTCACCAGGCCATACAACCAGGAGAGTGGCAGCAATAGCCGCCATAAAGGGGATTCACCAGACCAGATTTTTTCGATCATTGGCCAAACTGCATTTTGTGAAGTTGCGCGTAAACGCCACGGTGCTCAAGCAAATCGTTATGCGTACCGCGTTCCACAATGACACCATCCTCGACAACCACGATTTCGTCTGCCTTTTCAATGGTAGACAAGCGGTGGGCAATCACCAGAGAGGTACGGTTTTTCTGCAACTCATCCAGTGCCGCCTGAATCGCACGTTCGGATTCGGTATCCAACGCCGAGGTAGCTTCGTCCAGAATCAGTATCGGGCTATCACGCAACAAGGCTCGAGCGATAGCAATACGCTGACGCTGACCGCCAGAGAGCAGCACGCCGTTTTCACCAATCACTGTATCGAGACCGTTATCCATCTTATTGATGAAGTCCATGGCGTAGGCCATACGCGCCGCTTCTTCAATTTGCTCACGGCTGTACTGTTCAGTCCGTGCGTAAGCAATGTTGTTAGCAACCGTATCGTTAAACAGATGGACATTCTGCGACACCAGAGCAACCTGGTTACGTAACGACGCCAGGGTATACTCGCGCAGATCGTGACCATCCATCAGGATTTCGCCTTCATCAATATCGTAAAAACGCGTGATCAGGCTGGCGATGGTTGATTTACCTGAACCAGAGCGTCCAACCAGAGCAACCGTCTTCCCTGCCGGAATTTTCAGGTTGATGTTACGCAATGCGGGCACATCACGTCCCGGATAAGTAAAGGTGACATTGCGGAATTCCACGTCGCCAGTCGCACGCTCGATCACGCGCTTACCTTCGTCTTTCTCCTGCTCACTGTCCAGAATGGTAAACAGCGTCTGACAAGCCGCCATACCGCGCTGGAACTGGGCGTTAACGTTGGTCAGCGATTTCAGTGGACGCATCAGTGCAATCATTGAAGAGAAAACAACGGTAATCGTACCGGCAGTCAGGCTATCCATGACACTTGGGAAGCTTGCCGCATACAGAACAAACGCCAGCGCCAAAGAGGCGATCAGCTGAATGATCGGATCAGAGATGGAAGAGGCTGAAACCATTTTCATCCCCTGAAGACGCATTCGGTTGCTGACTTTATCGAAGCGTTTCGTTTCCACTTCCTGACCACCGAAAATCAATACTTCTTTATGGCCTTTCAGCATTTGTTCGGCGCTGGTGGTCACCTGCCCCATGGTGTTCTGCATGTTTTTACTGATGTTGCGAAAACGCTTCGATACAACGCGAATCGCAATCGAAACAATCGGTGCCAGCACAATCAAAATGATCGACAGTTGCCAACTGTAATAGAACATCATGATGAACAGGCCGATGATCGACGCACCTTCACGCACAACAGTAATCAGTGCGCCGGAAGAAGAAGAAGCGACCTGTTCGGAATCGTAGGTGATACGTGACAACAGCGTACCCGTTGACTGTTTGTCAAAGAATGAAACCGGCATTCCCATCATGTGACCAAACAGGCGGCGACGCATAGTCATTACCACCTTTCCTGATACCCAGGAGATACAGTAGCTGGAGATATAGCTGGTGATACCACGTAAAATCATCAGCCCGATCACCACCAGCGGCATCCACATCAGCACGGAGCGATCTGTTTTACCAAAGCCATCATCAAGAAGTGGCTTAAGGAGCGATAACATGAAGGTATCGCTGGCTGCGTTGAGGATTAACGCTACGCCCGCCACGATCAGACCCGCTTTAAAAGGCGCAATGGTTGGCCACAGTCGGCGGAATGTCTGCCACGTAGAGAGATCTTTGTCGTTATGCATTCAAAAAACCAGCATTTGTTGAAATAGCCGCATATTCTACCCGTTATCCACTGGCACGCCAAACCACTGATGATACCAACGAGGTAAAATTTGCTCTCTGAGGCTGCTAATCCGCCAGCCTTGCGCTGAAAAATTGACCGTTATTTGACCCTGATGTGGAGTATCAAGCCACTTATAACCCTGTTGTTGATAGCGATGTTTAACTTTGCTTGAGGGCAGTCGCCATGCGTTATAGCGCGATGCCGATGCGAGTGCCACTTTTCCATTCACTCGCTGAATTAATGGCAACGATGATGAGGTATTACTGCCATGGTGAGGTACCTGAAGTAATGTTGCCTGCATTTGCTGCCAGTAACGGCTTAGCATCTTTTGTTCAGCGGGGGCTTCAATATCACCGGTTAGAAGAATGCTATTCGTCCCGTCATCAATCTTAACCACACAGGAATGGTTATTTCCTTTATCGTTGCTACCTTGTAAAGGCCAGTGCGCGCTGAAACGCAATCCTTGCCATTGCCACGCTTCGCCACGCACACAGGGCTGATGATGTTCCCAGTTTAACGGACTTCGGATCCATAACATCGGCCATGTGTGCAATATTGAGTCCAGCCCTCCCCGGTGATCCAGATGTTCATGACTCAAAATAACGCCTTCCGGTTCAAGATTATGCCAGTGGAGCCAGGGGATAATCAGTTGTTGCCCACTATCCCCTTCGGGCCAGGCCAGTCCCGTGTCATAGAGAATCGCTTTGCCGTTTCGCGCAATGACCATTGCCAGCCCTTGCCCGACATCAAGCATGTACACTTGCCACTCGTCAGGTCGAGGTTTTTGCCACAGCGGCAAGCACATCAGCAAGCCTACAGCCACACACATTGCTGGCAACGTTCGCCAGGCGTTTAATCGCCATACCACCAGTAAGAACCATGGGGAAAATGTTAGCCATTGCCAACGTTCAGCAATGTTGATCCACCCTTCCGGCAAACTCTTTAACCCCCAGAAAAGTAAAGCCAAAGACCGGTCGGCAAGAAACCATAACCCTTGTTCCAGAATAAACGGCCCGCTTAAATGCACAACCATCGCGGCGAGAATCAACGGAACCGTGATAAATGTCACCAAGGGAATTGCAAAAAGATTTGCAATAAACGAGGTCAGACTAATGCCATGAAATATGACAATTTGCACGGGCATAAGCAGGAGTGTGATTCCCAGTTGCAGATGGATGAGGGAAACAACCGCGCGCAATACCGGCGGCAGCTGCCACTTCGGACAGGGAAACCACTGATACCAAAAAATCAGTGCCGCGACCGCAGCGGCAGAGAGCCATAAACTTTGCGAGAGAATGGCAACAGGATCCATCAGCAAAATTGCCACCAGACAACATATCCATACATCCCAGCCACTCCATTGTCGCCCACTTAACTTAAGCATTCCCCACATGGCAAGCGCCACCACGGTACGCAATGCAGGAGGTTGCATCCCAGTCAGCCAGGCATAAAAAGCAGCACAGCAGATTCCGCCAATTAATGGCATTTGCCAGTGGATCCAGCGCCCAGGCAGAAAAACTTGCCCACCGCGAATGAGTCCGGCAGCCAGCAACGCCGCAAAAGCGATATGCAATCCCGATATCGCCATTAAATGCGCCGTTCCAGTATCGCGCATGATATTTTTGATTTCTTTGGGAACGGATAACCGTTCCCCCATACCTAAACCAAGAATAACCGCGTTCCACATATAGGGTTGCAGCGTTGTTTGTAGTGACGCCAGATACTGTGCACGCAGGCTACAATTCGGTTCAATGACACTTGCCTGCAGAAAGCGGCCGGTGAGCGGCTGATGCTGGGCAATGGCATAACGCTGGCTATCAAAGCCGCCATCATTAAGTTGACCATGAACTGCACGAACTTTGAGTTTCATTGACCACAGTTGTCCAGCACAAACCGCTTGCGGAAGATATTCGCCATACAGCACGAGGCCTGGCGCAGGGAATATACGTCGACCTTGTAGATGAGTAATTTGACCGTAATGAGTGGTCATACCGTCAGTAGCAGTGATCTCAACAATTGCATCCTGCGTCGCGCCAGTTAAGGTTTCTCCTGCCCACAAAATTTGCTTTGCTGCTAATATGCCCCAAACGAAAAACAGCAACGTCAGCGCGATATAACGGACAGTTTTAAAAGGGATAAATACCAATACGCAGGCGAAGACGGTCAGAGACGCAAGGGTTAATGTCCCAGGCAATTGGGGCAAAATCAGCAACGGAAAAATTCCGCAAATTATGCATACGCCGACTGTCGTTATTTTCATGCACCCCTCCCTGTTTATGGAAAGTGTGCAACTTTGTTGAGCGGTTGTCTGGTGGGAGTTTTGCGTTCCCCGAGGCACGTTCAGAAGAATTTAACGAGAGGGTGAAAACTGTTCAAAACTCTGCGAGGCTGCTTCCAGTTCCAGATTAGAGAAATGAAAAAAGCACCCGACAGGTGCTTTTCTCGCGTTCAAGTTTGAGTAAAAACTTAACCGTAAATATTGGCGCGATCGCGCAGTTCTTTACCTGGTTTAAAGTGAGGAACGTATTTTCCTTCCAGTTCTACTTTATCGCCAGTCTTCGGATTACGTCCGGTACGTGGTGCGCGGTAGTGCAAAGAGAAACTGCCGAAACCGCGGATTTCAATACGCTCGCCCTGCGCAAGAGTCGAGGCCATATGCTCCAGCATCTCTTTTACTGCATCTTCAACCGTCTTGGCGGGAATGTGCGATTGCTGGGTGGCAAGTCTTTCTATCAATTCTGACTTGGTCATGATTCCTCCGGTTCCTTAAAGGCAAATTTAGCGGCTGCTGTTGCTGCATTGATTAAGGGCGGCCGTAGCCGCCCTTAGTGCTTGATTACAGGACGAAACCTGCAATCTGTCAAGTAAACTCAACAAACTTCGGAATAAAAATCCCGAAGAGTCAGAGAATTACTCGCCTTTAGCTGCTTTGAAAGCTTCAGCCATTGCGTTGTTGGAGAAGTTTGCATCTTCCTGTTTGTTAACAGTTGCGATTGCATCTTTCTCGTCAGCTTCGTCTTTCGCACGAACAGACAGGCTGATTGCGCGGTTTTTACGATCAACGCCGGTGAATTTAGCTTCAACTTCGTCGCCAACGCTCAGAACCAGGGTAGCGTCTTCAACGCGGTCACGGGATGCTTCAGAAGCACGCAGGTAACCTTCAACGCCGTCAGCCAGTTCTACGGTTGCGCCTTTAGCGTCAACTGCAGTTACTTTACCGGTTACGATAGCGCCTTTCTTGTTCAGAGCAACCCAGTTGTTGAACGGATCTTCTGCGAGCTGTTTAACGCCCAGGGAGATACGTTCACGTTCTGCGTCAACCTGCAGAACAACTGCAGCGATTTCGTCGCCTTTTTTGTATTCACGAACTGCTTCTTCGCCTGCAACGTTCCAGGAGATGTCAGACAGGTGAACCAGGCCGTCGATGCCGCCGTCCAGGCCGATGAAGATACCGAAGTCAGTGATAGACTTGATTTTACCTTCAACACGGTCGCCCTTGTTGTGGGTTTCCGCGAACTGCTGCCACGGGTTAGCTTTGCACTGTTTCAGACCCAGGGAGATACGACGACGTTCTTCGTCGATATCCAGAACCATAACTTCCACTACATCGCCAACGTTAACAACTTTGGACGGGTGGATGTTTTTGTTGGTCCAATCCATTTCGGAAACGTGTACCAGGCCTTCAACGCCTTCTTCGATTTCAACGAAGCAGCCGTAGTCGGTCAGGTTGGTCACGCGACCAGTCAGTTTGGTACCTTCCGGATAACGTTTAGCGATAGCTACCCACGGATCTTCGCCCAGCTGTTTCAGGCCCAGGGATACACGGGTACGTTCGCGGTCGAACTTCAGCACTTTAACAGTGATTTCGTCGCCCACGTTGACGATTTCGCTCGGATGCTTAACGCGTTTCCAGGCCATATCAGTGATGTGCAGCAGGCCGTCAACGCCGCCCAGATCAACGAATGCACCGTAGTCAGTGAGGTTCTTAACGATACCTTTAACTTCCATGCCTTCCTGCAGGTTTTCCAGCAGTTGATCGCGCTCAGCGCTGTTTTCGGATTCGATAACGGCACGACGAGAAACAACAACGTTGTTGCGCTTCTGATCCAGCTTGATTACTTTGAATTCAAGCTCTTTGCCTTCCAGGTGCAGAGTGTCACGCACCGGACGAACGTCTACCAGAGAACCTGGCAGGAACGCACGAATACCGTTCAGCTCAACAGTGAAGCCGCCCTTAACTTTGCCGTTGATAACACCGGTAACAGTTTCAGCATCTTCGTAAGCTTTTTCCAGCGTGATCCAGGCTTCGTGACGTTTAGCTTTCTCACGGGACAGCAGAGTTTCACCGAAGCCGTCTTCTACTGCGTCCAGAGCAACGTCAACTTCGTCACCTACCTGGATTTCCAGCTCGCCCTGGGCGTTTTTGAACTGCTCAGCCGGGATGGCGGACTCAGATTTCAGACCAGCGTCAACCAGTACTACGTCTTTGTCGATAGCAACAACAACGCCACGAACGATAGAACCCGGGCGGGTTTCGATTTCTTTTAAGGACTCTTCAAAGAGTTGAGCAAAAGATTCAGTCATGTTTAATCTTCAGGTTTATATTTAACGTCCACCTGGCTCCATGCCGGATGGGGTTGTTTAACATACCCGCTGTCATTCCATTGCAACGGGGGTACTGCAAATTCGGTCGCTTATGCGAGAGCCAATTTCTGGCGCGCGTATTGTAGCGCTTTTTCAATCACTTGCTCAATGCTTAAGGTGGTGGAATCCAACACTAAAGCATCGGCTGCCGGAACCAGTGGCGCTACCGCTCGGTTACGATCGCGGTCGTCGCGTTCTTTGATCTCGGCCAAAAGGCGCTCAAAGTTAACACTAAAGCCCTTCTCCTGCAACTGTAGCATGCGGCGATGCGCACGTTCTTCCGAGGAGGCGTCAAGGAAAATTTTCACTGGCGCATCAGGGAATACCACCGTTCCCATGTCGCGGCCATCGGCAATCAGGCCTGGTAATTCGCGAAACGCGCGTTGGCGACGCAATAATGCTTCACGAACGCGTGGGAATGCCGCGACTTGTGAAGCAGCATTCGCCACTTCCTGAGTACGAATTTCGCCGCTGACATCTTCCCCTTCGAGGATCACTTCCAGATTGCCATTGGTCGACACAAAACGTACATCCAGATGGGATGCCAGCGGCACGAGCGCATCTTCCGATGCAACATCAACATGGTGATGTAATGCCGCCAGTGCCAGTACGCGATAAATTGCACCCGAGTCCAGCAGATGCCATTGCAACGCTTCCGCCATAGCCTTACACAAGGTGCCTTTCCCTGCACCGCTTGGGCCATCAATGGTAATAACCGGGGCAATTGCCGTCATCTTTATCTCCTTAAAACAGGCGTACCGTTAACATAACCGCGCGCATTATACGCGCCGACGCCACAAATCGTTAACGTTGTGTGCAAAAACCAGTTTTGTCTGTATTCAGATGGGGATTTATTGCGCAATTATAGCGGGCTGGCAGAAGACCAGCCCGAAAGATGACAATGATTTACTTACCAGAGGCGATACGATCACGGATGTGTTGCGCACGCTCTGTTGATGGTGGGTGAGAATCAAACATGGACTGGGTACGACCGCCATCCAGGCTGGCCAATTTTTCAAAGCTGCCAACCAGCCCCTGGGTGCTGATGCCACGTTTCTTCAACAGATCAAAGGAGAAATCATCTGCTTCGGACTCTTTATCGCGGGAGTATTTAGCATTGATCGCGCCTTCTGCGATATCACCTAATTGTGAGCGAGAAAGCTGGGAAGCCACACCGCTGGTAGCGGAAATCGCATCACGTGCGGCAACGATCGCATAAGAAGCTTTCATTTCAGCCAGCGAGTGACCCAACGCGACGTGGCCCAGTTCATGACCCAGAACGCCTTCAATTTCGTTGTCGTTCATCATGTCCATCAGGCCACTGTAGACACGAACACAACCGTTCGCCATCGCCCATGCGTTGACGTCGCTGGTCATATAAACCTTATAGTTGACCGGCGTGCCATTAATATTGTTACCCAATGCTTTGGCGATTTTTGCCAGACGTTTCCCGTACTTGCTGGATTTGCTTGCGACTTGATTGCCGCTGTCCATTTCGACACAGCCCTGATTGGCGATTGCTTTAGCATCAGCATCGCTTAATGTTGCGGCTTTATAAGCATTCAGACCTGAGCTGATAGCCAAATCGGTATTAATACCGTGCGTATTCTGACATCCTGTCAGTAAGGCTGCAGAGGTCGCAATCGCCAGCAGTAATTTAGTATTCTTCATGTGAATCATCCGTTGATTAATTATATATAAACATTATGTATCAACAAGTTACATTGATAATTAACGCTACCATTAATAAAAATACCCCACAAGGTCCGAATAAATATCCTCCGGCATAGCCGGAGGTTTTTCAAATGCGCCTATAAGGCTCTCTTACCAGCCGCGCCCTAACAGGCGCACACGATCTGACATTTGCATCCAACTTCGT
>NZ_JBJQLL010000048.1:0-21116 GCF_046486405.1 Escherichia sp. WS338 | reverse complement strand
CACCACCCCGTCAGTAGCTGAACAGGAGGGACAGCTGATAGAAACAGAAGCCACTGGAGCACCTCAAAAACACCATCATACACTAAATCAGTAAGTTGGCAGCATCACCCACGAGGCGCTTATCATTGCTAATCCGTGACCAGTGTATGAACGGAAGATTAATTTTCATAATAATTGAGAAAAAGCGATATTTCTGTCCGGCGCTGGTCGCTGAACATGCCGCGACAGGTGAATTCATTATTCTGAATAATCATAAAGCCACCACAAATGTAGCGGCGTAAACAGGAACGTCATGATGTTTTCTTTCGTGACAGAAGAGAACCGCACATACCACCCGCAATCATTATCATCAGGAATAACATCCCCAGGCCAACGATTACTCTTAATGCCGGATGAACCCGATCGGCGAGAAAAAATAACTCCATCCCGAAACCAATAACAAGCCAGGCCAGCGCCATTCCGACGAGCCCTTTTAACAGCAATCTCACGCTCCTCTCCTTCTGCATTCTTAACGAAAATGCCTTACAATAACAGCAGCCGGGGAAGGCAACGCTGGCTGCTGAACGGTATGACATTTTACTGCTTTATGTTCTCTCAGTTTCTGTACTGACGCCGCCATTAATGGTATTACAGTTTATTCAGAATAAGGCATGCGGCCTGGTTTAATGCAATAAACTCCTGCCAGCTGTACTGAGACTGATAATTCAGTAAATACTGGTCTTCAACCCGGCAAATCTGTGGGCGTTTATCATAAATTGCACACAAATGAGAATCAGTCTGATAGTAACGGCAAATACCGTCACCACGATCCAGACATTGCGTTTCACCCGCCCTGTTGACATGACGACAACAGGCCCCACACTGGTTACAGGGAAATGGAGGGTGTAATTTCATCGCTTATTTAACCAGTCACGAACAGAAGCCACATTTCCTGACTCAAACGGCAACGCAATCCCTCGTCGGCGGACTTCTTCTCTCAGCAGAAGTCCGCGCTCTATCTCACTGTTTACGCTATCCAGATGAAGTGAAAAATGATTTAACTCGGCAGCATCAACAGAAAATTCCAGTGCAGTAAGTTCCACAAGATAGCGATCAAGTTCAGCATTGACTGCCTGAAAGTATTCCAGTGACCGCTGGAATTTGTCCTTAAATTTGTCCAGAAATGCCCATACCCGCTGCATAACCTCGCTATATTCGAGATAATAATTCATCACCAGCCCGAGAATACCTGTCGTCAGCGCACCACAAAAGGCAGCAAGCTCTGAACCAAATGGGAAAATAAGGATCTGCGCCATCGCCTCATTTATCATCACCCCTCCGGCAACAGCCACACCTGCTGCTATCAGTTTAGTGACCGCTTTGGCTAACTGCCCCGGCGATAATCCCTCCGGATTAAATACCAGGACTTTAAAGGCCTGAACGAGATTGTTCCACATTTCCCTGATAAGCCGGACAATCATTCTTTCCGTTGTCAGGAATATATTTAACAGCGTTGTGGTAATACCTGACAGTATCCCTCCGATGACACCATCTTTAAAGGCAATTAAAAAAGAACTGAATTTTTCCTGTACTCGTTCCTGGCAGGCACGTAATGCTGACGTTATTTCGGACAGGCATTTGCCGGCGCTGAATGAGTTCCGTTGCTGCCTGATAATATGCGGGATTCGTTCCCTCAGTTCGAACCAGATCTCGGCAAGAATAAGCCCCAACATCTGTCGCGTCCCCATACGAAAACCGGAATTAAGCGAAGCACTGGCGACAGCAGTAGCAAACTTACTACTCAGGTAATAGCTCTGATTAATCGTGGCCTCATATTTTTCCCGGGCATATTTATCAGCCCTTTCCATACGCTCAGTATCTGCATCAGCTTTTTTTCTCAGACTTATCAGACGTTTCTTTTCCTTTTCTGTCAGCGTTGCCTGAGATTCAAGCTCTGCTATCTGCCTTAACGTATCTTCTCTGTTTTTCTGCAGCGTGCAAATAAACGCATCCATTGAGTCTGCTTTCTTTGATTTATTGAGCGACTCATGAGTGAATGCCAGATTTGAAGCGTCATTTGCCAGTTCTGCACCATCCCGTTCAGCAAGAATTCTCCCCGGATCATCATGAATTTCTTTAGCGGAAATAATATGATCCAGATTTTTTTTGTCGTCAGAAGCAAACACCTCGCCTGTATATGCATCAGTAAGAGTCCCTGCCTGATGCGCACGCTTTCCTTCCCGGTTCGTCGCGATATAGTTCTCATGGCTGTGGTAATGATGAGAATCATATTCGCCACGACCTTCATACCGCTGTCGCTCAGCCTCCGTGGCATAAATGCCATTACGCACATTATGGATAGTGTCAACATCACCACCCTTACGATCATTTAGCAACAGAAAATCCAGCCCGAATGATGTAACCAGGCTCTTCACCATGGTCTGATGTAACTCTTCTGTCCAGTCAAATTTTTCCACATTCATGTTATTTCACTTCTTGTAAAGCCGGGCTTTAACGCCCGGTAAATCATTAACTCTGGGATGAAAAATCATCAAATTTCACAACCGAACTGGCCAGTACATCATCCAGCTCATCCTTATTAATAACGTTCATTCCATTATCATCCGTTTCCATTTCAATAACGTTATCTTTTATCACTGCCTCACCATTTTCCTGTTTCCGCGGTTTAAACAGTGGCGTTGTAATAATATCCGTCATAATAGCGGCCAGTGAATATCCATGGTCAATAAGCACAATGACTTCATCTGATACACTGATATCCTGTTGTTCTGTAATAACAGAATGCATGGATTTAAGCGGCTCAAAATAGTGTTTAATAAATACAGCATGCATTCTGTTCAGTGCAGCGAGAATTTCATCAACGTATTGATTAACTTTTGCAAAATGCTCCCGGGCCAGATTCATTTTCTTAACTGCCCGTGCAACATCGCAGGCACACTGATGGGCATTTTCAAGAGCTTTCGTCGCATGTCTGTCGTAAGCCCAGCCCGCAATGGCAATCAACGGTGCAGCCACTGCGGTGCCTAATACCATTGCGCCGCCGGCCATTCCCATGCCCCCTGCAGCCAGTGAGCCCCCACCAATTGCCGCCATCGTCGCGTTATAAGCCGCGGCACCAGAAAGCGCTGCAATGGGTGTACCTGTAGAAGCCGCAGCAAATGCCATCACTCCGCTATACACAGCAAAACCCGCAGCAGCCCCGGAAACTCCGGCAGCAACGACCGTACTGAGATATTCTGTCGCTGAAATGGCCAGGTTCTGAATCTTATTGATGTTATGTTGCGGGACACTCAGTTTCAGGTCTTTATTGCCCTCTTTTTCCAGACGCGCCAGGAGCTCAGCAGCAATCCTGTCGAACTCACTGAAATCTTTACCAATCTCAAGCTCTTTATTTCCGAGCGTTGTTAATTTTGATGATGTCTGAGCTTCAGCCTGCTCAAATTTTTCTTTATGCTCCTCGTAACGCTCTTTTGCTTTTTCGAGGATATCCTCTGCTTCTGACTTTTTTTGATATCCATCGTAAGCTTTTTTTCCGCCGAATGCCGCAGCGCCGGCAGCCACACCCAAAATAATAAAAGGTAACGCCATTCTTTTCCTCCTGTACAGATTGCTTTATCATCAGTCAACTGAAATATTTCAGGAAACATTCTCAGCAGTAAGGTATTTTCCTAACATTGTTAACACGGCTTCTTTCAGCCATACTGGTTCAATAATTTCAACATTCGGTAGCCAGTATAAAATCAACGGGACAATTTGATTTTTATGTGCAGCCTTGCATGACAGCGTAATGCCATTGTCATGTTTGTGTAGCAATTGCTGGTAAGGAAGTAAGTCCCGTCGCAAAAAATAATGGGCGATATTACTGTAAATGAACAACACAACATCAAATGTTTTGTCGCTCACCCACGGGTCACATGACTCACTTACCAGTGACTGGATTTCATCACTCTTTGCAAACTTTTCTTTTTTTATATCCAGCCATTTTATTTTAGCTAATGAAAACGACTTTAACTTGTTCTCTTCAGTAGCCAGCAAATACCATATACCTCTCTGATTAGTTAATTTATAGGGATGAACGATTCTGGTCTTACCGGCATATGCAATCTGGCAAACATTACTGTTGCAGATCGCTTTTTCAAGAACATCAAGATATTTTCTTAAATCATCCCTGATGGTGTGCTCAGGGTTATGAAACTGAACACGAATATGCCTTTCGGTTGCCCTGTTTTCTAATTTCTGCCAGAAACCTTCATCCCGTTCAGGAAAAATCGCATCAGTATCCAGTAACCTGGCCAGAGATTTGTGCAGTGATTCTTTGCTCTGGTTTCCTGCTCTTGCCGAAATAAGCCGGTATTTTCCATCGCCACAGGCTTCAATAAAGGGAGAAAGCATATTCAGATCACGATATGCTGTTCGCTCAGTGATGTTGTATTTTTTCATCAAATTATAGCGACTGACCACGCCATAATTTTGTAATTCAACAAGGATATCAATCAAACGCTCCGCTGAGCGATTTCTCGTTGAGTCAACCATAAATCACTGCACCTGTAGTATTACTCTTGTGTAAGTGAATTATATAAATACTCCTGACATCATTTGTCAGTTCCACAAAACTACGCCCTCCGGCAACAGATTTTTATTTGATTATGTTCAAACTTTAAACCAGATGTCCGGGAGCCTCCTTCGTAATACGGTTTATTGTTTCCGGAAGGGCTGATATGACAAAAAACAACGTGTCCCAACAACAGTCCTTTTTCATTTAACAGACTGACAACCATACTGCGCGCTACCTGCCCCCTGTAAAAAATCAACGAAAGTAATATTTTTGCTCTATTTATATTTCATTCATCTGAAATTATTAGTTGCCAGAGGGAGAATATCATCAGGATATCTGTTATTGATTTGTCATACCTGCACTTTACTGTGCTCCAAAGCGCAGGCAGAAATGGCTGTCAGAAGTTATATGTTGCACCTAACATAAACTCGTTACTTCTGACATCAACAGAGGATTTATATTTAGCACCATCCTCATCTTTATAAGTCAGAGTGGAATCCCCTGCATCCAGATACCGGTAGCTGAGGTCAAGGCTGAAATCCTGCGTCACATCGTATTTAACACCGGCACCCAGGCTCCATGCCAGGTTGTTTTCGTATTTTGACGCTGAAGCTGAATAAACTTCACTGCCTGCCGGGCTGTTATCGGTATATATGTACGAAGTTTTATGATGAACCCGTGCATAACCCAGACCAGCAGATATCCATGGCGTGAATGCACTGCTGTTTCTGAAATCATAATACGCATTCAGCATCAGCGTGTTTACACTGAGCTTGTTCTGTGCATCATCGAACTCGGCACCACCGGCACTTTCCCAATAACTCAGACGATATTTTGATTCAGCGTTACCGCGGCCATAAAACTCCACTTCAGTACGCACCGGCACATTGTAGTGCTGATAAAAATCGTATCCCACCGCAAGGCCTGCGCCAAAAACCGTATCACTTTTGTCACTGCCTTTGTATTTATCCGCCCATGCCCCTTCACCATCAACGAAACGTTGCTCTGAAAGTGACATAACAGAAACACCGGCTTTACCGGTCACATAAAAGCCAGTTTTGTTCTCATCAGCCAGAGTCTGGGCCGAAAACATGCCTGCCATTGCAAGTGTTGAAACAGCAATAACCTTTTTCATTTCAATCATCTCCGTTGGTTCTTACCCCACCCGATAAAGAAGGTTGCTCATTTTAAAACCATGCAAAAGACAAGGTAAAAAGAGAAAATTCGATCGAATCGATCGACAAAATCGATCATGAATGATGAAGATTTCTTATCGAAGACATGAAAATGATAAGGAATGGTTTAAGAGGTAATTGCAACGGCATGGAAGTATTGAGACCAGAACAGCACGAGATAAAGCGGCTGAACGTCAGATGAGCCACATGGACGTAACTCAGTGCAGGCAGCGTATATCCATAAAGCGGAGCATCTGGATGAGCGCAAGCTGATGCTGCAGTGGTGGGCAGATTTTCTGGATGCCAATCGGGAGAGAGCGATTACGCCGTTTGACTATGCGAAGATCAATCGGGGTAATGGCGAGTGAGTTGTTTATCAAATTTGCTAAATTAAAACTATTTAACCTGCCTTATAGGGACGATTGGTTGGCTATTTCACTAGAAGTAATGTAGATAACAGAAGCCTGGTCTATCATTTTGATAGACCAGGTCAAGATTAATAGAATTAGATTTTTTATTGGCGTGTTGAATAAATTTTAAAGGGTCCTAATAAGTTTGTAGGATTTAATTGAAAACAGTAAGGGAAATACTTAACATATAACTTCACGCTCTTCTATTAAATCAAAAACATTATTCGTAGTGTAATGTTCCCATCTTTTATTATATCCCTCTTTCGACAAAATTGAGACATCATCCGTTCCTTCTCCCTCATCTAAACCATGCATGAAACAAACTCCAGCAACATTAGAAAGAACATATCTATTATGCAGACATTCATTACCCTCGCGAGAAGTTAAAGACTTAAATGTTACTGATAATTTAAAATCGTCTGGAAAGACAAGGTTTTCGCGGTTCAACTTATTAGCCAAATAATTCACCGTTGGGGAGTTTTCTTTACTCCCATCAAATATAACATCTATCTTTAAATTTTTTTTATAAGAGTTATTAGCACTAACGCTAAGTAATGAAATAAATACATTCCACCATCTTTGTTTGTCACTAAAGTATGGGTCAACTATAATAATATGCTCTGATGTTTTTAATAAGCGTGAGATTATAGATATCATATCCTCAGCAATTCTAGCAACAATTTTTTGCCGAGCATAATTTAACCCAAAGAAATCATCTATATTAGTTACATCAAGGTTATCACAAGGAGTAGAACTCACTACATGATCAAATTGTTCAATTCGATTTACAGCAGAGATGTTATCTGACCATGACATGTCACCAACATAATCATAAACCCTACTAACCTTATTATTTTTCAAAAAAATAATAAGGTCCTCTAATCGTTTTTTTTGAAGTTCACTATGATTAGCATTTAATAGCCCAAGCAATTGTTTTTTATTTCTCTTCAGCTTTGGTAATTCACTATAGAGAAAGTTACCGCCCGTAGAAAATCCTTTTATGAAGTCACGATAATTTCTCCGATCAATTGCGATCTCAAACAAAGCCTCTGGTGAAATGGCGCATTCGTAGAACATTAAAAAAGCTCTCCCCTTCTTTCTTCGAAGAAACCTTTGGGCCATTTTTGTTTGAAGTCACCATCATCAGTAATATCTATTTTCCTAGTAACAGTCGAACCATTATTATCCTCGAAAACGATCACTGATATAAAATCAGGTTTTACTGGGTAATTTGATTCAGGTAATTCATTGTCCGTTGTTTGTCTAATTCTTTTTAAAATTCGAAGCAAAATGTGCTCACTATGTGTTTCGACTAAAAACATAGGTCTTTTAACATCAAGGGGATATTGGGTAAACAGATCACCTACAGCGAGTTGTAAAGCGGGATGAATATGTAGCTCAGGCTGCTCTATAGCAATTAATCCATCCTGAACTATATTGGCTGCAATAATAAGAGGTGCTATCTGAGTTAATCCGACACCGACTTGATTTGGAAATAACATTTGGCTTGAATCTATTTTACAGAAGTAAACATTATCTTTCAGACCTAAAAGTTGAGGGGAGGTTTTTATATCAAATTCTCCTCCACTAAATATATTATAATTAGTGTTTAGTTTATCTCTATTGGAAAACCAATCACTTACTTTTTTAATCAAATCACTATCATTTTGTTGAGATAAACACAGCTTATCCCATGCTGATGTACCATCAAACCATCCATTTTGTTCTGGATAAGGATTTGGCGTAAATGAAGAATCAGGTATAATTCTTAACGGTCCAATAGATACGCTAGCCTTTAAATAATTATTTAATTTATCTAACGGAGAAGTAAAAACTTGCGTTAGCACTCTGGTGATTATATCTCGATTAAAATACTCAACTGGCTCGGATATATCAAAAACTTTCAAATTTGTATCAACAGTTCTTCCCAGTTGAGGTAACGCACCAATTTTCGTCTTTAAAAAAACAGGAAACATTGGTTTTTCTTTATCTTCTTCAAATATATAATCAACAGTTTTTACTCGCTCTGTTGCACCACTTTTATTACGTTCTAAGCCAGGAATTAAGTCATTTAAAGATATTTCAAATTCACTGGCAATCGTATCTAATCCTTCCTTATCAATAGATTCAAGCCATAAATTATAATCAATAG
The DNA here is from genome assembly GCF_046486405.1 of Escherichia sp. WS338. Lineage (NCBI taxonomy): Bacteria > Pseudomonadati > Pseudomonadota > Gammaproteobacteria > Enterobacterales > Enterobacteriaceae > Escherichia > Escherichia sp. WS338. Next base: position 12,824 of record NZ_JBJQLL010000048.1, on the reverse strand, counting down.
GAAGAAGCAACGGATGAGTAAAGTTCAATCTATTTACTAAAGATGATTTAGTATACTCATCATTACTTAGCTCTCCAATAAATTCATTATTTATAGAAACAGCATAGTTCTTTATATATGCTGCTCTGTGCAATTGTGACCATGCGATTTTAAACTCTACATAAACCTTTTCAGTTTCATCTGCAATGTCTTTCATTTTTATAAAATGAATATCGAAAATATCACCAAGTTCTTCTAAATATGTTTTATATTCTACACCTATTGTTTGTTCAGGATCGAAACCGATACCAATAGTAATTACATTATTCAGATCCCCATTATGGACTAGAGATCTAAATCCATCTATGCGCCTGTTCCCCATAGCTTCTAAATATATAGGATCACACTGCTCACGGTCTAATATTTGTTGAAGATAAAATAATGCAATTAAAATAGTAGTCTTGCCCGCGCTGTTTGGCCCCAATAGTAATGTTACAGGTGCAAAATCAATTTCCTGCCGCTCTCTAACAGATCTGAAATTTTCAAGTACAAGTTTAGTTAATTTCATAATGAACCTTACATGAAATATTTATTCGATAGGTTTGATGCTAAAAGTTGAAGTTGCATTGCGCTTTTATCATAAATGCTTAGTCCTTTTTTTATTTTTTTATAAATAATCTCATACTCATCTTGTAGATGCTTAGGTGGGATTAATATCTCTATATTCTGCAATTCCTGTGCATTAATATTAGCCATGCCAACAATACTTTTACACATATTCATCAATGTGATTTTGCCATGGATGGAATTAAGATACCCTGAAATATAGTAGTTATTTCCGATAGAATTAGGTCTAACGCGGATTAAATATCCAGCAAATGCCATAGGCCTGTCTTCTTCATACACAGCTGTTTTACCAACAAGTTCCTTACTGTTAGTACGATTGAAAAGAAGATCGCCTTCTTTAACCAAATATTTATCCTTTTCTTTTACACTGAGATCAAGATATTTTAAATCTGTAAAATCCCACCTACCTTGATATGTTATATTACCCATCCGTAATATAGGATATTCACCAGAATCAATAGAGGCTTTTGCTGAAGTTCCATAATTTACTGAATCAACCAAGTCGCGAATCGTTCCTTTCGGGAAACGATGTATGTTGTTTGCAGGAGTTCCAAACATCTCTAGAAACTTAGCCCGCAAAAAATCATCAGCCAGTTTGATGGCTTGTTCGCGCTTTTGGCGTATAGCATCAGCTTTATCAAGAATAGCAGCAATGCGTTTTTGTTCTTTTAATGAAGGAAGCCTAATTTTAATATCTTGTATCTTTTTTACAGACAAATGTTTTACAGTCACAACATCTGTTGTAGCATGAATTTTATCCAATTCCTTTTGCAAGAAATGATATAGAAAATTTTTATCAAGTGTTTCAGGATTTGGCGTAATTTTACATACCCGTTGATTTAACAACGCATCAGTACCTTTCCAATACTCACGGTTGAAATCTCCATCCATCCCAACTAGTAAATCACCTTTTTTAATAAGATATTTTAAGTCATAACTGCCTTCATAATAAGTTTCGGTTTTTCCTGAAAGAATATCTCTAATACGGATTAGTGGAACACCATTGTTCCTATTGAATCCACTTGAAGGGAATGCACACCCGGACAATATGTCTATATGTTTGCCAAGTGTGACCAATTGATTTTTTTTCACAGCATCCCCTCCAGCTCATCCAGATCCGCCAGAATCTCTTTTTCCAGATCTTTTAACCGCTTCAATATCACCTTCGGATCTTCATACTCCTCAGCCTGATACACCACTTCTTTATAACGATTAATAGAGAGATCGTATTTCTGGGCAGCAATATCTTCTTTTGGCACTATAAACGCCGCCTGAGTGCGATCTTTAAAATCAACGCCAGCATCAATCCCTTCCGGGTACTGCTGTTTCAGCAACGAGGCTAACTTCTCACCCATAAAGTTATCAACCGGCAGCCCGCGTAAAGTACGGTAATGCTTCCAGCTTGCCAGCAGATGCGGCAGGTCGTTGTCTTTAATTGGGTTACGCTTGTCATCCAGGCTGTAGCCATCATTTTGCAGATCGTAGAACCAGACCTCGTCCGTCTGACCGCCTTTGGTAAAGATCAGGATCGCCGTCGCCACGCCAGCGTAAGGTTTAAATACGCCGGAAGGCAGGTTGATCACCGCTTCCAGTTGGTTATCTTCCACCAGCGTTTTGCGAAGTGACTGGTGCGCCTTACTGGAGCCAAACAGCACGCCCTGCGGCACGATAGTGGCACTGCGCCCGCCCACTTTCAGCATTTGCAGAATACGCGCCAGGAACAGTAGTTCGGTTTTTTTGGTTTTCACCATTGCCGACAGCGTGGAGTCGATATCTTCTTCGTCCAGTGAACCGGTAAACGGCGGGTTTGCCAGAATCAGGTTGAAAGCGTTTTTACTGGCCTGCGGGAAGTTTGTGCTGAAGCTCTGGCTCATGGTGTCCTGATAGTGGATATCCGGCGCTTCCACGCCGTGCATAATCAGGTTCATGGCGGCGATACGTAACATTGTGGTGTCAAAGTCGTAACCGTGGAACATATTGTTATCCACATGGTTACGCCACGGGGTCAACAGATCGCCGGTAAAGATTTTTTGCTCTTCCAGCTCACCACGTTCGTTGGTGCCAATCTCGGTATGAATGGATTCCAGCGAGCTGTACTTCTCCAGTAGATATTCATAGCTGGTTGCCAGAAAGCCACCGGTGCCGCAGGCCGGATCGCAAATCGTCTCGCCGCGGGCGGGGTTCGGCTCCATCATTTCAACCATCGTGCGGATAATGTGGCGCGGTGTGCGAAACTGGCCGTTGATTCCGGCAGTGGTCAGCTTGCTTAACAGGTATTCGTAAAGGTCGCCTTTGGTGTCGCCGCGATCCAATGGCAGGTTTTTGATCACCTCAACCGCTTTGGTCAGCAATGAAGGCTTAACAATCTCCAGACGGGCATCTTTCATAAAGTTGCCCAGCAGCGTTACCTTCGACGCATCAGCCTGGCCGAGCTGACGAAAATGCTGGAATACACCATCGCGCACCACTTCCATCATCTCATCCGAGCCAAGATTGCTATAGTGACTGAAACGGAACTCCTGCTGTTCTGGTGCAAAACGCGGTTTAAAATCAATACCCGCGATTTGTTTACGCTTCTCGTCGCGTTGTTCCTGAGTATCCAGCATCCGGGAATACATTAGATAGGTGATCTGTTCGATTACGGTCAGCGGGTTGGTGATACCACCCACCCAGAAATCTTCCCACAGGCCGTCGATTTTACTTTTTAAGTCACCAGTGATCATTGTTAGCTTTTATATCCTGTTTTAAATACAAAAGCCCCGCTGCCGGGGCTTGTCATGTGCGTATTATACCGTTGCTGCGTCGGTCACAACACCCAGCTCTTCGACTATCTTTTGTAGGCGGGCGATCTGCTCTATATCAGGGAACACACCGGTAACGCCTTCGTTGTGGATATGCGTAAAAGGCTGTTCAAAGAGCTGCCGCATTTCAATGGTGCCGTAATCGCGAATGTGGTTTTTCAGCAATGACAGGAAGCGCAATTGCTGGCTGGTCAGGCTGTTATCAGCGGCGAACTGAGCAAAGCGCACTTCCACCGCGTCGCTGTCCATCCCGATGATGGTACGCAATAGTTTATCCAGGCTGGCGGTCGCCTGCGGGTAGAACTCTTTCAGTGCCCGGATATCAACGTTAGGGTTCTGGATCAGCACCAGTTTAGCCAGTTCATCCAGCTCGCTTTGCGTCACAGGCTCGCCGTTGCGGATTTTCTTCAGCACCGGATTTTGCTGGAACAGCGGCTCCAGCGCTCCCTGCACCTGCTGGCGATAGAGTTTGAAGTCAATCGAGCGGATGTTGGTTTTGCGGTTTTCCGTCTGAATCAGGTTCGCATCTTCGGTAATATCCACCTGTATCGAACCAAATTTCGGCGTCGCGTCTTTTTCCATCAGGTGCATGATGCCGCGCAGATGAATGCGGATATCTTCCAGCTCTTCCAGGCTGGCCTGCTTCCACCAGCCTAAATCACGAAGCTGATTGATCCGCGGTCCTTGCTGTTGGACCTGCGCCAAATGCGGCGGCAGGCGCTCCACTTTTTCGACGATGACCGGCCAGAGCACATCCAGCTCTTCCGGGTTGGTATAACGGGCAGTTTGCGCCGCCAGAATATCCATATCAAAGCGCATAGCGTCGCTTTGCCCGCGCACGTCCAGCCACTGCATCAGCGGGGCCAGGACAGATAGCAAATCCTGCTGTGTTTTCGGGGAAAGCTGGCGCAGCACTTTTTCATCGCTGTACTGCGCTTTTTGATGCCACTTTTCCTGGACGGCAATCGACTTTTCATCCAGTGCATTGATTTGCTCGCGTAGCTGGTGAGCAACTAAATCCACCGCCTGTTTGTCGAATTTACGTTGCGCAGCGGCCCCCAGCATAACCCACGCTTCGAAGCGTTTTTGTGCAAGCGATTTTGTCGCTGTGACTTCGGCCTCTTCGGTATGCAGTTCGTGATACTCAAAATTGCCCCAGTGATCGAAAATGCGGAATTTCTGTTTATCCAGAGGTTTGCCGTTATCGTCGTAACCGTACAACCCCGGACAGAGGCGCGTACCACGGCCAATCATCTGCCAGAACTTCACTTTTGATTTGACCGGTTTGGCAAAGACCAGATTCACAATTTCCGGGACATCAATACCGGTATCGAGCATGTCAACGGAGATAGCGATGGTCAGCTCTTTGTTGGTGCTTTCATCCAGCCCTTTAAAATCATCAATCAGTTGCTCGGCGCGGGGATCGTAATTGTCGATGACCTGGCAGAAGCGCCCGGCAAACTGCGGGTACATATCGTCGAATAATTCATTCAACAGCAGCGCGTGTTTGTGGTTACGGGCGAAAATGATGGTTTTACCTGGCAACTGGCCGTCCCGATCTTTCAGGCCATTTTCCATCAGGTTACGCAGGATATAGCGGTTGGTGTCTTTGTTGTAGATCGCCTCATCCAGCGCCTTGCCATCAAACTCCAGCGTATTGGGATCTATGCCTTGTTCTTCCAGCTCGCGGATTTGTGCGTCGCTTAATTTCTCCCGTTTGATGCCTTCGCGCAGGAATTCTGTGGTGTGCGTGACAACCTCATAGGGAACCAGATTGTTATCGGCGATGGCATCTTCCAGGCTGTAGTTGGCGGTAGGAATACGTCCTTCACAACCAAACAGGCCGAAAGTGGTTTTACTCACCATGTCAATCGGCGTGGCCGTCAGGCCAATCTGGAGGGCATCAAAATACTTAAACAGATCGCCGTAAACGTTGTAGATAGAGCGATGGGATTCATCGGCGATGATCAAATCGAAATAACCAACATCGAAATGGTCCATGATTTTCATCATACCAGGATAGGTGGCGATGTAGATCCTAGCATTCTGCCTGTCTGCTTTTTTCGATTTCCCGACCACATACAGCGGCTCATTGGTGAATTGATTAAAGGCATTCGCCGCCTGTTTACGTAGTTCCTTGCGGTCGCAAAGAAACAGGACGCGTTTTACCCAGCGGGCATCAATCATTAGTTTGCTTAGCGCTATTGCCACGCGGGTTTTGCCTGTACCCGTAGCCTGAACAATTAGCGATTGCCGGTATTTGTTGGTAAACCGCTCGCTGACACGGGCAATGGTTTCAAGCTGGTACAAACGTCCGGCAACGGCCTTACCTTCGTTATCTTTTACGTGCGGCACACTGTTCAGCGGAAGACGGGTTTCACGCTGTTGAATAAGATATTGCAGGCTTTCCTTGCTGTAGAAGCCAAACACCCGACGCGGGGGATAACCATGAGTTTTATGGTCATCCCACAGCCAGATATCATAGCCGTTGGTGTAGAAGATGATCGGACGCTGGTCGTATTCTTTTTCCAGCCAGTCTGCATACAGCCGGGCCTGAATTCGTCCTTGCTCGGCATTGACGCTGGTTTTTTTTGCTTCCACCACCGCCAGCGGTTTGTGTGCCTCATCCCACAAGACATAGTCCGCATAACCGTCTCCGGTCGCGGTAGGTTGTTCTTTAACGGGATGTTCCTGCGTAACCTGATCGGTATTTTTAAGGCCTTCGCCTACATTCCAGTCAGCAGCAAGCAGGCGAGAGTCAATCAGGCGACGGCGGGTTTCCGCTTCATCAATAGAGAGAATATCGGCAACATGCTGGTTACGCGCTCTGGCTTCATTCAGGCGTTGAGTGAGGTGTTCGGCCTTTTCCTGTTCTTGCTGTAGTGCGCGTTGCAGCGCCAGTTCGCGCTCACGGCTTTCATCCTGAGCCCTGATTGCATCTTCCAGACGTTTTTCATCTGCACGACCTGAAGATTGTGTTAATGGAGGGAGTGTAAATTTGGGGCAGTCATCAACATTACCGTGGGCGTAGCGAACATACAGCCAAATTCCCAACAAATACGCTTCTTTGAGCAGCCAGTAAGTATCTTTAGCTTTGATACGTCCGCCGTGCGCGGCACGGTTGCCATGGATACGCAGCGCATCCATTTTCATGATGATGGCTTCCGGCATCATGCTGGTAAAGACATCAGCATTCATTAAATCGTAAAGATTAGCCTTAATACCTTCCGGCAACCGCTCCTGACGATACAACCAGCGCACCATCAATTCGGTGTAGTTGCGCAGCTTGACCAGACAACTTTCCGGATCGGAGTGAACATAGCGTTCCGCCATACACGCGAGTTCAGCCAGTTCCGGCCACTGGCTGCGCAACATTTCAAAATTGAGAGACTGCTCCATCAATCATCGCCTTATGTCGTGGATACAACAGCATTTCTGGAAAGAATATCACACTAATTTGGCCGACGAAGTGAGCCGGATGGCATATGGTGGTGATGTGTTTAACGACATAACTGCTCTAACGGTCAGATCCTTGGTTTTCGCCCATCAATGGGCATCTTCAGCCATGGCTACTCACAGGATACCTTGCTAACCAATGAAGGTATGGCTGATCATCTATGGGATATGTTTTTTGAGCCAATAAAACGATGGAGCTTTTCTCCAAGTTCATCATTAATGAATTTTGTTTCAATGCATTAATCAACTCTTCGCATTTTCGCTATCTTTTATCCACTTCCCTTTTGAAAAGGTGGGTATCTACGTTACCAATACTGGTTTAATGGCTACATACGGCGGTCCGTTTACGCTTACGGTAAAGATAAGCGATAAGCTCCCAGCGCTAGGACCGGGAGCTCTGCATAGCTACCACCATTTAGGATAGTCGTTAAAAGCACGTAATATTGATTGCCTGGCAGCAGGCATCAAGCTTTTCACTTCCTTTTGAAAGGGAGATACCACCATTGATATCTTCCTTCATACATGACCAATTCAGCACACCAGCGACTGGATATGGCGGGAAATGGTGGCCCGGGGGTTACAGGCAGTGAAACCATCGTCAGGGATGCTGTTGCCAAATGGCGTAAAGGCTGGAACCCACCAGTTACTACTGCCGCCAGACTTCCTTCAGTGTCCCGGGTAAGCCGCTGGTTGATGCCCTGGATAATAATCAGGGGTGAAGAAAATTATGCTTCCCGATTTATTAGTCTGATGTGTGAAAAAGAACCGGCGCTGAAAATAGCGCAGCAACTAGTACTTGAGTTCTACCGTATTCTGAAAACCCCAAATAAATCAAATCTAAGCAGTTGGTTCACTCGAGTCCACGAAAACGGTTCAGCAGAACTTCGGCGCGTGGCTGCGGGGATGGAAGCTGATGCTGCGGCTATATGTGAGGCAACCAGCAGCCGCTGGAGTAACGGTGTTGTCGAAGGTCATGTAAATCGCCTGAAGATGCTGAAACATCTGATGTATGGTCGAGCCGGATTTGAACTACTTAGGCAGAGGGTAATGAGTCCACTGGCATGAAAATCTCCACCTAGGTTGCGGAAGAGCCACTTTTGCACCGTTCGTGATAATACCGTAAATAAGCCTCTGAAAGTTATAGGATATGACACAACTAAAGAAGTCTGTGTGAACCGCGTAATACCAAGTGAATTGCTTGTTATATCTGTTTAATTAAACCTAATCGACCAGCCTTACTGGAGAGGCTGGTTAGTGATTAACTGGGAGTATTGCAATTAGATGTGTTCTACAGGCCCACGAAGGTAGATGGCTGCCAGAGTTCATCTTCGCGTGTAAAAGACTCTTAGTTGATTAATTCTAATTTATCGATCTATTACGCGATCATAATATTCGATGATTTGCAGTGCAACAGCAGCAATTTGTACTGCTTCCTCCCTACTGGTACCGGCTGCTTTACCACCAAAACGATCATGGAGGACAGCCTGATGAAATTCTCCCACCTCTTCTCCGAGAATCGCTCCCCAGATAAAAGGATCTTGATTACGGTCTGCCCCCCATTTGGCATCCTGCCGTTGCATTTCCGCTAGCACGTCAGACAGGGCTTTAGTGTCTTGATGTTTACCTTTCATGTTTCCCTTACGAATCCGTGATTTTAAGTCCATCATTAACATTTAATATGTGCAGAGTCCATTAATTCGCTACATCTCATTTTGTGAATGAGCGTTGAGTTTGCTATAAACGTAGCAACCAAGAAAAATAAAAGTGGATAATTTTGTTCATTACCTTTCAAAGCAAGAAGTTAAGGACTATTTGCGAGAGTATGCATGAGGCAAATGAGATCTTTGGTGACAAAGTGGCATCAAGACTACGCTCGCGACTTTCCGATCTTTCCGTGACAGACAACATATTACTGTTGCCCGTAGGTTCGCCGGAGGTCTGCTTTGAGGATGGGGAAGAGTGTATTACAATTACCATTCTCGGTGATGTAAAAATGGGATTTGTCTGTGGGAATACAGTTCAGCCCAAAAATCAAGATAATACAATTAACTGGTCCCGAGTTAGCCGGATACGGTTAGTGTTCATAGGTGACGTGAAATGATAGTTACGCAGGACTTCCAGCCTGACTGGGTATCTCCACCCGGTGATACAATTATAGATCTAATGGATGAACATGGGCTTTCTGGTGAAGAACTGAGTAAGAGGATTGGATTGTCTCTTATCCGGGGTCAGCAACTTCTTGAAGGAAAAATCCGACTCAATGAGTCTCTGGCTTGTAAGCTTGAGGAGTTATTCAACGTATCGACAGACTTCTGGATCAAGCGCGAAGTCGCTTATCGCCAGCAAATTGGATACCTCGAGAAAGTGAATAATGATTGGCTCGAATCATTGCCTGTACGTGATATGATGGAGTTTGGTTGGATCCCCAAAACTACAACTCGGGAAAGTAAATTCCAGCACTGCCTATCGTTTTTCGGAATAAATTCCGTCAATGATTTTTTTTATAAAATTCAGTCAGATGCTCCTTTGGTCGCTTTTCGTAAATCTCTTAATCTGGCAACCGAGCCTATGGCCGATTTGGTGTGGCTGACTAGGGCTGCACAACTTACCTCAAACCAAAACTGTGCTGTATGGGATAAAGAGGGGCTGATAGCATTGTTGCCAGAACTGCGCAAAGCTACAAATGAACCCGACATGAGGATTTTTATCCCTTACATTCGCGACCTTCTCGCCACTGCTGGAGTTTCTCTCGTTGTGTTGCCAACGCCAAAGGGATGTCGGGCAAGTGGTGCTACCTGCTTTTTTACACCAGATCGCGCAACCCTAGTCATGAGTTTCCGTTATCTGACCGATGACCATTTTTGGTTTACGCTGTTTCATGAGATTGGGCATCTCATCTTGCATGAAGCTGTCCGAGTTCGCGTAGAAGGTAAAGATAGTCTTTCGTCGGAAGAGGAAAAGGAAGCAGATAAATTTGCCGTTGATGTTCTTATCCCAGAAGAATACCGGCAGCAACTTAGTCGCTATGGTGTCCGGCATTGGAAAGAGATCATCCGGTTAGCTAGGAAAATGGGGGTATCCAAAGGGATCGTACTGGGATATTTGCAGCATGAAGGTAATATACCTTTTTCTCACCTTAATCGGTTTAAAGTGAGATTCCGTAAAGAAGATATCGTCTGATATCAGCCGCCGAAATAGACATAACGGTCAGGTGATTTCTGCCAGTTGCACAACGCATCTTCAATAACCTGCATTCTCAAGTAGGGTGCAGGAATAATTGCCGCAAGGTCAGCTAGTTTTTCATTCAATACGTCTATTGTGTCACCAGCAGTCCGGCTATTGCTGAAAAGTAGCCGGCTTCCTTGAAGGGGCCCGGTTGCTCCATTCAGAAAAGCATGACCCGGCTCTACATCCAGAAGTCCCGTTTTCTTGAGCATAGTTAGGTAATCAAATTTTGCGGTTCGTCCAAATGAGATCACGGCATTTAGCCCTGAATACAATAGTTCGAATAAAGATTCTGGTGAAGATGAAAAGCTCTTGGCCTCTGCAAACCTAGCCTCATGACTGTGTGTAGCACCAATGAATCCGATGTAAGAGCGAAAAACCGCAGGTATTGAACGACGAGAGTGATATTTCTTCGTTTCATATTTCCGATGGTTACCATATTGTCTTAGGCTACTGTTAGCTGTCAACTCATCAGAGACGCTGGCGAACCATTGTTCAAAAGCAGCAAAGTCATCAGTTATCGTATCCCATGTCCACGTTTGTGTACCGAGTCCACTGTATATATCTCGACACAAAATCCAGCCGGTTTTGTTACTCTTGCCGAAATGTGTGGCAAGGAAAACCAGCCAGCAGGCTTCATCGTAATTGTTGTCACGAAGATAAAGGCAGGCAGCGCGGAGAGGATCAAAAACATCAGAATTCGGCTCTTTTCGTAACGGAGTCATATAATCGGTCCGTAATGCAAGAGTTTCCACATAGCGTATACGACGTATACTGTCGATAATCTGACAGGCTAAAACATCAAAGCAGGCAGGAGAACTTAGGCCATTTAGGTTGTGTTCATTGCGGCTAAAATTTTGCAAATTACTAACCAGCTGACTGATTTGATTATGTCTTTTCATTGTAGTCTTCCTTCAAAAATAAACCGATATTCCTGATTTTTCATTGCAGCCAACTCTTGGAAGGCTAGTCCTTTGTGGTTGGGTGTATGTGAACGTAACAAAAAGTGGATTTTTAATATACGCAATAAATCCTTCCAGTAGTCATTCAAGGAAGTAGTGTCAATATCAAATTCCTTATTCTCTCGAAGAGCTTTTTCTGCCTCAAGCAGGGGTAAGATATCATCTAAGGAATGCATTTCAGGCATCGATCCCATGACTGGTAGGGTGCTCATGAACCCCTCTTTCTGAAGAGCCTTCACTTTTTCTAAATCATTTTTATAGAGATGTAGGCTGGATACAAAGTGATGATAGTGACCCAATTCGCATCCTATCAAGCGGGCAACTAATTCCTGTAGCATCGTGAACGCAAATACATCATGAGGCAGCCCCATAAAGGCATCGTTAGAACGCATACAAACAAATAGATGCAGCTCTTCACATCTGACAATAAACTGCATAGATATTGTACAAGGAATATCTACGTATTCTCGCTGTTCAGTTTTTGAGGGCACCAAGTCTGAGGCATCGAAAAGCTGTATTACTGCACGTCTGGTAGGTTTTTTCTCCTGCAAAAGGTTGATAACATTTTTTAGCTGATTATATAAACCACGCATATTAAACAACCGTGGCCCGTAACCACCATGTATTTTCCCATCTGACTCAGCGGATTCAGCGTAACGTGGTATGAAGTGTTTTATAAACTCAAGATCGTTCTGAGCTGAGAGATACCACAGAAATTCACCTAAGCAACTAATTAGTTTTCCTCGGGATTCTGTTCTACTTATTCTTCGGCGGGGGTCGGTAAGGACAAGATAGGCACCAAGAATCTCTAGAGTTGATCCTTTTGTAGGATCGTTACTGAGTCCATCCGCTAGGATAGCTTGATGAACATCGTTTATCAGATCGTCAACACACTCAGCCGTTACCAAAAGAGTCATTTTCTACCTTTTCCTGTATGGTAGTAACTAATCATTACCACCTGTATGGCATATAGTCAATATAGTATCAATATCAACATGGTTCACAGGGTAAGTAAGACTTGATCTTACCCAGCAATAGTGGACACGCGGCTAAGTGAGTAAACTCTCAGTCAGAGGTGACTCACATGACAAAAACAGTATCAACCAGTAAAAACCCCGTAAACAGCATTCGCCTGAATTTCTCAGTGAAGCCCTGAAACTTGCTGAACGCATCGGTGTTGCTGCCGCAGCCCGTGAACTCAGCCTGTATGAATCACAGCTCTATGCGTGGCGCAGCAAACTGCAGCAACAAATGAGTTCGTCAGAGCGTGAAAGTGAACTGGCCGCTGAAAATGCCTGCCTGAAGCGGCAACTGGCGGAGCAGGCAGAGGAACTGGCTATCCTCCAAAAGGCCGCGACATACTTTGCGAATCGTCTGAAATGAAGTATGTCTTTATTGAAAAACATCAGGCTGAGTTCAGCATCAAAGCAATGTGCCGCGTGCTCCGGGTGGCCCGCAGCGGCTGGTATACGTGGTGTCAGCGGCGGACAAGGATAAGCACGCGTCAGCAGTTCCGCCAACACTGCGACAGCGTTGTCCTCGCGGCTTTTACCCGGTCAAAACAGCGTTACGGTGCCCCACGCCTGACGGATGAACTGCGTGCTCAGGGTTACCCCTTTAACGTAAAAACCGTGGCGGCAAGCCTGCGCCGTCAGGGACTGAGGGCAAAGGCCTCCCGGAAGTTCAGCCCGGTCAGCTACCGCGCACACGGCCTGCCTGTGTCAGAAAATCTGTTGGAGCAGGATTTTTACGCCAGTGGCCCGAACCAGAAGTG
>NZ_JBJQLL010000047.1:0-21498 GCF_046486405.1 Escherichia sp. WS338 | reverse complement strand
AGCGCTGAACAAAATGACGAAAGCAGGTATGCCTGAAAGCGTGCGTATTGCCTGAAAACACAACCCGCTACGGGGGAGACTTACCCGAAATCTGATTTATTCAACAAAGCCCTTCTGCTGCACAAACTCAAAATCCGGGCCGTCAGAGCTGTACATGGCGCGGCTTAACGGGTCCACAAACAGACGGTGCCAGGAGGAGTGGTTCTCCACCTGCAGCAGGAAGGAACTGAACCACTGGTCTTTGGCCGCACCAAACTTACCAATCATGTCGCGCTGCAGTGGCAGGAACTGGTCCGGATACAGCTGGTTGTATTTCGCGAACTCCTTCGCACTCTGTTTGAGGATAATTTTGTAGGAGGAGTTACCCCATGCCGCGCGGGCTGCGCTGGATGCCTTGTCAGAGTCAAAGTCGACGATGTTCTGTGTGATGGTGATATAGGCACCGGTATGACGGCGACAGGTGCGGTAACCTTTTTGAATAAACTCACCAACTTTACGATTTTTGAAGTCCAGCAGACGCCAGCCTTCATCAATGACGTTCAGTTTCTTGAGGTTACGCGGCGTGCGGTACATCCGGTTCTCGATGTAAATGATAAGGCTGAACATCACCGCAACCAGCAGTGACGGACGGTCTTCCAGCCCACCCAGCTCCAGCACCACCATTCTGGCATCATCCCGCAGGGACGGTTCATCAGAGTTAAAATACCGGCCGTAAGTGCCGTTGGCAGTGTACTGGTCAAGCAGCACAATCATTTCGTCCAGACGGCTGCGGATGGTCGGTGACTCGACATACTGGTCGTTATCACGGGCGTTTTTCAGGAAATCCACCACATCATCAATGCGCGCCTGCTTCTTTTTAGCCAGCCAGGAGGCTCTGACCGCCTGCAGCAACAGACCTTCATGCACTTCATCCAGGTTACCGTTGGGGCTGGCCATCACCGACAACTGGTCACGGACACGCTCCGCTGACTGGTCAATATCAGTGATGTTCGCAAACGGGTTAAAGCGCAGGGTTTCACCGTCCAGATATACGCCCCCCATGTTCTCACACAAAGACTTGTAGCCATCCCCCATGTCGAACACCACGGCAAAGCCCCCGGAGTCCAGCACGCTGCGGATAAGTGGCTGTATCAACCCGGTTTTACCGGCCCCGGATGTTCCACAGACCGCCATGTTGTAGTTGGTGTTATTCATCCCCTTAAAGAAGATATCGATAAACGCCAGCTGGTTACGGTAGGTGGGTGCCAGCAGGCCTGCCGGTGTCAGGGGGTTATCCGCCACTAACGGCATCAGGTTGGCCACATTAAAGCTCTCTGCGCGCTGAACCACACCGGCCTCTTTCAGCTGTTTAAACAGCCCTTTCCCGGCCATAAAGGGCAGGCAGGTCAGGAAATTGCGCATGTGGTTAAAGCGCGGTGAAATCAGCTCAAAACCGTTTTTACGAAAGCTGTTCAGAATGTCCTGCTCCACTTCCAGAGCCGTTTCATTGTTATCCTTGCAGAATGCTGTGATGTTAAGGAAGTAGGACACGACAGAAGACTGACCGGAGCCCAGCCGCTGGCGCAGTTCCCCCCACTCCTTAGCTTCTTTCTCCACGGACGGAAACCATTTGGCATAGGAGGTCTTCGACTTTTTCTCCAGGTCCATGTACTTCAGGTTGGCTTCACTGTGGGTTTTCACCTGATCTTCCACCACCAGTGTCAGCGTCAGGATGAACGGGCAGGAAATGGACATTTCCGGGTTCAGCAGATTGCTGTAGTTATCGGCCATGTTCCACAGGAAGGCGATTTCCGGGTTACGGGCCAGATGGAAATTCAGGATACGGGCTGTGCTGTTCCTGCCGTTCTCACGCAGCCCCAGCGTCAGGTAATCCGCCCGGACCTTCAGATCAAAACTGTCCTCCACACACTGATAATTCAGATCAGAATACGGGTCCAGCTGACGTCTTTTCGGGTACAGGGAGTCCGGGTTATGGTTAATCATCTCCCCGACAATATCGATAAAGGCCTGTGCATCCACCGCCTGTGTGGTGATACTGGCCCCCTGTAACGACGCCCGGATGATTTTCACCAGGTTTTCCATTTCCAGAATGTCAGCCCGGCTTTTTTTCTTCGAGGGAGAACAGTACGAGAAGAATACCCGGTAATGGCGCAGGGTCAGGGGCAGATTCATCCCCTCCGGCAGCGGAAACTGTGTCGCTGCCGCGTTCATATAATAGGCACGGGTAATGGCGTTAAACCGTTCAGCCTGTTCACCTGACCAGGAGAACTCACGCAGCCCGTATTCAATCCTGTCACCAACAAGCTGACTGGACATCAGATGGATGCAGAACGGCACTCCGCGCGGCAGTTTGGTGCGCAGCATGTGGTCGAGCGCCTCCACAATGGACTCATTCGCCCCATTGATGGGAATGGCTTCCAGCATAAAGCCCATCGTGGTGTCATTCATGAACAGACCGGATTCCTGGTTGTAATCACGGTACGGCAGCAGACGGCTGAACTGCGGGAAGCTCATTTCGCCCAGAACTTCATTGGCCTTTGCGGATTCGTCAGGCAGTTTCAGTGCTGTGACGAGGGAGTTAACCGCCTGAGTGACGGCCTCAAGTGGGTTATTCACATGAATTCCTTAGTTGAAAAATAAAGCGAGAAATGCGGTAGCCATGAAGGGAATACCTGTAATTAACGCGCCATTTCCCGGCGCATATACAAAGATTTCTGTTTTCTGAATATCCACTCATGTTCATCCGGAGTTAAATCACTATGTTCTGCGACTGACTTATGCATAATGTTTTCTCTGTCTTTCCTGATACGCCTGACATTCAACGCACAACGTCACACCGGGAAATATTTTCCGCCGGGCTTCCGGAACAGGATTTCCGCATGCTTCACAGAGATAAACAGGAATACCATGAGCATTTATTTTCTGGCGTATCCGGTTTATTCCTGTCATGGTCAGTTGTTCTGTCACTGAATATGCTTCATCGGCTTCATCACTCACGGAATATTCCTCCCGACATGTTCTGACACGCTACCGCCCATCCCTTTTCACGCACAGGGCACTCGTTTTACAGGCAGATTTTGAATACAGAAAGCCCGCCGGCATTGCCGGCTGATATACAACTTCAGGGCCAGTTAATTAATACGTGGTTTTCCCCACGCAGACGGTTTAATAACAAAAAACACGCTGGATGGCTGATGATAAACATCCTGATTATCAATATAAGGCGCTATCCATAATGCAGCCGTCTGCTCACCCGTTCTTAGCGGACGGGGAGGTGTTACCGGCGCAACTGAACTGACCGGAACAATCGTTTTCACTTCCCGGGCAGCGGTAAACAGCGGGCGTGGTGCCAGCAGTTTCTGCTCCGGATGTGCTGTCACCGCAGGTCTGCTGCCGGACGGAGTGGTCGCGGTGACGGTCTGCACCGGCATTGTCCGGAAGTTCCCTTCAGCCAGGCGCGGCAGTGATGCCGCAACCGGCTTTGCTTCTGAGGACTGCTCCAGTTTTTTGGCCTTCTCATTGGCCTGCTCCATCGTCATACAGGTATCGGATGTGGTGGCGTTACACTCAAATTCCGTACTGGTTCCGGCACAGCCGGAAAGTAATAAGGTCCCCAGCAGAGGAATAAATAAAGAAATCTGTTTCACTGTCCCTCACCTTTCTCATCGCAGTTCACAAAATCATTCTTCAAATCCCTGACCGTACAGGTTTTTACAATGTCAGGATTTTCAAAAACCGTATTCCGTGATGATTTATAAACATATGCCACAATGCGTTTCCCACCCGCATCAGGCTCTGGTGCACTGACTTCACATAACGGAGGTGTTATTCCGGACTCATACAGCACCGGATAATTTATTTTTTTGACGCTGCCATCAGAAACCAGCTTATTCATCGAAGGGTTCCTTATATTTCTGAATTCTTCATCACACCGACAGCAGTCATATTAAAATTGTCCGGCAATGACTCAGAACCGAATTTCTCCGGTGCAGGAAGTACGATTCTTGTGGCGCAGTTACTGAGAACAGCATGCATAAAATCATCTGACACGGTTTTACCCGGCACAGAGAGGGCTGTAATAACATTAATATTACGCATGTTCATTTTTATCTCCGTTGTTTCTGTTTGTTCTGTCATCAGGAAGATAAACAGGGCATTTCCTGATTTTTCCCGGCAGGGAAGCGTCTTCCGTATAAACGTCCTTCAGATATTCATCTGCGGTTACCACCCGGATACATTTCATTTTTCCGGGCAGCACCGGATATTTCCCGGTGATCGCTGCCAGCGAGACATACATCAGTGCCAGTGTTGCCCATAATGCGGTGACCAGTTGCATCAGTGACCGGTCAGTCTCCCTGACATAATCTGCAGCATCAGCCGCGCGGTAATGGCAGATATCCTGTATTTCTGATCTGCCTGAAGAATCAGAGGAAGAAAACCAGCATTCACTGACCGGGAACTGTCCGGCAGGTGCTGTTTGTCTTACGAAGTTAATCTCCTTAACCAGTAATTTCCCCGGCGTGGTGTTGTCCTTCCATAAAACAAACAGAGCCATCAGGGCCATTGTGGCCAGTGGCAGAATGACGATGTACTTCAGACACCAGAACAGTCCTCGCAGAACCCGGGCGACAACATACCGGGCGGCATGGCACGCCTGACGGGACGACATATTATTTGCCATCGTTGCCCCCTCCCTGGCTGCCGGACATAAACTGCTGCGGATTCAGGTTGCCCAGCTGCTTCAGCATCTGGTCAGTATTAAAGCCGTTAAGATGACTTTCAGCCGATGGCGGAACAGGAACCGGACTTTCCTGATTCTCTTCTTCCGCTCTGCTCTGCGTGCGTTCCAGCGCCATCTCTTCCACGGTTTTCAGCTGGAAGCCGTCCTGGAACACCACGGTCACTTCGTTGCCCGCACCAATCGGTATCACCGGGTGATACTGTTCGGCACGTTTGATGTAGTAGTCACTGAGCGTCTGTGCGGCTTTCGATGCGCCGCCACCGATACCCATTTTCAGGACATCACCAGCCCCGTAAGCGGCTGTGGCACCCAGCCCGACAGCCGGCTGGGAGGCGCGCTCCATTCCCTGACCGATACCGTCAACAAATCCCGCGCCCCATGCCCAGCCGAGGATTTTGCCGTTACGCATCACCACTTCGCCCTTGATACCGTTTTTACCCCGGAAGCTGACATGCCCCTTAATCGGCATATCAATGGTTTTGCCGTCCTTCAGGCAGCTGATATTGCGGGTGCGTACAATGGCACGTTCACTGGACACATCCCCCCAGGCTTCCAGCCCCACAAAACATCCCGTTGCGTCATACGTTTTGCTGTTCGGCATTTCCACCAGACCGGTGATACGCAGCTGCATCGGCACCGTGGATTCATTACCGGTGACTGACGCATTGGCATCCGCCCCTTCAATCAGCATGGCTTTCGCAAAACTTCCTGACGGAATGTACGGCAGTGATGGTCCCTGTTTTCCCTCATTACGGGTAAACACCTTACGCTGTATCCGGTTAGGCACCGGCACAGACTGGTACGTCACCTGTGGTGGTGGCGTGACACCATTCCCGGGATAAAACGCCGTCGGCGGTGGAACAGCAACGCTGCCCTGCGGCGGGAAGGATACGGGGGTGTTTCCTGGCTGTGGTTCGCCTTCCGGGCCGGGCGGTGAGGCAGGCATCTGCGGTACAGGCTCACCGGTCGCCGTGACGGGATTAGCACCCAGGGCTTTCACCTGCTCTGCCAGGGCGGCATTATCCTGTCCCAGCTTTTCAATACGACGCTGGTCATCACCGCGCTGTTTGTTCAGGACATCCAGCTCGCGACGGATTTCCTCATACTGCTTCTGCATCTGCGCTGCCGTCACCTGCATCTCTGTGGTGGCATGCTGACGCACCTTGTCATCAAAGGTCGTATCCACCACACCGGTCATATCCGGCACGGGTTCCTGTTCAGCCACGGCCTCACCGTTACCGGACATGTCCACATCAGACAGATACAGTGCACCACCAATCGCGGAGGCTGCACCGACAACCACAATCCCCAGCCACAGGTACTGCTTGCGTTTCACAATGGTATTGATACTGGCCATCAGTTGCCCTCCCCGTCACGGATGACATACACATCCATGCGCGCACCTGCCAGTAACTGGCTGGCAGGCTGGCTGAACATCACGGCACGGGTTCCCGGCTGCCAGAAATCACTTTCCCGGATATTCAGGGCAGACAGCGTTTTATTTTCCACGGCAAAGCGGACCATCTTCAGGTGATTCCCCGTCCATACGGCATCTGCCACTGAAGACAGCCCCGCCGGGGCCTGCAGGGTTTCCTTTGTCACCGGGACCTGATACCAGCCTGCGGGTAATTTTCCGCCACGGACGGCCTGGCTGATGGTCACAAGCAGGGATTCGTAAGGCGTGGACGTTTCCCACGCACCGGCTTCTTCTCCGGTTCCGCGCAGGTCACTGACCAGCTGAATGGTACGCCCCGCGCCTTCACGGGGAACGGCCTGAATGGAAAGATTCAGACCACGTTCTGTTTCCAGAATGAACGTAAAGGGCTTTTTGTTGACGGTGGCCACCACCACACCGCCGGAGGCGGTCTGCTCATTATTGGTCAGGGCACCATCCAGACTGTTCACGGCGATAATCCGGTCACCGGGAACGGTAAACAGATTCGGGCTGGTATTGCTGATGGCAATACTGGCCTGACCACCGTTCACCATTGGCACCACGGTGGGGGCCAGCGTACCGTTTGCGGCCATCACGCTGCAGGAAAAAAACAGGCTGCCGAATATTATTGCCGTATTATTTTTTCTCATCGTCTGTTTCCCCGAAATTATCCAGCCAGGTCACCCCGTTTTCCCGCTTCAGAATAAGGATGTAATGTTTGATATCAGTGAAAGGTTTTGAATCACCAATCCAGGTTTTAAGCACACCACGAATTTCCACACGGCCATACTGAGGCCAGACACGAACACTGGTCTGGAAAAAGGCTGAGTTCACGTTATCGGTTTTAATACGCTTCGCTTCTTCAGCCAGAATAACTTTCATCTGGTTCTGTGCGCCCGGGCGGATATATTGCAGAAGCGCCTGATGTGAGGCGTCGACGGTTTCTGATGAAACATTCAGACGGAGGGCAATAAATGACAGCGCCATCTGCTGTAAATAAGAGGCGTCGGCACTGTTCTGTGACACGGCAAAGGGGGCATTAAATGCCATTGGCGTCACGGCAGTGCGTTGCTCATTCTGAAGACGGTAGTTATTCACCCCCTGAATGACGTTAACAGAGAGGCTGAGAACAATAAGCACTGACATAAATATAAAGGCGATGGCCATTACACGACTGGTACTTAAACGGGCACCGTGTTCCATATAACAATCCTGGTATCAGTTCTATTTAATCCACTGCCGGAAACACGAATCGGGAACATTATGAAAAATACCGCGCAGCAGGGCTGTTGGCATATACCAGTAAATCAGGTCACGTAACCAGGAACTGCCCCGCCCTTTTTTCAGTTTTTTAATCCCGAAATAAACCAGAACCGCTGCACCAATACCGAACAGATATTTCGATGTTGTGATACCCCAGCCAATACAGATTGCTGCGGGGATCAGTTCATCCAGTGGCAGGCCAAACCAGCGGCTCTGGTTGGTCAGTGTTTCCGGGAAACGATATTTCTTAAGTTTATTCTCGTCTCCCGACATCGTTTTATTTCCTGTCAGAGGCCAACGACGGCCATACCCACAGCAATAAATACAGAGATGATGGCGAAACCGGCCAGGAACTTGACGTTTTTGGTCATCATGTACATGACAGCACCGACCAGAACTTCAGCCAGAACAACCCATTTAACAACACTGGAGTCCTTACCGAAGGTCGCCTTAACCGTGGTGTTACCGCTTGCCATCAGGTCCTGACCACTGCTGCCGGCGGCCATCGCCAGCTGCGGGAAGAACATCATCAGAACAGCAGCCGGGATCACTGCGCGAGCCAGGCGAAGCATATTCAGACGAGTGAATTTAGAAAAAAACGACTTCTTTTTGACGGGCGCAGAAGCACCCTGAACACTTAAAACAGCATTCATAAGTTACCTCAATTTCGGATAAATGAATAAAACTAGAGTGTATTAAATGTTATATCTTCCTCTTTATCTGCCTCCCTGAATATCTCCGAGTTATAAAAATCAGGAAACTTGATCAAATGATCAATAACTCTGTCTGCAGCCTCATCTGTTTTACACCATCCACTACGATTTTTGGCTGCAATAAGTAGCTGGTTAGTTTCATCATCCAGACGCATTGTCAGATACTTAACCAGCGACTTACCATAGATATTCCCTGCCCTGTTAAACTTTGGATAGCGGTGAAGATGATCTTTAAGTCTTATTACTGCCTCAAACGATCGACTTCTTCCGCTTCTGTTACTTGCCTCAATTAATAGACTTTCCACATCTACAGGTAATTTTAGTTTTACCATCTTACCTGTTGCAGAACGTGTACCAAATCTTTTCAATAACACCTCCCGCTGTTTATCTTCTGGTTACCACTTATGTTTACAGAATAATCAGAAAAGGTAAATAGACGGAAAGTCTATATTTTATTAACACCTTATTAACGCGTATTTATGATACACATAGCCTTCTCGTATAAATAATAAATAAACTTTTTATTGTAGAGTAAGATAATTAACTCATCTTTATTAGAAACAGAGAAGTAGTCGCATATCAGAGATGCGTGTTTCTTTGATGTGGAGATGGATATATTTAATATTCTTGCTATAGCATTATGACTGATTCCGGTGCTATATAAGTAAAAGACATCATTTACATATGATGATACAGAAGAATCATCACTCATTCTTCTGATTATATTTCTGATATCATCACTGACAATCGTTTTTTGATTATAACTGTCTTTATGACGAACATGAGCAGCATCATAAAATTGCCACAGAATAATATTTCTGTGTCCATTAAGAAATGACTGGACAGATATTGTCCAGAATCTGTTCTGAATAAAAACATCCTCTACAAGATTAAGATGCGTATGCTCATTCCTGTATGCTTCCATCTCTGTGACAGAGATCAATTCACAAAAATCTCTCTGCGACAGAAGCCATTTTTCAGCACTTTGATCTTGTGTAAGAAATGACTCATGAAACAGCGTATTGCAAAAAATAAATTTTCCAGTTTCGTCCCTGATACAGGCTGGATTTGGATAATCCTGAATAACTGCCGTCAGATTTTCCAGCAGATCTATTTGACGAGCATGTTTTTGTTGAATACGATCCATCGGATACATAGGAACCTCCTCACAAAGGATTCTATGGACAGTCGATGCAGGGAGGAGAGAACTCCCTGCATCGGCGATTTTCAAATTCAAATTTTAACGTGGCATTAACCACGTAATTAATATACTAATTATCTTTCGTACTGTCACCTTTTTAAATCATAAAAACTCTGATATTTGAACGAAGTCAAATTTCTTTTATTCATCATCATTTTTTGGAAAAAATCGTTCCATCTCAGATGATACCTTCTCCCTGATATCTTCAACCATATTGGCATATTCAAACTTTGGATTTCCGGAGACATGAGGACTGAGAGACTCAATACCCAAAATTTTCGCTACTGATGATTGTGTTTTTACAACGCATTCAAGAAGCAATTTATTAAACTCAGTCTGATTAAATGCAGACTCTTTACGCTCCATCTGAGCCTCATGTACACGAAGCCCCAGTTCAAGAAGCATTGAAGCTGTTGCTGAAAAACTGACATCTTTTTCCCTTGCCCCTTCCTGTCGACGCTTCTCAATAATCGCATTTATTTTTTCATAGGCATCATTGCTGATATACAGGTTCACCTTAGCCATTAGAGATTACCTTTTTTGAACATAAAATAAAGTTAATTTCGAAACACTAAAATTCATAATGCAAACAGGGACGCACCGCTAGCAGCGCCCCTAGCGGTATCCTATAAAAAAACACACCGCGCCGCTAGCAGCACCCCTAATATAAAATAATGTTTTTTATAAAAATAGTCAGTACCACCCCTACAAAGCGGTGTCGGCGCGTTGTTGTAGCCGCGCCGACACCGCTTTTTTAAATATCATAAAGAGAGTAAGAGAAACTAATTTTTCATAACTCTCTATTTATAAAGAAAAATCAGCAAAAACTTGTTTTTGCGTGGGGTGTGGTGCTTTTGGTGGTGAGAACCACCAACCTGTTGAGCCTTTTTGTGGAGTGGGTTAAATTATTTACGGATAAAGTCACCAGAGGTGGAAAAATGAAAAAATGGATGTTAGCCATCTGCCTGATGTTTATAAATGAGATCTGCCAGGCCACTGATTGCTTTGATCTTGCAGGCCGGGATTACAAAATAGATCCTGATTTACTGAGAGCAATATCATGGCAAGAATCCCGTTACCGGGTTAATGCCATCGGTATTAATCCGGTAACGGGATATGGCAGCGGACTGATGCAGGTAGATTCCCAGCATTTTAACGAACTGGCCCGCTACGGAATTAAGCCAGAACATCTGACAACAGATCCCTGCATGAACATTTATACCGGTGCTTATTATCTGGCAATAGCATTTAAAAAATGGGGCGTCACCTGGGAGGCCGTTGGTGCATACAATGCCGGATTCAGGAAAACCGAACGCCAGAACCAGAGACGTCTTGCCTACGCATCAGATGTTTACCGGATTTATACTGGGATAAAAAGCAGTAAAGGTATCCGGCTTCCGGCCACGAAGAAATCACTTCCGGAAATTAACAGCGTGCAGAACAATTAATCTTACAGACATTGTCAGATACCGGTTATGCCGCAAAAGCGGCATGGAAGGCCACACACAAAAATATCATATGAGTGACAATACTGACTGGCCGAAGCCCCGCGAAGCGGGAACCCATCTTATATATACCCGGTAACTGTGCAGCCTCCTGCCAGACCATTTTTCGCGGGCACAATATTTACAGACAACCGGAAATCCGGTTGATGAAATTGAGGTATATCAGACGACACAGCAATGCCGAAAAATGATAATATAAGTAAAGCCCCGAAAATTTTTTCGGGGCTTTACTTATATTATCATGACTTCCACTTTCTGAACTGTTCGGCAATCACCCATAACGCCTTGTTGATTCTTATATCACCATCAATACCTGTAATGGCTCTTGTCCTGGTATTTTTCCCGGAGGCACTTCGCCCCGATAATCCACCTTTTATCATATTCTCCTGAACCCGCTGCCAGGTTGTCCAGAGATCGTTCTGTTTGTCTTCCCGACGACGGGGAGTAATTATCTGTTCAGGTGTCACTGGCGTTTTATTTTCATCTTCATACCTGACCATCAGTGCAGCTCTGCCAAATAAATGTTGCTCGTCACTGTTAAGATGAATTTCTTTCATCGCCTCCATATTATCAGTGACCTTATCAAAGACACCGAGCACTTCATACGCTCCCTCGATAACCTGCCCGACAATATCACCTTTATGTGGAACGCGGATTTCGCCAAAATTATTTCCGCACACCAGGCCATTTGTGCAGACAAAACGAAAAATTCCGGGGATCATCTGATAACTGGATGAACCATCATGTGAATTAAGCAGGATAATTTCAGGAACTTCCTGTCCGTTAATATGCCCTTCCCTGCGAAGACGTAACATATGTTTACTGTATTCGCGACGTCCCAAATCACGAATCCGACTCTGACAGGCAAAGAATGGCTGGAAACCTTCATCACGTAACTTATTGATGATATTGATTGTTGGAATATACGTATAACGTTCACTCCGGGACTCATGTTTATCACCGGAAAATACCGAAGGCACGAACTGCATTAATTCATCATCCGTTAAAGGACGTTCACGGCGGATGGAATTATACCGACCAAAACGGGAAGCTAATCGCATAACAGCTACTCCTTTATGAAAGAATAAATTTAATAAAAAATTTTTCCGCTTAATATCATCCCCCCGATCTCCATTAACAAGATTGCAACAATCAGGAGGGATATTCATCACATCCGGTCAGCAGATCGCCCGGATATCGAGGCCGGCACGCTTAATCTGACGCAGGAACTGTTTGAAGTGATCGGCTTCCGCAATGTTGATATGGCGGAACTGCTTATCCACACCCTGACTGAGCGCGTAGCTATAACTGAAGGCCATCTTTTCCGGGTGGCTTTTGCGATATTTTTTCAGCTCAGTCAGGCTGCTGAATTCCAGGACGTCCCACTCTTCCCCGGTGTTTTTTTTCTTCCCGGCAACAAGAAGCGTGTACGACGCGGTGTTAACGTGGATATTTCGGGTACTCATCCTGCTTTCTCCTCTCTCTGGTTTTCAGCCCCCATCATCTGTTGAGTTTCGGGAGCCGCGGTTTTGACGTTTTGCGGGGACCTGCCTTTTGTTCCCTCCGGTATTCACCATCACCTGTTTGAGAACCTTCGCCGCATGGGGCATCACTGCCACGGCCGGAAACGACTGTCCGGGGGCAGACCGCAAAAGTTTTTGCCTGCTTCTGGGCAAAAAGTTTTGCGGGATGTGCATTTCACCCCTGGACTGGCGGAGACGGTTGTGGCTGTCTATGCCCCCGGCGACAGGGGCTTAAACTGGTGAATGGCACCGGACACAACAACGGGCAGGGACCCGCCGCAACGACGTGAAGCGCGGTTTGCGAAACGGCGTTGCGCCTTACATCCCGGCGCCTTTTGCCGGGATGCCGGGAGCGCAGGTCACGGCGCGACAGAGGCGGCGCGACCGGAACGGTCGCTGCAAGCCAGGGGTTTTCACGCATCGGACCGTAGCGACAGCCCGAAACCGCGCCAGCGGGTTCGGCGGAGACTGGCAGGTGCGCCAGCAGCTGCCTGTCGGAGTCGGGCCTGACGACCGGATGCCGCCAGGCAGCCGGGAGCCGAAGGTACGCCCGGCAGACAGGACAACACTGCAGTAGTCAGAATCAGAGCAGGAAGAAAAAGAGAATAATCACAGGGAAGGTGATGTGATTTCTGACAGGCCATAACCAGAGAAGGCGGGGGAAAAGAACGGGCGCCGCAGGCGCGCGTTCATCCCCGTTCCTGAAGGGAAACGACCTTCCTGAAGTCAGGTTGTTCATGCCCGTACAACATCAGCAAGGAGAAAGGGGCTACCGGCGAACCAGCAGCCCCTTTATAAAGGCGCTTCAGTAGTCAGACCAGCATCAGTCCTGAAAAGGCGGGCCTGCGCCCGCCTCCAGGTTGCTACTTACCGGATTCGTAAGCCATGAAAGCCGCCACCTCCCTGTGTCCGTCTCTGTAACGAATCTCGCACAGCGATTTTCGTGTCAGATAAGTGAATATCAACAGTGTGAGACACACGATCAACACACACCAGACAAGGGAACTTCGTGGTAGTTTCATGGCCTTCTTCTCCTTGCGCAAAGCGCGGTAAGAGGCTATCCTGATGTGGACTAGACATAGGGATGCCTCGTGGTGGTTAATGAAAATTAACTTACTACGGGGCTATCTTCTTTCTGCCACACAACACGGCAACAAACCACCTTCACGTCATGAGGCAGAAAGCCTCAAGCGCCGGGCACATCATAGCCCATATACCTGCACGCTGACCACACTCACTTTCCCTGAAAATAATCCGCTCATTCAGACCGTTCACGGGAAATCCGTGTGATTGTTGCCGCATCACGCTGCCTCCCGGAGTTTGTTCGGCACCATCCACCGCTCCATCTCACGAACAGCATGACCGACCACCCTTGCCGCCATACCAGCCTCTGCGATGACCTGCCAGAATGGCATATCCTGCCACTGCCAGCGTTCCATTCCGGCCAGTGACGGAAAACGCTCGCCCCACTGCCAGAACCACGGCAGCCTGGCGGCTGCAAATTGAAAACCGCCCCGGTTCGTCCTGTTGTTGCCGCACGCCCCGCAGAATATGTATGCTCTGAGGACCTGTTTTATTAAGGACTCATCCCCTTATGTTGACCCGCAAAAGTATCGATACAGTTCTGCTCTCTGTTGGTGCTGAGAAGCTCTCACAACGAGAATGGGACTGGATGAAAATGCTCAAACCCATGGACCCACCACCTGCGATGGTGACGACCTCCATCCTGAAGCGCCGTGGCGATACAGCAGCCCTTACCCTGCTACAGGATACCGGGGTTTAATCCATCCTCATGTTGTCCGGTTTTACTCCCCGCCCTCTGAAACGTCTGTTCACAGCCAACCAGTGCTGGACGTCCTTCCTGGATGCGGGCGGTCTGCGCGATATCGAGGTTGAAGCCGTCACCAAAATGCTGGCCTGCGGCACACGGATACTGGGTGTAAAAGAGTTCGGGTGTGATAACCCGGACTGTCAGCACGTAAAGTACCTGACCAACTCATGCGGCAGCCGTGCCTGCCCGTCCTGCGGAAAGAAGGCCACAGACCTGTGGACAGCAACACAGCTGAATCGTCTTCCTGACTGCGACTGGGTACATCTGGTCTTCACCCTGCCGGACACGCTGTGGCCGGTGTTCGAAAGCAACCGCTGGCTGCTGAATGACGTGTGCCGTCTGGCGGTGGAGAATCTGCTGTATGCCGCCCGAAAACGGGGGCTGGAACCCGGTATCTTCTGCGCCATCCACACGTATGGCCGTCGTCTCAACTGGCATCCGCATGTACATGTGTCTGTAACCTGTGGAGGTCTGAATAAGCATGGTCAGTGGAAAAAGCTGAGCTTCCTGAAAGACGCGATGCGTTCACGGTGGATGTGGAATATGCGGCAGCTGCTTCTGAAAGCGTGGTCAGAGGGGATGGCAATGCCGGAGTCGTTGTCACATATCACGACGGAATCACAGTGGAGAAGCCTGGTGCTGAAATCCGGCGGAAAATACTGGCATGTGTACATGTCGAAGAAGACAGCCGGAGGGCGGAATACGGCACGCTACCTGGGTCGTTATCTGAAGAAGCCACCAATAGCGGCTTCCCGACTGGCTCATTACAACGGAGGGGCAAGCCTGAGCTTCCGTTACCTGGACCACAAAACGGGAGAAACGGCGACGGAAACGCTGACACAGCGTGAGCTGGTCGCGAGGCTGAAACAGCACATCCCGGAGAAGTTTTTTAAGATGGTGAGGTACTTCGGGTTCCTTGCCAACCGTGTGTGTGGAGAGAAGCTGCCGCAGGTGTACCGTGCACTGGGGATGGATAAACCGGAACCAGTGGCGAAAGTGTGCTATGCACAAATGGTGAAACAGTTCCTGAGTCGTGACCCGTTCGAATGCGTGCTGTGTGGCTGCCGGATGGTATACCGCCGGGCCATTGCGGGGCTGAATGTATCAGGGCTGAAGAAAAACGCGCGGGATATCAGTCTACTGAGGTATATGCCGGCCTGACACAGGCTAAGTGTGCCCGGGAATCGGTGAAAGTATAAAAAACAGCCTGTTACGGTATAAAAATCGACCATACAGAGAGGGAAACCACCGGAGTGGTGGGAAAAGCAGAAAGGCTCACGTGGCATAAGGCGTGGACAATGGTATCGACTGGTTTTTCAATTTCCTATACGTGAACAGGGTTTCCAGGTCATGCTCTGCCACCCGGTCACTCCAGCGTGCATACCAGCTTCCGACTGTTTCCGGCGAATGGAATGCCAGTTCGATTTCAGCCTGAGCGACCAGCGCCTGGTACGCACGGGCTTTCTGCTCTGCCTCCCTCGCCTGCTGGCGGCTGTACTTCTGCATGACCAGCGCGGATTTATGGCGACTGCGTTCCCTGACACGAAACCGCACCGACGGGAACAAGCGTTCTGCTGCATCGCCTGGAAGGGGAAGGAGGCAAACCTCGCCCTGTGTTTCAATCAGCACATCGATGGCATACAGCCACTGAAGACGGTTGCCGTGCAGTTCTTCTGCGGTCAGGGACGGCATGAAAAATCGCAGGTCAGACAGCGATATCCTGCGGCTTCCGTTCAGACAGCGGAAAAACGCCCCCGCATACGGATATTCAGCCAGCGTGTTACCCTGATGGCGGCGTTTTTCGGTCTCCGCCACCGCCCGCCATGCGGCCTGTTGCTCTGTGCTGAGAGGAACCAGTGCCTGTGAACGTGCGCTCATGCCTGACTTCCTTCCGCCATCAGGATATGGATGATGTCACTGACGCTGTACCCCTGCGCGTCCAGTGACGCCGCCAGTGCCAGTGAATGGCTGACAGCTTCCGGTGCAAACCGCCGCTGTACCTGAACCACCGCAAACGGCTCACCACCGGCATTCACCAGAACCAGCACCCAGACCTGAGAGACATCGCCCGGTGAACATAACGCCAGGTGAAAACGTTCGTGGGCAGGCGTGAAACGGACCTGGACGGGGAAAAAGCCGCCAAACTCGCTGCCGTACTCGCCGTTCATCGTCCAGTTATCCGGCGCATCCAGCTCCCGCATCACGGCGTGAGTCAGCTCACGGCGTTCATCACTTCCGGCAGCCCGGATATCTTCATATTCCTGTGTGTTCATGGTCTGTAATACATTCAGGGTCAGTTCAGTTTTCATCACGGTATCTCCCTTGCTGCCGCCCCGTCTCCGGCGGGGCGGTGTGGTTGTTCATCAGGCGGCATCAGCCAGGTTATCGGTGCGTTCAGTGGCATCCGTCTGTGGGCGTGGTGCACACATCCAGCCTGGAACCCAGCGGTTGTCTTTCATATGGTGCTCTGCATGTTCAGCCGCATCACCTTTCTTCATCTTCTCCGCGTCCCGTGCGGCACCGGACAGCCCTGCCTTATTCAGGGCTGCGATAATCTGCGGCGGACGTTCGCGCGTCGGGCACCTCTCTTACTTAAGAATCCCGAAATCCCTGATGACATGGTTCATCCAGTACCCGGCACCGTCCTCAAAATTCCAGGTACGCCAGACTATTGCACCGTTATTACGGACAACCAGGCGAAACTGTTCGCCGTGGTCATCCTCGATAAAGACGTTCCGGTACTGTGCGGCAACAGCTTCGGCATGTTTGCGGGTAAAAGGACCGTCAGGCAGCCCCTGAAGTATTCTGAAATATTCGCTCATCCTCATCTCTCCGGTGATGCCCCGCACAGAACGGGGCGGGGCGGGGCGGTTATCACAGTCAGCCCGATCAGAACGGGATATCGTCTGAAAACCCGTAATCGTCACCCTCCGGCGGTTGCGGCTGAGGCTCCGGCTGCGCGGCCTTACGTCCACGGCCTTTCGTTTTTGCGCCACCTTTTTTCGTACCGGCCTCCGCCTGTGGTTCCGGCTGAGGCTGACCGCTGAACTGTTGCCCCTCTTCCGGCTGAGTCTGAGCACCTGCGGCACGTCCCAGCATCTGCATGGTGCCCGTGGTCTTAACAAGAATTTCGGTGACGTAACGGGTGATACCGTTATCCTCCCAGCTACGGGTGCGAAGCTGACCTTCGATGTAGACCTGCGCGCCCTTGCGCAGATATTCGCCAGCCACTTCCGCGAGCTTGCCGAACAGCACCACGCGATGCCATTCTGTCTGCTCCCGCATCTCCCCTGTCTGTTTGTCACGCCAGGTTTCCGACGTGGCGACCTGCAGGTTTGCCACTGCGCCCCCGTTGGGGATGTAACGGACTTCCGGATCTTTTCCCAGGCGTCCCACGAGAATGACCTTGTTAATGCCACGAACTGCCATGATGTGCCTCCTTCTGTTGATGTTTTCAGCCCCCATCATCTTTTGAGTTTCGGGAGCCGCGGTTTTGACGTTTTGCGGGGACCTGCCTTTTGTTCCCTCCGGTATTCACCATCACCTTTTTGAGAACCTTCGCCGCAAGGGGCATCACTGCCACGGCCGGAAACGACTGTCCGGGGGCAGACCGCAAAAGTTTTTGCCTGCTTCTGGGCAAAAAGTTTTGCGGGATGTACATTTCACCCCTGGACTGGCGGAGACGGTTGTGGCTGTATCAGCCCCCGGCGACAGGGGCTTAAACAGGTGAATGGCACCGGACAGAACAACGGGCAGGGACCCGCCGCAACGACGTGAAGCGCGGTTTGCGAAACGGCGTTGCCCCTTGCATCAACGCCAGCCCGGCTAAGATGGAGGCACGGCACAGCCCGCACACGACTCGACGTCCACATAACTGAACCCCCACAAGGCCATGCTCCGCATGGCCGGGTAAAGCGGAGCCGGCGGCGACTTCCTTTGTGCTCTGTCCGGGGACCGGCAGGAAAAAGGCGGGGATTTTCCCCGCCATCGTCATCATTTCCGGATTTTTGCCAGGGCATCCGCCATGCTGCGGATTTCATCCCGTGCCTCCAAGAAAACTCCCGCAGAATATAGCGGTCAAACAAGCGGCGGGGCGGTTCACCCGGTATACGCAGCACATCACAGACCAAGCCACTGGCCAAGATATGTTCCACACACTCACTGGCAGGCATTAATGGAATCGTAGTCTCACGCTGATAATCAGATCGACAATACAAGTGAGACCGTGGTCCCAGACTGATTAGCAGACCAACAATACGAGTGGGACCGCGGTCCCAGACTGATTATCAGACTAACAATATGAGTGGGACCGTGGTCGCAGACCGATAATCAGACCAACAATATGAGTGGGACCGTGGTCCCAGACTGATTAGCAGACCGACAATATGAGTGGGACCGTGGTCCCAGACTGATTAGCAGACCGACAATATGAGTGGGACCGTGGTCCCAGACTGATTAGCAGACCAACAATACGAGTGGGACCGCGGTCCCAGACTGATTAGCAGACTAACAATATGAGTGGGCCCGTGGTCCCAGACCGATAATCAGACCGACAATATGAGTGGGACCGTGGTCCCAGACTGATTATCAGACCGACAATATGAGTGGGACCGTGGTCCCAGACTGATTATCAGACCGACAATACAACTGGGACCGTGGTCCCAGATATAATATTCAGGCCAGTTAGTTATGTTTTCTAGCCTGTGCTAAAGGAAATTAAGTAAAGACAGATAAATGTAGACTAAAACGTGCCGCATCAAAGTGCCGCTTTTTCAAGTTCCTTAAGAATGGCTTCAATTCTCTCTATACACTCAGTTGGAATACGAGATCTATCTAGGTTTAACACCATTTTATCGCCCTTGTACAACACTGTCGCTCCAGGAGCAAACTGATGTCGTGAGCTTAAGCTAGTTCTTGAGGCAGATGACGTTTTAAGCACAGACGTTAAAAGAGTGATGACTTCTTCAGCTTCAAATATCACTCCTGCTTTTTTCTGCTCGTGAAGGTTAGATGCCTGCTGCTTAAGTAATTCTTCTTTATCTGTAAAAGCTCTTTGAAGTGCATCACCTGACCGGGCAGATAGTTCACCGGGATGAGAAAAAAGAGCAACAACTGATTTAGGCAGTTTAGCTGTGTTGATACAGCGGGTAATAATCTTACGTGAAATATTTTCTGCATCAGCCAGCGCAGAAATATTTCCAGCAAATTCATTCTGCAATCGGCTTGCATAACGCTGACCACGTTCATAAGCACTTGTTGGCCTATAATCGTTACCCAATCTGGACAATGCAGCCATCTGCTCATCATCCAGCTCACCAACCAGAACTCGATAATCACTTTCTGTAAGTGCAGCAGCTTTACGACGGCGGCTCCCATCGGCAATTTCTATGACCCCAGACACTCTTCGACCGAATGCTGGTGTCTGCTGACCTGTCAGTAGAAAAGAAGGGATAAGATCATCCAGGGCGTCTTCGGTAAGCAGTTCCTGGTCACGTTCATTACCTGACCATACCCGAGAGGTCTTCTCAACACTATCTCCCCGGAGCACCTCAAGGGTAAATTTCACGTCCCTACCACATACAGGCAAAGTAATAGCATTGCCACGAGCCATAGCTCCTACGCGCGCAATTAACGAATCCACCATCGGTGCAGCTGGTGCCGATGACGGAGTATCTTCAAGCGGTTGAGTCTTAATCGTATGTTTTGGAATGACAGGCGCACGCTTCATTATCTAATCTCCCAGCGTGGTTTAATCAAACGATCGAAAATTTCATTGCAGACAGGTTCCCAAATAGAAAGGGCATTTCTCCAGGCACCTGTTGAAGAGCGTTGATCAATAGCCTGTTCAAAAACAGTTCTCATCCGGATCTGACCTTTACCAACTTCATCCGTTTCACGCACAACATTTTTTAGGACCATGCTTCCCCAGGCGTCCCGAATTTGCTCCTCCATCCACGGGGACTGAGAACCATTACTATTACTGTATTTGGTAAGCAAAATACGTACATCAGGCTCGAATCCTTTAAGATCTACGTTTTTGAGCAGATCACGAAGCATATCGAAAAACTGCAGAGCGGAAGTGTAGTCGAACAACTCAGCAGGCGTGGGGACAATCAACACATCAGCAGCACATACAACATTAATCGTGCCGATACCTAGGTTAGGCGCGCTGTCAATGACAATGACATCATAGTCATGAGCGACGGTTTCAATGGCCAGTCGGAGCATCAGGTGTGGATCGGTGGGCAATTTACCTTCATCAAATTTGCCCATTAGCTCAGTTTCAATGCGGTGCAGAGCCAAACAGGAAGGAATAATGTCAAGCCCAGGCCAGCAAGTAGGCTTTATTGCATAAGTGACATCGTCCTTTTCCCCAAGATAGAAGGGAAGGAGAGTATCCTCTGCATGAATATGAAGATCTGGCACCCAGCCGTGATACATCGATGCTGTTCCCTGGGGGTCGTTACCTTCCACGAGCAGAACACGTAATCCCTTCAGAGCCAGATCCTGAGCAAGATGAACAGAAACAGAGGTTTTGTAAACGCCCCCTTTATGAGCAGCAACTCCAATCACCGGCGGAAATACGTCTTCAGCACGTCGTAGTCTCGTACCAAACACGTCACGCATATGATTAATTTGTTCAATTGTATAACCAACACGTTGCTCAACCCGTCCTCGTATTTCCATATCCGGGTGCGGTAGCCGGCCTGCTTTCTCGGCATCCCTGATAGCCTGAGAAGATACTCCAACTAAATCCGCTGCTTCACCTATTCTCCAGCGTCGGGTGATTTTCCTCGCTTCCGGGCTGTCATCATTAAACTGTGCAATGGCGATAGCCTTCGTCATTTCATGACCAGCGTTTATGCACTGGTTAAGTGTTTCCATGAGTCTCATTCTGAACATCCTTTAATCATTGCTTTGCATATTTTCATTTAATCTTGCATTTTATTGCAAAGCAACAACAAAATTGCAAAGTAGTCAAAAAACCGCAAAGTTGTTTAAAATGAGAGCAACACATCAAAAAAGGAAACAGGAAGAGCACATACCTCAGTCAATAATTATCACTAGTACTCGTAGCCGTCGTGTAACCGAGCGTAGCGAGCTAACTGGCGAGGACGCGCGCTAACTGTTCACACTCAGTATCCCTAGCACCAAAATAACTATCTGATGGTCAAGGCGGTAATGACTCCAACTTATTGATAGTGTTTTATGTTCAGATAATGCCCGATGACTTTGTCATGCAGCTCCACCGATTTTGAGAACGACAGCGACTTCCGTCCCAGCCG
>NZ_JBJQLL010000046.1:0-22780 GCF_046486405.1 Escherichia sp. WS338 | reverse complement strand
CACACGGATGTGAACGGCGCGCCGGAAGAGATGACGGACAGTGACGGGAAAATCGTGTGGGAGACGGGGTATCAGGTCTGGGGTAACACGATACAGGAGAAGGACCACGGCGGGGTGGCGCAGAACCTGCGCTACCAGGGACAGTACCTCGACAGGGAAACGGGACTGCATTACAATCTGCACAGGTACTATGATCCGGATGTCGGGCGGTTCATGGTAACGGATCCGATAGGGTTAGCGGGGGGGGAATAAACCTCTACCAATACGCGCCGAATCCGCTCTCTTGGATCGATCCGCTGGGACTGACTGCATGTTCCAAAAACGCGAAATCTTTGCGAGAGGGGCCTCAAGGAACCGTTGTCACAGTTAAATCAAAACAGGAAGCCCATGATTTATTGATGGAGGCCTTTCCTGATGCTCAAAAAGTAAGAGGGATCGGTTCGCAGGATGCCGCCGGTATTAGAAAAAAACATAAGATGGAACAATTTAAGAAAAGAGATGGTACTGTCCGTTATAGGAAAGGTTACCCTATTGATTCTAATACTGGTCGTGTATATGGTCATGATGACCATAAAGGCACAGGGCATGGTTCTTTGCCTCATATAAATATTAAACGTTCTGATGGGACAATGGTGAGGATAGATATAGATGGTTGATTTGTCTATTGAAAAATTAATTGTTGCTATAGAGAATGGTAAGGTTAGAGGTTTTGATGAGATAAAGGAAATAAATGGTGAAAGTTATTTTTTCCAATATGCCATTAAAAAACAGGATGAAAAATACAATACCTATTTTTTCAAAATACCAGAAAATAAAATGGAAGTGTTCGAAGATTATGCAACTGAAGAAATTAGTGCGTTTTCCAATATAGAAGATGCTTTTAATTACTTTAAATTACAAGGTATTGATATTACAAAATTTTCTCCTATTAGAGGATTATTACCTTTTTAGATGATAAAGAAAGCCGGGAAGATTTTAAATCTCCCCGGCTTTTTTATTATTTAATTCTCGTTCAGCACACTAAACATCCCGTTCCGCATCCCCTTAACCACCTGTTTAACCTGATAAAGTTCCTCCCGCAGTTCCTGCACCTCGTCACTGTCAGCGATGATGGTCAGGCACCCCTCCGAAATCTTCACCGTGACACCCCGTCCGGTATCAAATCCGGCCTCTTTCAGCCAGTCGCCCTTAAGGTTCAGGCTGGGGTGTCGTGAGTAGTACGTGGTCATGTAGGTTTTGCTGTTTATGTGGCGGGCTCTGACATAGCCGACTTTATAGCGGCGCTGTGTTTTGGAAATGGCGACTTCTGGCGTAATATCGTGTTCAGCCATGATTAACTACCTCTGTTAGTTGCTTGTGGTGAGCAGATTGTCAGTGTTGGTAGCACTGGCAATCTGCGTTAAAAATCAGTGTATTACTCTCTTTTCCATGGAAAGATCACGTAACGCTGCTTTTTTGTACTAAATAATTCGCATTTTATGTTTAAAAATTGAGATATTCCTCATTATCTAAAGCTGTTTTTTATTGCTTATACATGATCAAATACTCCTTACATAATTAAGGAGAACAAAATGGAACTTAAAAAATTGATGGAACATATTTCTATTATCCCCGATTACAGACAAGCCTGGAAAGTGGAACATAAATTATCGGATATTCTACTGTTGACTATTTGTGCCGTTATTTCGGGTGCAGAAGGCTGGGAAGATATAGAGGATTTTGGGGAAACACATCTCGATTTTTTGAAGCAATATGGTGATTTTGATAATGGTATTCCTGTTCACGATACCATTGCCAGAGTTGTATCCTGTATCAGTCCTGCAAAATTTCATGAGTGCTTTATTAACTGGATGCTTGACTGCCATTCTTCAGATGATAAAGACGTCATTGCAATTGATGGAAAAACGCTCCGGTACTCTTATGACAAGAGTCGTCGCAAGGGAGCGATTCACGTTATTAGTGTGTTCTCAATAATGCACAGTCAGATTCCTTGGAAGATCAAGACGAATGAAAAAACCAATGAGATTACAGCTGTTTCTGAATTTCTTAACATAATGGGTATTAAAGGAAAAATAATTGCACCGATCCAATGTGATACCAGAAAGACATCGCTAAGAAGATAGCTATAGACAATTATTACCCTCCGTCAGCCCTTGTTAAGCGAGGAGAGACGTAATCTGTCCAGTCCCCTAATGCTTATAAAGCCCATCGATTTCGCCCACTTTCTTTCGCCCGGTATAACGCAGCGTCGGCATCTGAAATAATTTGTTCAGCCGTTTTTGCGGGAGCAGAACAGGTAATCCCCTGACTAACCGTAACGAATGCATTAACAGCAGATGCCTGATGTGGGATAGCTGCCAGTTTAAGTTCTTGCTTCACT
This sequence comes from Escherichia sp. WS338, assembly GCF_046486405.1. Classification (NCBI taxonomy): domain Bacteria; kingdom Pseudomonadati; phylum Pseudomonadota; class Gammaproteobacteria; order Enterobacterales; family Enterobacteriaceae; genus Escherichia; species Escherichia sp. WS338. The sequence goes on along the minus strand of NZ_JBJQLL010000046.1, from coordinate 20,400 downwards.
CTGGCTGCTACCGTCTCTGCTTCCGGCAATGTTGCATTAAAAAGTATGATGGCAAACTCTTCGCCACCATAACGGACAACAACATCCTCCGACTGGCGAGTTGAACGCTGTAGAGCGTCGGCAACTTGTATTAGACAACGATCCCCAGCAGGATGCCCGTAAGTGTCGTTGTAACGTTTAAAAAAATCGACATCCAGCATAATAAGAGCAAATGACCCGCCGTTATCTATCGCGTCGTGTAAGATACTGTTCATTGCACGTCGGTTTGCTATCCCAGTTAAAGGATCACGATGTGCTAATGCATCAAGGCGATTAATTAACTGGTTGTTATAACTGTTTTGTACCCATGCTTCTTCAAACCAACGTAACAAAATGAGTCGCCCACCATATAGCGCCAGTGAAAAAATACACCATACAACAGCAAAATGAATATTGATCTGTTGATTAAGCATAAGACTCGCTATTGGAGTGGTGAACCATAAGGGAATGACAAATGCGAGCAATGATGGGGTATGGAAATAAAGTGCGACAACGCCACTAAGCATTAATAATACACATAGTGGATAAGCAAACTGCAGCGTCCAGTACGCAATAAAGTGATAACTACACCATGACCATAGCAGGCTCAGGGCAACTAATAGCACCTGGATAGGTAATGTTTTTTGCCGAGGGATGAGTAGTAAACCACTGCAAATTAGCAGAATACCCGTTGCAGATATATCAATAGAATGTATAAGGCTTTTTTCATTTAACCAGGGTGGAGTAAGGTCATTAAACAGAACACGGCGCAGCAAAATTATCAATGCAAAACTGACATTGATAAAAGCAAACCATGGCAAACTAATCGTCATGCCGCGAATAACCATATCGCGGCGGGTTTTCCATGAGTGATGCGTTTTTCTTCGTTCAGCCATTTTTTAACCAAAAAAGGGCAGGATACCTGCCCGGTATGCAGTAAATTTATGGTGTCACTATATTGAACCAAAATTCAAAATTATCCATATAACCTAACAGCTCGTTGAGTTTTTCCGCATTGCCAGTAATTTTGACATCTCCTTTGGCCGTGGCTTCTTTCAGCGTCTCTTCTTTCAGTACAATTTTGTTCAATACATCACGAGACAGAGTGATAGTGGCATCAGCATCCGAAGCCTCTACACCAGCTGTATGATTGAGAACACCATTTTCAAGCTCCACTTTATAGGTGCCGCCATCTTCACCAAAATCGAAATTCAACACGGTTTTGGCATCTGCCGCTTTCTCACCATTAATATGGACGGCAAGATAATCAAAGAACATCTCCGGCGTCATCGCACGCACGGTGTCTGGGCTGGCAGTATTTGGTGTTGGTAATTTTTGTACACCATTACGCAATTCCTGTGCGCCAGTGAGATAGAAATTACGCCACGGCCCAGATTCAGCCTGATAGCCTAACTGCTCAAGCGCATCAGCTTCCAGATCTCTCGCTGCCTGGTTGTTTGGATCGGCAAACACCACCTTACTAACAACTTGGGCAACCCAGCGGAAATTACCCTGGTCATAATCCTGTTTGGCTTTCTGTAAAATGGCATCAGCACCGCCCATATACTCGACGAATTTTTTTGCGCCTTCTTCTGGCGGCAGTTCATCAAGCGTCGCGGGGTTACCATCAAACCAGCCGAGATAAAGCACGTAAGTTGCTTTCACGTCATGACTTACCGAACCGTAATAGCCGCGATTCGCCCAGGTGTTAGCCAGTGAAGAGGGAAGTTTAAAGTTTGCGGCAATTTCATCACGGGTCATCCCTTGATTTGCCATGCGCAGAGTTTGATCATTGATGTAACGATACAAATCACGCTGGCTTTTAAGCAGTTTGACCACGTTATCGTTGCCCCAGGTTGGCCAGTGATGTTGAGCGAGAATAATCTCGGCTTTATCACCCCACAAATTGAGAGCTTCATTAATATATTTTGACCACGGCAGCGGTTGGCGAATTTTAGCCCCACGCAGCGAATAGGTGTTATGAAGGGTGTGCGTGACATCTTCAGCGGTTTCGATCAGTTTCTTTTCTTCAATAAACCACAGCATTTCAGAAGGCGCTTCAGAACCTGGCGCCATCAGGAAATCATAAGTCAACCCGTCAATAGTTTCTATTTGTCCGGTTTTGGTGATGTAGTTAGTAGGAGCAATCAACGTGACTGTTCCTGCTGAAGTAGTCGTTCCCAGTCCAGCCCCCACCTGGCCTTTAACATCAGGTTTCAATAAGTTGCCATACATATAACTGGCTCGTCGGCTCATAACATTGCCAGCCATGATGTTTTCGGAAACGGCTTCCTCCAAAAATCCGGCTGGCGCATAGATTTTAACTTTGCCTGATTTAACGTCAGCTTCATCAATTACGCCACGAACACCACCGTAGTGATCGACATGACTGTGTGTATAGATAACCGCCACTACCGGTTTTTTGCCGCGATTTTTGTAATAGAGATCCATACCCACTTTGGCTGTTTCTGCTGAAACAAGGGGATCAACGACGGTAATACCCTCTTTGCCTTCAATGATGGTCATATTTGATAGATCGAGATTGCGAATCTGATAGACACCTTCAGTTACTTCGAATAACCCGCTGATATTTATCAGTTGCGCCTGACGCCATAAACTCGGATTCACCGTATCAGGGGCTTTATCGCCTTCTTTGATAAAAGCGTAATGTTGTGGATCCCAGATAACATTCCCTTGTTCGCCCTTAATCACGTCTTGAGGGATAGGGGCAATAAAACCTTTATGGGCATCAGTAAAGTCAGTGTTATCGGCAAACGGCAACTGGTTGTAGAGTAAATTGTTTGCTTGTTGTGTGGCTGCGGTGGCGTCTTTAGGAGCTTCCGCCGCGAGGAGAGGTAAAGAACTGGTGGTGAATAATCCCGTTATTAGCAGACTTTTAACGATATGATTAAGCTGCATCTTAAGCGTCTCCAGAATGGATTTTTATTGGGGGTAATTACGGATGAAAATTTTTAGTGAGGGCAAGAATAACTATAATGGGCGTTAACAAATTGGCAAGCCGGGAACTTGATGTTTTCTTAATGGCATGTTGGCGAAGAATATATTCTGCAAGTTAACGTTTTCATTGGCGCTTTATTTAAAAGTGTGTAGTACAAATATGTACAATTTCAAGTAGGCATTATTGCCGTAAAAACGCATTACCGGACACACGACATTCACAACGTGTGTTAATTTTACTGACATCTTTCAAAAGGAGCACAATCATGCCGCACATAGACATTAAATGTTTTCCGCGTGAACTGGACGAACAACAAAAAGCAGCACTTGCTGCAGATATTACCGACGTTATTATTCGCCATCTGAACAGTAAAGATAGCTCGATAAGCATTTCTCTACAGCAGATTCAACCAGAATCTTGGCAAGCTATCTGGGATGCCGAAATCGAGCCCCAAATGGAGGCTTTGATAAAGAAACCCGGTTACAGCATGTAATGCTTAACCTGCCGTAACACGCTTGCCGCTGGTAACAAACGTGCCAGCGCCTAAATGATGCAACGTATTGAGCTTATCATCATCAAACTGCCAGCGGCCTTCGACAAATACCCGTGCGTCTGCCGCTGCTGATACCACTTCGCCAAACAGCGTGTCGTATTTCTCTTGCGCGGAAGTCGCTGGTAGCAATCGGCACTCCATCCACGCCAGACATTTCTCTTCAACAAGTGGCAAACCAAGCACCGGACCTTTCACCACCGGAATGCCATAGCAATAAAATTTATCCTCTTCACGCCCAGATACACTTCCCACTGCCCACGTCCAGTTAGTCGCTGCAACGCCTGGGATAACGATGCCAAATTTACCGTTACGCTCAATCAACTCCCTGGTCCATGTCGACTTATCTACCACAATCGCCACGCGTGGAGGTTCAAACTCCACCGGCATTGACCAGGCTGCAGCCATAATGTTACGCCGCTGGGATTGCTCATCGAAACTGGTGATCAAGACAGTTGGGCCATGATTTAACAGACGGCTGGCATGGTGTAATTCGACGGGAATGAATTGGCTCACGATATCGCCTCGCTATGAAGGGTGTTTTAAAAGCGTAGCTCGTAACGCAATAAGTAACGAAATTAACGGGATTGGCGATTTGCGAACGTGATGCATGTCCGCGATCGCACAAAATAGCCGGTGCGGCGTCTATTCCAGGTTATAAGTTGAGAAAACCACTAAGGGAAACGCCTGATGACGCCCATTCTGAATCATTATTTTGCCCGTATTAACTGGTCGGGAGCTGCTGCGGTCAATATTGATACGCTGCGTGCATTGCACCTGAAACACAATTGCACTATTCCGTTTGAAAACCTCGACGTTTTGCTGCCGAGGGAAATACAGCTTGATGATCAATCGCTGGAAGAGAAACTGGTGACAGCCCATCGTGGCGGTTACTGTTTTGAGCAGAATGGCGTGTTTGAGCGGGTGTTACGCGAGCTGGGGTTTAACGTTCGCAGCTTGTTAGGGCGCGTAGTGTTATCAAATCCGCCAGCATTACCGCCGCGCACCCATCGTTTGTTGTTGGTGGAACTGGAAGGGGAAAAATGGATTGCTGATGTCGGTTTCGGTGGACAGACGCTAACCGCGCCGATTCGTTTAGTTCCCGATCTCGTGCAGATCACGCCACACGGAGAGTATCGGTTGTTACAGGAGGGTGATGATTGGGTGTTGCAGTTTAATCATCATCAGCACTGGCAGTCGATGTACCGTTTTGATCTCTGCGAGCAGCAACAAAACGATTATGTGATGGGCAATTTCTGGTCGGCGCACTGGCCGCAGTCGCATTTTCGCCATCATTTGCTGATGTGTCGCCATTTGCCGGACGGTGGCAAGCTAACGCTGACCAATTTTCATTTTACCCATTATGAAAATGGGCACGCAGTTGAGCAGCGAAATCTACCAGATGTGGCGTCGTTATATGCCGTGATGCAGGAACAGTTTGGTCTGGGCGTAGATGATGCGAAACATGGCTTTACTGTGGATGAGTTAGCGCTGGTGATGGCGGCGTTTGATACGCACCCGGAGGCGGGAAAATAATTTATGTCAGGTTGCCGGATGTGGCGTAAACGCCTTATCCGGCCTACATTAGTCCGGTTGTAGGCCTGATAAGCGAAGCGCATCAGGCAACGGCATCAAAAATCAATGGCCCATTCAGCATGGAATAGAATCACCGCCGTGCCGGAAATGGTAACTTTCTCCGGTTGGTTATCTCGAATTGTCACCGTCACATCAATTACACCATCACGCCCCAATGCGCGCCCCTGATGGCCTTTAACACGCAACACGTTGCCATCGTGGGATAATACGTTGTGATGTACCAACCATGCACCCATCGGGCCATTGGCATTGCCGGTCACCGGATCTTCCACAATACCAATCGCAGGCGAGAACATACGACCGTCGGTTTCGTTTTTGTCTGGGCGGATCTGGAACGGGAAGAAACCATTGCAGCCAATCTGTTTGCTGATAGCGGTCAGCGCATTAAGGTCAGGCGAAAGGGCGTCGATATCCACTTCCGGTTTCAGTGGGATCATCACTTTTGAGTGTCCTGTGGTTGCCACCTGAATTGGTAAGCCTGGCAGAATATCGTCTTCAGTGAGATGAAGCGCGTTGATAATCGCCGCACATGTTTCACCTTCCAGCGGTGGCTCAAAGCCCGGCGTACCTTGTTCCAGCGAAATACGATAATCATCGTTATGCTTTTCGATAGTCACGCGGTGTTTTCCTGCCAGCGATGTTTGCCAGACCGTGCAATTTCCTAAACCTAACACCTTTGCACGTACATAGTGCGCAGCTACTGTCGCGTGACCACAAATCGGAACTTCAACCGTTGGCGTAAAGTAGCGGATGCGCACATCGCTGTCGTCGCTGTGCAGCAGAAAAGCAGTTTCCGAATGACCTAACTCGCGGGCGATAAGCTGCATTTGCGCTTCACTGAGATTATCGGCGGGGAAAACAACACCGGCAGAATTGCCGCGAAACGGTTGAGAGGTAAAAGCATCGACGTGGTAAACCTGCGGTTTCATTAATGTTCTCCTGTGGCTGGAGAACTATCATAGCCTGCAAGTGGCCGGAGAGCGAAGGGCTGTCCGGCCCGCGTGAGAATTAACGCCGCGAACGCACAATCTGATACCGACGAGTAAAGTACTCAAACGGCGCGCTCCAGACATGCACCAGTCGGGTGAACGGGAAGAGCAGGAAGATGGTCATTCCAAGCACCAGATGAACGCGGAATATAAAGGCGACACCATCAAGATGCGTAGATGCACCGCCCTGGAAAGTGACAATGCTTTGCGCCCAGCCCACCAGCTTCATCATTTCACTGCCGTCCGGATGTTGTGCTGAAAAAGGAATGGTGGTTAACCCAAGAATGCACTGAATTAACAAAATGGCGAGGATCAGGATATCCGCACCAGAAGACGTCGCCCTGATACGCGGATTTGTTAAACGACGCACCAGTAGCCCCGCACCGCCAATCAGCGTCAATACCCCGCATATTCCGCCGAGGATCATCGCCATCTGCTGTTTTACCGCCACCGGCAGAAACCACGCGTACATCCAGTGCGGCGTTAACATGCCGAACAGATGACCGAAGAAGATCCCCAGAATGCCGATATGGAACAAGTTCGACCATAGCACCATCCCGCGTTTATCCAGCATCTGGCTGGAGGCGGCACGCCAGGTATACTGCCCGTAATCGTAGCGCAGCCAGCTTCCAAGGATAAAAACCGTGCCACACAAGTACGGGTAGATATCGTAAAAAAAGACGTTCAGATACTGAATCATTTCCCACCTCCCGCACTGATGTCGACATACTGCGGCGCGACATCCTGGCTAAAGCGTCGCTGATATTGATTAAGCGGCGAGCTGTCACACGCCGTGGCGTTATCTTCAATAAACTTCACCTGTTCTTCTTCCCACACCGCATCCAGCGCCTGGCGGGTGTCGTCACGCTCTTCACTGCGAATCTGTTTTGTGACACTGTCACTTGATAGAGGGCTTCCTGCCAGTTGCAACAGGGCGTCAAATAACGCGTACCACGGTGCCTCGCGTTGTTTTAAGCGTCCGCCAAGCAGGGCGAGGATCGGCGCAACGTTGAGTAATCCTTCTTTCGCCTGATCGTCCGGAAGTATGCTTAAATACTCCAGATACAGCGGTAGATAATCGGGCAGTTCCCTACAATTCAGTTGCAGACCGACCTTTTCATACTCCGCCAGCAGGTCCACCATTGCCTGGCCGCGATCGCGGGACTCGGCATGAACATGTTCAAACAGCAGCAGCGACGTGGTGCGCCCGCGGTCAAACACTTCACACCATTCGGCCTGTTTATCCAGCAGCGGCGCGTTGAGCAGGTCGAGTGCAAAATCGGTGAGCATCGGTGCGTCGCGGCGGATCAACGCCAGCGCGTCCTCCTTACATTCCCACAACAGCTCGTCCGGATACTCCATCAACAGGCCGATCACTTTGAGGATCTGCATTATTCGCCCTCCGCTTTGTCGCGCACTTCGGTGATGTTGATGGCATCGATACGGCTACTGTTGAACAGGTTGAATTTGCTGTCCGAGCCGTGGCAACCGTCGCCAAAGGTAAAACCGCAGCCATTGCGTTCTGCGAAGGCATCGCCCGCCATTTCCCGATGACTGGTTGGAATGACAAAACGGTCTTCATAGTTGGCAATGGCGAGGTAGCGATACATCTCTTCGACCTGGGCGACGCTCAGGCCTACTTCGTCAATGGCGCGGGTATCGGTAACGCCTTCCACGGTTTGTGAACGCATATAGTGGCGCATCGCCATCATCCGTTTCAGCGCCCGCAGTACCGGACCGGTATCGCCAGCACTCAACATATTGGCGAGATATTGCACCGGAATACGCAGGCTTTCGATGGCGGGCAGCACGCCTTCGCTTTTCGGCAAACCGCCCGCATCAGCGTAAGACTGAATCGGTGACAGCGGAGGAACGTACCAGACCATCGGCAGGGTGCGGTATTCAGGGTGCAGCGGTAACGCCAGTTTCCAGTCCATCGCCATTTTGTAGACTGGCGAACGCTGGGCAGCTTCAATCACGTTTTGTGGAATACCTTGTTTCAGGGCTTCTTCGATCACTGAGGGATCGTGCGGATCGAGGAACACTTCGCACTGGCGTTCATAGAGGTCAACTTCGCGCTCGGTGCTCGCCGCTTCCTCGATGCGGTCGGCGTCGTAAAGCAGCACGCCCAGATACCGGATGCGACCCACGCAGGTTTCTGAGCACACGGTGGGTTGGCCTGACTCAATTCGTGGGTAACAGAAGATACATTTTTCTGACTTGCCGCTTTTCCAGTTGAAGTAGATTTTTTTGTACGGACAACCGCTAATGCACAAACGCCAGCCACGGCATTTATCCTGATCGATCAGCACAATGCCGTCTTCTTCGCGTTTGTAGATAGCGCCGCTTGGGCAGGTCGCCACGCAACTGGGATTGAGGCAGTGTTCGCACAGGCGCGGCAGGTACATCATGAAGGTGTTTTCAAACTGCCCGTACATCTCCTTTTGCATGGCCTCGAAGTTGCGGTCACGGGCGCGTTTTTCGAATTCGCCGCCCAACAATTCTTCCCAGTTTGGCCCCCAGATCACTTTGTCCATCCGTTTGCCGTCAATCAGTGAACGCGGGCGAGCAGTAGGGATATGTTTGCCTTCCGGTGCGTTATGCAAATGTTCGTAGTCGAAGGTGAAAGGTTCGTAGTAATCATCAATCTGCGGCACCACCGGGTTGGCGAAGATTTTGGTTATTACGCCCATCTTGCTGCCCAGACGCGGGCGGATCTTGCCATTCACATCACGCACCCAGCCGCCTTGCCACTCTTCCTGATCTTCCCAGTTTTTCGGATAACCAATGCCCGGTTTGGTTTCGACGTTGTTAAACCATGCGTACTCCATGCCTTCGCGTCCGGTCCAGACGTTTTTACAGGTCACCGAACAGGTATGGCAGCCGATACATTTATCGAGGTTAAGCACCATGCCGACTTGCGAACGTATTTTCATTTTTTCGCCTCCTGTACCTGATCGCGACCTTCATCATCCAGCCAGTTAACGTTCTTCATCTTGCGGATCATGATGAATTCGTCACGGTTCGAGCCGACGGTGCCGTAGTAATTAAAGCCCCAGGCCAGCTGCGCGTAACCGCCAATCATATGCGTTGGTTTCGGACAAACGCGGGTGACCGAGTTATGAATGCCGCCGCGCATGCCAGTTACTTCCGAACCAGGAATATTCATAATGCGTTCCTGGGCGTGATACATCATGGTCATACCCGGCGGTACACGTTGGCTGACCACCGCGCGGGCCGTCAGCGCGCCGTTGGCGTTAAACACTTCCACCCAGTCGTTATCGACAATGGTCAGTTCACGGGCATCGGTTTCGCTAATCCAGACAATTGGTCCACCGCGAGAGAGCGTCAGCATTAGCAGGTTTTCACTGTAGGTTGAGTGAATGCCCCATTTCTGGTGCGGCGTCAGGAAGTTAAGTGCTTTTTCCGGGAAGCCGTTTGGCGGTATCTGGCGCATTTCACTGACGCTACGGGTGTCAATAGGCGGGCGATAAGCCACCAGGCTTTCACCAAAAGCACGCATCCACGGATGATCCTGATAGAGCTGCTGGCGTCCCGACAGCGTGCGCCACGGAATTAACTCATGAACGTTGGTGTATCCCGCGTTATAGGAGACGTGATCGCTTTCCAGACCAGACCATGTGGGGCTGGAGATAATTTTACGTGGCTGCGCCTGAATATCGCGAAAGCGAATCTTCTCGTCCTCTTTGTGCAGCGCCAGATGGGTATGTTCGCGTCCGGTGATCTCGCCCAGCGCCTGCCACGCTTTGACTGCAACATGACCATTGGTTTCCGGTGCAAGAGCCAGAATCACTTCTGATGCGTCAATGGCGGTGTCAATCAGCGGACGCCCCTGTGCCGGGCCTTCACGCTTGGTGTAGTTGAGTTTGCCGAGGAAATCGATTTCATCCTGGGTATTCCACGAAATCCCTTTACCGCCGTTGCCAAGTTTGTCCATCAATGGCCCGAGCGAGGTAAAGCGTTCATAGGTAGCAGGGTAGTCGCGTTCCACCGCCACAATATTGGGCGCGGTTTTACCTGGAATCAGATCGCATTCGCCTTTGCGCCAGTCGAGCACTTCACACGGCTGTGAGAGTTCTGCCGGAGAGTCATGCAGCAGTGGTTGTAATACCACGTCGGTTTCTTTGCCAAGATGGCCCACGCACACTTGCGAAAAGGCTTTGGCAATACCTTTGTAGATTTCCCAGTCGCTGCGTGATTCCCACGCCGGATCGACCGCCGCAGATAGGGGATGAATAAACGGATGCATATCCGAGGTGTTCATATCGTCTTTTTCGTACCAGGTGGCGGTGGGCAGAACGATATCGGAGAACAGGCAGGTACTGGACATACGGAAGTCGAGCGTCACCAGCAGGTCGAGCTTGCCTTCAATCGCCGCAGTTTGCCACTCGACTTCTTCTGGTTTGATCCCGTCGCTGGCACCGAGTTCCTGACCCTGAATCCCACTTTCGGTTCCCAGCAGATACTTCTGCATATACTCGTGGCCTTTGCCGGAGGAGCCAAGCAGGTTAGAACGCCAGACAAACAAATTACGCGGATGATTGCTGCCGCTATCTGGTTGTTCGCAGGCCATGCGTAAATCGCCCGATTTCAGCGCCTGGGCGGTAAATTCTGTGGGGGATAATCCGGCCTTGTCGGCTTCAGCTTTAATCCCGAGCGGGTTACACCCCAGCTGCGGCGCAGAAGGTAGCCAGCCCATACGTTCGGCACGAACGTTGAAATCAATCAGATGACCGCTGTACTTACTGGCATCGGCGAGCGGTGAAAGTAACTCCTGAGCAGAGACTTTTTCATAGCGCCATTGACTGGAATGATTGTAGAAAAACGAGGTGCTGTTCATCTGGCGCGGTGGGCGGTTCCAGTCGAGCGCAAAGGCCAGCGGCAACCAGCCAGTTTGTGGGCGCAGTTTTTCCTGACCGACATAGTGTGCCCATCCGCCACCGCTTTGCCCGACACAACCGCAGAAGATCAGCATATTGATCATTCCCCGGTAGTTCATGTCCATGTGGTACCAGTGGTTAACACCTGCGCCGAGGATAATCATCGAGCGCCCATGCGTTTTATGGGCAGTATCGGCAAATTCACGAGCGATGGTTTCAATATACTGGCGCGGCACACCGGTAATTTGCTCACCCCAGGCTGGGGTGTACGGTTTGATTTCAGCGTAATCTTTCGCGCTGTTTTCATCTTCCAGCCCGCGATCGAGGCCGTAATTCGCCAGTACCAAATCATAAACGCTGACCACCGGACAGGTGTTGCCATCGGCTAATGTCAGGTTTTTAACGGGCAATTGGCGCACCAGGACCGGATTGTGTTTTACGCTGCGAAAATGCGGATTTTCAATGCCGCCAAAGTAGGGGAAGGCCACGCCTGCAACGGCATCATGTTGACCGAGCAGAGTTAACGACAATTCGGTTTCCGTACCGGCGGCAATGGATTCCAGATTCCATTTGCCTTTTTCTCCCCAGCGAAAACCAATCGAACCGTTCGGCACCACCAGTTCGCCTGCTGTATTAACTGCTACGGTTTTCCACTGCGGATTGTTGCTTTCGCCCAGTCCATCTACCAGGTCAGACGCGCGGATCATGCGCCCGGGTACGTAGCTGCCATCGTCGCGAGGTTCCAGCATTACCAGCATCGGCATGTCGCTGTAGCGGCGGCAGTAGTTGATAAAGTAGTCGCTGGGATTATCGAGATGAAACTCTTTTAAAATCACATGGCCCATTGCCATCGCCAGGGCGCTATCAGTGCCTTGTTTTGGTGCCAGCCACTGGTCGCACAATTTGGCCACTTCAGAGTAGTCAGGGGTAATTGCGATGGTTTTAGTGCCTTTGTAGCGTACTTCGGTAAAGAAATGGGCGTCCGGCGTACGTGTCTGCGGTACGTTAGACCCCCAGGCGATGATGTAACTGGAGTTATACCAGTCGGCAGATTCTGGCACGTCGGTTTGCTCACCCCAGGTCATCGGCGAGGCGGGCGGCAGGTCGCAATACCAGTCGTAGAAGCTTAAACAGGTGCCACCTAACAGCGACAGATAGCGTGTTCCGGCGGCGTAAGAAACCATCGACATCGCCGGAATCGGCGAGAACCCGGCAACGCGATCCGGGCCGTAAGTTTTGATGGTCCAGACGTTAGCGGCGGCAATCAGCTGATTTAGCTCCTGCCAGTTGGAGCGGATAAAGCCACCGCGTCCACGCACTTGTTTATAGCTCAGGCACTTTTGCGGATCGTTCATAATCGATGCCCACGCCAGTACCGGATCGCTGTGTTGCTTGAGGGCTTCGCGCCACAGTTCAATCAGTCGTTTACGAATGAGCGGGTATTTCAGGCGGTTAGCGCTGTAGAGATACCAGGAGTAACTTGCGCCACGCGGGCAGCCGCGAGGTTCATGATTTGGCAGGTCAGGGCGAGTGCGCGGGTAGTCGGTCTGTTGGATTTCCCAGGTCACCAGACCATTTTTAACGTAGATTTTCCAGCTACAGGAGCCTGTACAGTTAACACCGTGGGTGGAACGCACGATTTTGTCGAACTGCCAACGCTGGCGATAGCTGTCCTCCCAGTCGCGGTTGCTGTGCATCACCTGTCCGTGACCATCGGCAAAGGTTTCGCCCTTTTGTTTAAAGTAGCGAAAGCGATCCAAAAGTTTACTCATGACATAACTCCTGCTCCAGGAATGAATTGGGATCTGATGCCTTGTCGGATGCGACACGGTTGTAGCCTGATAAGACGTGTCAGGCATCGATCTCTTATTTTTGGCTGAACTTCCGCCGACCATAAACCAGCCAGGTCAGCAGCACACAAACGATGTAGAAGATTAAAAACACTTTCATCGCGCCCACCGGAGAGCCGGTCATATTGAGCGACATGCCAAACGCCTGCGGAATGAAAAAGCCGCCCACTGCGCCAATGGCTGAGATAAAGCCCAGAGCCGCCGCCGTTTCGGTGACGGCTTCTCTCTGAGCTTGCTCATCACTACCGCCTTTCATCTTCACCCGATAAATGGTTATCTGGCGAAAGATGACGGCGATCATCTGGAAAGTAGAACCACTTCCCAGACCTGCGGTCAGAAACAACCCCATAAATACGGCGTAAAATGCGATGAAATTACCGGAGCCTGTGCCCGGTAAGGTAAGGAACAGCAGGGCGCTGAAAATCGCCATAAAAATAAAGTTGATCAACGTCACCCGCACGCCGCCGAATTTATCGGAAATAGCACCACCAACCGACCGCGCGATGGCACCAATAAATGGGCCAAAGAACGCCAGGCGCAGAATATTCACATCAGGGAACTGAGTTTTCGCCAGCATGGCAAAACCCGCAGAAAAACCGATAAACGAACCGAAGGTGGCAAGGTAAAGCAGGCTCAGCAGCCAGAGATGCAGGCGTTGTAACACTGGCAGCTGGTCGGCAATTGAGGCGCGTGAACTGGCGATATCATTCATCCCTGACCAGGCGGCGATCGTGGCAATCGCCAGTAATGGCACCCAAATCCATGCGGCATTCGCCAGCGACATCACCGAACCGTCGGCCTGCGGTACGCCATTGACGCCGAGAAAGGCAAATACGGGGACAAAAATGACCAGCGGTGCAACCAGCTGCATCACACTTACACCTAAGTTTCCTAATCCGCCATTAATCCCAAGAGCGCTCCCTTGTTTGGCTTTTGGAAAGAAGAAACTGATATTGCCCATGCTCGAAGCAAAGTTCGCACCTGCAAAACCGCATAGCAAAGCGATAACGATAAATATCCCAAAAGGGGTATTCGGATTTTGCACGGCAATTCCGAGCCAGACGCAAGGAATAATCAGGATTGCAGTACTAAAAACCGTCCATCGGCGTCCACCGAATATAGGCACCATAAAGGAGTAGGGGACACGCAATAATGCGCCAGAAACGGAGGGTAATGCGGTTAATAAAAAGAGTTGATCGGTAGTGAAATTAAAACCGATTTTATTGAGATTAACAGTAACTGCGCTAAATAGCATCCAGACACAGAAGGCAAGAAGTAGACAACTGACTGATATCCAGAGGTTTCTTCGTGCAATGTGCTTTCCTTTATTTTCCCAGAAGGCCGGATTTTCTGGTTTCCAGTCGCGTAAAAGATAACGACTATTTTTCTCATTTTGCAGTGCCATATTGTTCCTCACATGCACACATTGGTAATGAAAAAAAGACAAAACAGGAGGTAAGGCGCAATAGCCAGTTATTAGAATTAAGGATGAATCAGGTGAAGTGCTGATTAGAAGAATAGATAAGAAAGCGTAACTGCGGGGGCAGAATGTGGATTAAACAGACAGATATGTGTTACTAAATGTAACTAAAATGACTTTCTGGTATTTGAAATTTATTTTTTAATATTGTCAGAGTTTATCTGATTAACTGCCGGGCCGTAGACCCGACAATTATTTTAGCCACGACGTGTCGCCAGCCAGCAGAGCAGGGAACCGCCGCAGACCATTAGCGCGCCTTGCCAGAACGAGAACGACAGCGGGGCGCTGAGCAGCACGGCTGCAAGCGCTGAGGAAAGGACGGGCGTAAAATACGAACCTACCGCCATTATGGTGACGTTGCCATGTAATATACCGACATTCCATGCAGCATAAGCAAATCCTAAGGTAAATGCCGCAGAGATGAGTTTAATCATGACGGGCGTGCTAAATACCATTTCTGGTTGTGGCGTAAGAAAATAGTAAACCCACAGACTTGCTCCCGTTAGCAGGACAAAAACGGTAATTCCATTAAATCCGCGTGCGTATTTATTCGTTACTGTGCAGTAGGCTGCCCAGATAAACGCCCCAATGAACGCCAGGAAATAACTCAATGGGCTGGTGGTGATATTATTGATAATTTCATCATAATGTAACCCATTGTCACCGCCTAACACCCAGCAGACGCCGACCAGGGCTAATAATAATCCTGGTACAATCAGCCAGTTGGTTTTCTGACCATTAAACAGAATGGCAAAGAGAATTGTCAGGCTGGGCCATAGATAGTTCACCATCCCCACTTCAATCGCCTGATGACGGGTCGCCGCATACCCTAAGGAAAGCGCCAGACAGATTTCATAGCTGACGAATAACAGACTCCCGGCGAGTAAATAGCCTTTCGGGATCTGCCGAATACGCGGAAATCCAACCGTGAAGATTAACAGCAGCCCGCTTAATGAATAGATAGCAGCTGCGCCGCCGACCGGGCCGAGTCCCTCACTGACACCGCGAATCAATCCTACCATCGTGCTCCACAGGACGATCGCTATTAGCCCTATGAGCGTTGCTTTTTGTCGTGTCATGCTCGCTGTTTTGTCTCTCTTGCCGTTAAAAATTAAGCTGAATTTTATAGCATTTTTTTAACTGGCCTGTCAGGCAGTGGTGCGTTTTTCTACCGCTATTGAGGTAGGTCAATTTGCGCAGGCGGATTATTTTGTGGCAAACACGTGTTCTTTTTGATTTCGCGCAAAAAGATTCAGAATTTTACTGTTAGTTTCCTCGCGCAGTAATACCCCTGAAAAAAGAGGAAAGCAATGGACGTCAGTCGCAGACAATTTTTTAAAATCTGCGCGGGCGGTATGGCGGGAACAACAGTAGCAGCATTGGGCTTTGCCCCGAAGCAAGCACTGGCTCAGGCGCGAAACTACAAATTATTACGCGCGAAAGAGATCCGTAACACCTGCACATACTGTTCCGTAGGTTGCGGGCTATTGATGTATAGCCTGGGTGATGGCGCGAAAAACGCCAGAGAAGCGATTTATCACATTGAAGGTGACCCGGATCATCCGGTAAGCCGTGGTGCGCTGTGCCCGAAAGGGGCCGGTTTGCTGGATTACGTCAACAGCGAAAACCGTCTGCGCTACCCGGAATATCGTGCGCCAGGTTCTGACAAATGGCAGCGCATTAGCTGGGAAGAAGCATTCTCCCGTATTGCGAAGCTGATGAAAGCTGACCGTGACGCTAACTTTATTGAAAAGAACGAGCAGGGCGTAACGGTAAACCGTTGGCTTTCTACCGGTATGCTGTGTGCCTCCGGTGCCAGCAACGAAACCGGGATGCTGACTCAAAAATTTGCCCGCTCCCTCGGGATGCTGGCGGTAGACAACCAGGCGCGCGTCTGACACGGACCAACGGTAGCAAGTCTTGCTCCAACATTTGGTCGCGGTGCGATGACCAACCACTGGGTGGATATCAAAAACGCTAACGTCGTAATGGTGATGGGCGGTAACGCTGCTGAAGCGCATCCCGTCGGTTTCCGCTGGGCGATGGAAGCGAAAAACAACAACGATGCAACCTTGATCGTTGTCGATCCCCGTTTTACGCGTACCGCTTCTGTGGCGGATATTTACGCACCTATTCGTTCCGGTACGGACATTACGTTCCTGTCTGGCGTTTTGCGCTACCTGATCGAAAACAACAAAATCAACGCCGAATACGTTAAGCATTACACCAACGCCAGCCTGCTGGTGCGTGATGATTTTGCTTTCGAAGACGGTCTGTTCAGCGGCTACGACGCTGAAAAACGGCAATACGATAAATCGTCCTGGAACTATCAGTTCGATGAAAACGGCTATGCGAAACGCGATGAAACACTGACTCATCCGCGCTGTGTGTGGAACCTGCTGAAAGCGCACGTTTCCCGCTACACGCCGGACGTAGTAGAAAACATCTGCGGTACGCCAAAAGCCGACTTCCTGAAAGTGTGTGAAGTGCTGGCCTCCACCAGCGCACCGGATCGCACAACCACCTTCCTGTACGCGCTGGGCTGGACGCAGCACACCGTGGGTGCGCAGAACATCCGTACTATGGCGATGATCCAGTTGCTGCTCGGTAACATGGGTATGGCCGGTGGCGGCGTGAACGCATTGCGTGGTCACTCCAACATTCAGGGCCTGACCGACTTAGGTCTGCTCTCAACCAGCCTGCCGGGTTATCTGACGCTGCCGTCAGAAAAACAGGTTGATTTGCAGTCGTATCTGGAAGCGAATACGCCGAAAGCGACGCTGGCTGATCAGGTGAACTACTGGAGCAACTATCCGAAGTTCTTCGTTAGCCTGATGAAATCTTTCTACGGCGATGCCGCGCAAAAAGAGAACAACTGGGGCTACGACTGGCTGCCGAAGTGGGACCAGACCTACGACGTCATCAAGTATTTCAACATGATGGACGAAGGCAAAGTCACCGGTTATTTCTGCCAGGGCTTTAACCCGGTTGCGTCCTTCCCGGACAAAAACAAAGTGGTGAGCTGCCTGAGCAAGCTGAAGTACATGGTGGTTATCGATCCGCTGGTGACTGAAACCTCTACCTTCTGGCAGAACCACGGCGAGTCGAACGATGTCGATCCGGCGTCCATTCAGACTGAAGTATTCCGTCTGCCTTCGACCTGCTTTGCTGAAGAAGATGGTTCTATTGCTAACTCCGGTCGCTGGTTGCAGTGGCACTGGAAAGGTCAGGACGCGCCGGGCGAAGCACGTAACGACGGCGAAATTCTGGCGGGTATCTACCATCATCTGCGCGAGCTGTACCAGGCCGAGGGTGGTAAAGGCGTAGAACCGCTGATGAAGATGAGCTGGAACTACAAGCAGCCGCACGAACCGCAATCTGACGAAGTGGCGAAAGAGAACAACGGCTATGCGCTGGAAGATCTCTATGACGCTAATGGCGTGCTGATTGCGAAGAAAGGTCAGTTGCTGAGTAGCTTTGCGCATCTGCGTGATGATGGTACAACCGCATCTTCTTGCTGGATCTACACCGGTAGCTGGACAGAGCAGGGCAACCAGATGGCTAACCGCGATAACTCCGACCCGTCCGGTCTGGGGAATACGCTGGGATGGGCCTGGGCGTGGCCGCTCAACCGTCGCGTGCTGTACAACCGTGCTTCGGCGGATATCAACGGTAAACCGTGGGATCCGAAACGGATGCTGATCCAGTGGAACGGCAGCAAGTGGACGGGTAACGATATTCCGGACTTCGGCAATGCCGCACCGGGTACGCCAACCGGGCCGTTTATCATGCAGCCGGAAGGGATGGGACGCCTGTTTGCCATCAACAAAATGGCGGAAGGTCCGTTCCCGGAACACTACGAGCCAATCGAAACGCCGCTGGGCACTAACCCGCTGCATCCGAACGTGGTGTCTAACCCGGTTGTTCGTCTGTATGAACAAGACGCGCTGCGGATGGGTAAAAAAGAGCAGTTCCCGTATGTGGGTACGACCTATCGTCTGACCGAGCACTTCCACACCTGGACCAAGCACGCATTGCTCAACGCAATTGCTCAGCCGGAACAGTTTGTGGAAATCAGCGAAACGCTGGCGGCGGCGAAAGGCATTGCCAATGGCGATCGTGTCACTGTCTCCAGCAAGCGTGGCTTTATCCGCGCGGTGGCTGTGGTAACGCGCCGTCTGAAACCGCTGAATGTAAACGGTCAGCAGGTTGAAACGGTGGGTATTCCAATCCACTGGGGCTTTGAGGGTGTCGCGCGTAAAGGTTATATCGCTAACACTCTGACGCCGAATGTCGGTGATGCAAACTCGCAAACGCCGGAATATAAAGCGTTCTTAGTCAACATCGAGAAGGCGTAAGGGGGCGAACAGATGGCTATGGAAACGCAGGACATTATCAAAAGGTCCGCAACTAACTCCATCACGCCGCCTTCTCAGGTGCGTGATTACAAAGCAGAAGTCGCGAAACTTATCGACGTTTCCACCTGTATCGGCTGTAAAGCCTGTCAGGTGGCGTGTTCAGAGTGGAACGACATCCGTGATGAAGTGGGGCACTGCGTCGGGGTTTACGATAACCCCGCCGATCTGAGCGCCAAGTCCTGGACGGTGATGCGCTTTAGCGAAACCGAACAGAACGGCAAGCTGGAGTGGCTGATCCGTAAAGACGGCTGTATGCACTGTGAAGATCCGGGCTGCCTGAAGGCGTGCCCGTCTGCTGGTGCAATCATTCAGTACGCTAACGGGATTGTCGATTTCCAGTCGGAAAACTGCATCGGCTGTGGTTACTGCATTGCCGGGTGTCCGTTTAATATTCCGCGCCTCAACAAAGAGGATAACCGGGTATATAAATGCACGCTCTGCGTCGATCGCGTCAGCGTCGGCCAGGAACCGGCTTGTGTGAAAACCTGTCCGACCGGGGCTATCCACTTCGGCACCAAGAAGGAGATGCTGGAGCTGGCGGAACAGCGCGTGGCGAAACTGAAAGCGCGTGGTTACGAACATGCTGGCGTCTACAACCCGGAAGGGGTCGGTGGTACGCACGTTATGTACGTGCTGCATCACGCCGATCAGCCGGAGCTGTATCACGGTCTGCCGAAAGATCCGAAGATCGACACCTCGGTAAGCCTGTGGAAAGGCGCGTTGAAACCGCTGGCAGCGGCTGGCTTTATTGCCACTTTTGCCGGGTTGATTTTCCACTACATCGGTATTGGCCCGAATAAGGAAGTGGACGATGACGAGGAGGATCATCATGAGTAAGTCGAAAATGATTGTGCGCACCAAATTTATTGATCGCGCCTGTCACTGGACCGTGGTGATTTGCTTCTTCCTGGTGGCGCTGTCCGGGATTTCGTTCTTCTTCCCGACGCTGCAATGGCTGACGCAAACCTTCGGTACGCCGCAGATGGGACGCATTTTGCACCCGTTCTTCGGCATTGCGATTTTCGTCGCACTGATGTTTATGTTTGTGCGTTTTGTGCATCACAACATCCCGGATAAGAAAGATATTCCGTGGCTGTTGAACATTGTCGAAGTATTGAAAGGCAATGAGCATAAAGTGGCGGATGTCGGTAAGTACAACGCCGGGCAAAAGATGATGTTCTGGTCGATCATGAGCATGATTTTCGTGCTGCTGGTGACCGGGGTGATTATCTGGCGTCCGTACTTTGCGCAGTACTTCCCGATACAGGTTGTCCGTTATAGCCTGCTGATCCATGCGGCTGCGGGTATCATCCTGATCCACGCCATCCTGATCCATATGTATATGGCATTCTGGGTGAAAGGATCGATTAAAGGGATGATCGAAGGGAAGGTGAGCCGTCGCTGGGCGAAGAAACACCATCCGCGCTGGTATCGTGAAATCGAGAAGGCAGAAGCGAAAAAAGAGAGTGAAGAAGGGATATAATCTCTTTTGAACTTTAAGCTGAAAATGGCGCTTTAAGAAGCGCCATTTTTTTGTGCACAGAAAACCCCCAGCTAGGCTGGGGGTTCCGGAAAGCTTTCAGCTTTGAGCCAGTTATTAAAACCCCTTTTGATTTGTTAAAACACCTTGCGGTCTGGC
>NZ_JBJQLL010000045.1:0-23561 GCF_046486405.1 Escherichia sp. WS338 | reverse complement strand
AGCGCTGAACAAAATGACGAAAGCAGGTATGCCTGAAAGCGTGCGTATTGCCTGAAAACACAACCCGCTACGGGGGAGACTTACCCGAAATCTGATTTATTCAACAAAGCCGTGCTGTAAACGAATTAATGCTTTCGCTCATAATCAGATCTAAAACGGTAATAACTTACAGACGGTATTTATCAGGCATGCTGTAACAGAATGGATACGTCGGTTATTAACGACACGTAGCGTTGTGCAGAAATAAATGGATTATCTGATGGTATTAGCTAAAGAGATGAGATAAACGAGGAGTGAATAAAATACAGAATCAATAAACATCACGAAATACTGCAAAATATGCGATAAAAACCCACGATCAGAAGTTCAAGAAACATATTACGACTAATCACCATCATAAATTACAAACTTGCTCTCAATGGTTCTAAAAAACCGTGTACAAGGCCAACACGATACCTGTAACCCAATAAACTTACACGCACTCATTTTATCTGTTAAAAACAACTCATGTTCAAGATATGAACGTTAACGGGTACACGGTACCAGAATGAAACATACCATGGATGGATAATTTTCATTTTATTTAAAATACAAGATAATCAGGAACGAACAAACACAATCAGAAATTCACTCTATTAATTCTGTTATTTACCCTGCTCGGCTAATCGTTACAGAATAATGGATACCTTATTAAAGAGTAAGCATTCAGTTAATCAGTGATGACAGAAGTATTGATATTTACCAGAATGGTTAAAACATATCAGATAAACAATCATTGTTAAGCAAATACAGCTCATGATGGATAAAATTAAAATAAATTATTATTTTACTGAAAACAGGAACAGATGGATATCAGCAATAGCGTAGTAGAGAATAACTTATCTGAGTATCATATGAGTTACAGTAGTTATGATTGAGGAATGGAGAAGGTGGATACCATGATAATGGTGACAATGAAGATTAGACAAGGAAGGGAGTGAATATAACTGGATGAGAATAAGAGTAATGGAATGTGTAAAGACAGAGAGGGAAAATGAAGGGCAGAGATGGATGATAAATAAAGGGGTAGATACTAATTATAGTAATAAACCTAAATTAAAATTATCCATGTTTGATGAGTAAAAATAAGAAATCATCCGTTCTGAATACGAACATGACAAACCATTATCTTACAGAAAAAATATCAAATCATTTTTCTTCACTCTCCTATTGAAATGCAAACTTGAACAGCATCTCTTTTCAGTAACAGTGATAACCATTCGTTATTCAGGCAGAGACCGACATTATCATATACACCTACACTCATCACGACGAAAATCAAACGAAGTTATATATGAAAACTCACACAATATGGTTAATGATTAGCTTTAATCTATGTTAAAAATAATCTTTCGATTCACTTTCGATCAATAAAAAACGAAAGCCATGCTTCCACCAGTGCGCACACTCCTGTATTCAACCAGCTCTGACAGCAGGTCATTATGAAAACAAAATTAAATCACAGATGTGGTGCATGTGCTGCTACTGTTGCTACCGTAGCGGTTTTTTCAGAGAAATTCTCATTCCCCCCCCATAATTGGTGAACATTTGCATAGGTGCAGGATATGCAAAACGCCTTATCACCAACCTCCGAATGAAGGTTGGTTGATTTTGTTTTATCTGTGTAAGGTTATTTCAAAATAAGCTATACTCTGAAAAAGGTGACGCAAATGACGGAATTAATTCCGGTGGAATATTAACGTGATATGCTTTCGCTTTATGAATATTCTCGGGTAGAACAATATCAAACTGTTCGTAATACATTGCGCCTAAAGGAAGGAGGTAACCATTGTTACAATAAACAGAAACATAAAGTGCCTGATGCGATCGCATTCTGATGATACATAAATACCCCTGACAGATTAACTGATTGAGTACAGGTGTAAGTTTTTCTGCTCTTCTCAGTCGATTGGGACCATATCTTTCAATGTCTGTTTTCCTGATAGCACGCCAATTATTCTGCCTTATTCGGGTCATAATCCATGCATACAGTTCACAGGCATCCTGTTCAAACTGGCATCGTGCAGACATGGGATAAAATATTGTGCTCGCCTCCTCCAGATACCAGTCCATGAGATGCATAGCTTTAAAAAGCGCAATTGATTCAATTTCCTCAGCATCTTTATAGCAATAGCAGGTGAATATTCCAGCTATCCTCAGTATATTAGAACCTGCTTTCAGAACAATATCTCTGATGTGTTCCCACTCCCCGCCTGCAAGCGCTTTTCTTTCAATCTTAATCTGGTTTTCCTGCCACTCCCCCAACGCTTTCTTCGCAAGTTTTAATGTCTTCCTTTCGGTGCTCATGCCGGGGAAATTAATGTTGTGGTTTAACAGGAATCCGTTAATCTTTTTATGAAAGTTCTCCAGGGTTGATATTGTTCTGAACTCACCTCTCGTATAATCACGTATCCAGGAAGAACTTACAACCTGACTGAACAGAAACCGGGAAAGAAATCCGCTTCCCCACGCCAGTACGTCATTTTTATTTATATAATTCGTAAAGACATCCGGCTGAGACATTAACGAAAATGTCAGACGTGGCGCGATATGGTATTTCTCGTCAGCCCGTCCAAAATCAAACGGTTGCCCACTCCATGCTTTATTCAACAGGCCCGGATAATTTTTCAGATAGCTTCTGAAAAAAGTGACCGCCTCATCAGAAATAACCCCTGCCTCAGGATGTTCATTGAGCCCTTCCACAAGCGCTTTAAGCGAAACATCTTCATAGATAAAATTCGGTCGAACCGGACGTGTCGGTTTATTTCTTTCGTGATTACGCAGCGCCTCTTCTTCCTGTTCCCCCGGATACCCCCGGTTAACAACCTTTCTTAAATTGGCAGCAAGCGCTTTCTGCCGGGTATTCCAGATCTGTAGTTCAGTCTTATAATCTTTGTTTCTCTCTTCGTATTGTTGAATGAGTCGATCGGCAAATTCGTAACAGGGGTTCATCACCAGTCTGTTTATCGTTGTTTTTCCCGCGCCTGGCTCTGCGATTGCCAACAGATAAAGTGAGCAGGGTTCCGGCATGTTGGTGTGAGGATGAACAACGTCAACCAATGACTGACAGGAGAGTGAGAGCGTTGCCAGTACAGTATTAAAAATGAGCTCCAACGGAAGTTGGGTACTTTCATATAAGTCGTCAATGAGATACGCAAGCTCACTAGGAAATAATCTGTAGGTTAAATCAGCTGGGAAGTGGTGGGATGTCTGCAAGGATTGCACATAATCGGGATTCATTGTAATGGACCTCCTTCGCATACTGTAATCAACGCAAAACTTACTGTTCAGTTCAGAAATATACCGACATTGTGAGTATGTTCGCTGACGTCGATAATAAAATGGCTTGTATCCATTCACCAGTCCCGACGCATTTATGATGCTGACAAAAGCAAAACGACATGGAGGTGCCTCAGAAGTCTGGCACCACAGCAACAAACGATGGGGGCATGAAACACAGGGAACATTGCGCCCCTGAGCGTTGAGGATCTTCCACCTTGTATCCTGGTTCTTCGTTATCATGAGCAGCGAACAGATTTGGCAAAGCGTATGCAGCCTGGGGCCCCTTAGGGTTTAAGCCCATATGTAAGCAAATGGCGCATACGCTGAGCCACTCATCTGAAACCCGAACAGTTGTCCGTACTCCATAACGCATTAGCAAGAATGGGCAATAATGAGTCTGCCAAATCCACTTTGTGTTGATACCGATGTGTCCAAAACAACGCTGGATATTGCCGCCAGCAACACTATTGAACGGTTTTCTGTTGCCAGTGGTGCTGACGGCGTTGATTTCATCATCGCTGAACTGAGGCAGCACGATATGGCCTTTGTGTTGATGGAAGGCCGCCATAACCTGTGCGTTTCAGCCCGAAGGTTTTGAGATCGCCGTAGTTAACCCCAGGCAAGCTCGTGACTTTGCCCGTGCGATGGGATATCTGGCGAAGACTGACCCGCATGATGCGCGGTTTTTTTGCCCAGATGGCTGCAGTTATTAATTACCATCCGGAACGAGACCGCTTTATCCGGACTTTGCCGGATGCAGAACGTCAGGTTCTTAATGCCATAGTCGTTTGCAGACACCAGTTGATCGCAATGCCAGTTACTGAGCAAAACAGGTTGTACCCGGCTCACCCGCAAAGCAAAAAAAAACATTAATATCATCAAAGCGCTGGAAGATGAACACCCACATCCGGAACCATTTTAAAGAACCAGCTGAGCACCTGAGCAACATTAAAGGCATCGGCGTAATGACTACGGCGGTGCTGGTAGCCTGTATGCGCAAACTGCTGACCATCCTGAATGCGATACTCAGAAAGAACAAAGAAATGTAATGAATCCTGCCATCAGGTTACTCCATAATTTTGTTGGTCAAGACAGTTAATTACGTGACGTATGCTCAGGCACCGGATGCCGTTTTACAGGGCTCACCTGCCATCCAGTAGACGCCCCGGCCCACGACTGCAACCATAATTACGTTGCCCAGAACCGTCATGCTGCTTCGTCTCATACTTCACGAGATAACAGGCTCTCTCCATGGCTTTCTGCATCGCTTCCACATCACCACGCTTGACCCAGAGAACAGCGGCTTCACCCGGCTTTTTGTCTGAAGCCTTCCTGGTTTCAGAACATCCACCCGACAAAGGCGTATCATCGGAAGAAGGGCGAGCATCAGATGATGTCGGTTTACGGAAAGGCGTCCGCCTGGAAAAATGAACCAGTCCATTACCCTGCCAGGGCTCGAGATGCAGAGCACTGCACCATGCCAGCTTGATCAGCGTCGCCAGCGAAGAAGGAACGATGAAATCCCCTGGCGAGCACCAGGTATCTTTGTTGAGCAGTAATATCACGTGATAATGTTTCCTGCCTTTTTCCTTGCCAAACTCCCGACACCAGAAATAACGCAGAGTGGTTGCACGCACACGCTTGTTGGCACGTCGTTTTTTCCGCTGGTAAGCCTGAATTTTTGCTTTCAGGGATTCGAAAAAACGAGAAATCACTGCTGAATCTAAATCGGTATCCATAATAGTGGCAGGCATATACTCAGGAAAACGTAAATCCACCCGAATTAACGAGACGGCACGGTGCTGCACTAGGGCACTGTCGAGAAGGCTGTCAAAACGGGATAACCAGTAAGCATTGTGTATTGGTTGATTCATGATGAGAGATCTCCGTTGATTTGGATTGACTTCACATCATTAATCACTGCGGTAAAACTTTACGGCATCCCGCCATTGAGCAACGCCAATGGCTCCTGATTAAAACAGAATGAATCCCCCACGAAGAAAAGATAAACCTACACGCAGGGTAAAACACACAACAACGGCATAAATGGTTTTTAAAAACTACAAAGCCCGAAGGGAAACGGATCAACAGAACGTGCAAACAAAACACCAAAAACGCAATCAGAACGCTTTCTGCTGCTGTGAATCAACAACAATACCAAAACCTACAGCTTAACCACAAAACTCAATCACAGAGCCGAATAGCGCGTTTAAAACCTGTTTACAGATAACCCTGCCCCGAGAACAAAAACCACCAACATCAGAATCGATTTTCTTATCCTGAAAACGTTACTTTTCAACACACCATAAAAACGATTAACCATCGATAACGTAAATCTCATCTGAATCAAAACACCAGAACCAATCATCACGCTTTTTCTGAAAAGAGCCTTATGATGAAGATAATCACCTTGCACTGAGAAAAAACACCAGGGCCAGTTAATCATCTCATCAATCTTATCGCTACAAAATCATCCATAAAACCATTTAACAAAATCATCGTAAGCACACAGTAAATCACGCCAGGTTATCTCAGCCGGATTTGCGTTTTACATAAAAACACTTGTCTCAGGTTAACGACTAAAAACACGAAAACTCATAAAAGGTTAAATGTAACATCAGAAAAATAGAATATCATATTGATTGCTTAAACAGGAAAGATTGTTTTGTAGTAGCATTAAGCTGATTTTAGTTAACGTAAAAACAGGACTGACAGGTTTACTAAACTGGATGTGTATCAGACAAAGCAATGTGTATAACAATACTTAATGAAAACACTTGTAGAATTGTTTATGAAAACATGTGTATGTCTGGTAAAACACTTAGTAGAAAATACGTGTATAACACTTACTGAAATGCTTAGTAAAAACACTTAGTAAAATATGTGTAGAATTATCTATTTAAAAAGATATGTATATAACACTTAATAAAAACATGTGTATATAGTATCATACCGACATTCTCAACATCTTCAGACACTCATGCAGACTGAATGTTCGTTTCAGTTTTTCACGGCCAGCATGGGGATTTTTGTTCTGAAAACGGAGCAGATTTACTCTGGAATTATTTTTCTGTCCCCGTATTTCAGGCCCCAGAAAAGACAATCCGAAGCAAACCGTTTGTCAGCTTCCATATCATCTTTTACCCCCGGAAAGTGATCGCGTTTTACAACCAGAATGACAGCCATACTGATTATGTCGTCTCCCGGCCCCCTTCACATATAACATGCATGCCTGTCATTGCTTACTGCTCCACATGACAGGATTTCACATACAGGATGCGCATTCAGTGTTTTTATCGCCACTATAACAGACAGATTACTGTCGCTTTTACTCTTCAGATTGTTAATCTGACCACAAGAACAGTCGAACAGTACAACGACACACCCAAGGAGGATATGAGCAGTAGTTGATAGCATGTTTTAATTTATTATGAATAGATCAAGAATAGATCGTGAATAGTTAGAGAATAGTTCTTCAGCATCTCACAGAGTGATCAAGCCTTGAAGTGATTGCTTTTTGAACACAAGTCCGGATGCAATGTTTTTTTGTTAACTTCCTTGCATATTCGATTTCCATGTGATAGTGAAAATCACCAGAAGAGAATGCGATTGAGGCGTAATCAGATGAAACAATATGAAGATGGTTATAACGTGAATGGATATAGCTGGGAAAATGAAACAATTGAGTATTTGTTGAATGATAAACAACTGACAGATAATCACATACCTGAATGGGTTAAAAAAAATGAAATTGCAGCATTCTGGTTCTGGTTAGTTATAATTAACACAGATCCCAAACTCCTTGGGGTTCGTAATGAATTAGGGTTCAATACAGCCATGATGGGGCTGATTCCTGCGGGGAGTATACCCATAACAACAATTCCTTCAGATCATGAAATGAGACTGGATGTTATAAGCAAATGGATTAATGCATTAATCCTTGACAATCAATCAGATTGCTTCATCTCAACAATGCATCAAAACTGGCTGCAGATCGAAAAGAGAAACGAAGCCAAATGGCTTAAAAAGAATACAGAACAACTCGAATGGGCATGGAAATATATCAATGCACGCATCCCGCACACGTATCTTTCCTGGTTTTATCCTGTAAGTGATAACGAAAGATACATTGCTATCGTAGTTTTACTAAAAATTTTATTCCCCGCAGATACACCATACTTACAGCAGCCAAAAGTACTTCACTATGGGGTTGCCGCAAAAGAAAAATTTTTCGACAAGATGCACAATGCATTCCGAAAACAGTTTACCGACGGAAAAAAAGATAAGCGGGTACAAATCAACGTTAAAATATCATCAGATGCAAAACGTACTCTGGACAGACTGACCAGAGAACTGAAAACAACACAACAGGCTGTCCTGGAACATCTGATTCAGAACCACAGGCTGGTGATTCAGAACCACAGACTGTATTAACTTTCACCACTTCTGCTCCTGCCGATTTTCTTCTTTTGGTAGTGTCTCCTGGCTGCGGATATCAGATACTTTTCCGTCATTTTGTTGCAGAACTCTTCAATGTAGTTAATCATTTTCTGGTGTGCTTTCAGCTTTTCTTCCCCGGGGGACGCTTTCAGATAAATGTCCTCCTTTTCCACAAGCGCATTGACAAACTCCCCTAAACATCCCTGGTTATAAAGCGACGTGAAAAACAACACATCCCCCAGTCTCTCCAGTAACTGTGGTTTATCCCCGAAATGTTTTTTTATACTTTCAAAAGGTTTTCTATTTTCCGGATCAAAAAAAACACTTAATCCCAGTCGCTTATATTCCTGGTAAAAAAGTTCAAACGTCGGGGATGCTGAACGGCAAATAAACGAAGACTGCGCCCATGGATTAAAATCTGTGACACGCCTCCCCTCCCGCACTTCCTGTCGTGTCAGCGGTGGTTCAGCAAACCAGGCGTCCAGCTCAGCCGAATCGTTATCCCTGCTCAAAACCTCATACAAACTGCCCGTGAACGGTTGAGCCGTTTGTTTTGTTGCTTCGCCTTCTGATTGTCTGAATCCATCCACTTTTCTCCGGATATTACGCGGAATCAGCATAAAAGGCGGGACATTAAGTGATAAACGTTTACCCGTCATGCGATACCATTGACCTACCTCAACCTTAATCCGTGTATCTGACTTTAGCTCAAGTGCCATTATGTTAAGCAGGTACAGATAACGCACCGTATAACGATTAAAATGTTTCTCCGGATCAAACGATTCTGACCGTTCTCCTCTGTACACGAGTCTGCTGCGCTTCAGTATTCGCAGAGTATATTTCCAGGCCGGACTTTTACAAATGGCGGTAACTCTGGCCTTATTAACAATGTCGCGTAATGCATCAATCTGTTGTGCAGTCATCTCTTCCCTCCACACTTTGTCACTCCAGATTTTTTCACGCCCATATTACCTGAATGATAAACCGGATTAGTGTGATCCGGTTCAGTGAAATCAACAGGATACCGGTATGTCATTCAGCCATTCTTCCCTCTCCGCACAAGTGAAATCATATCTGACGTTTCTTCCTGAAGAAATTCGCCAGAAAATCCTTGAACATCTCCACGGTGTTATTCATTACGAGCCCGTGATTGGCATTATGGGTAAATCCGGCACCGGCAAAAGCAGTCTGTGTAATGCCATTTTTCAGTCCCGTATCTGCGCCACGCATCCCCTGAACGGCTGCACCCGCCAGGCTCATCGCCTCACCCTGCAGATTGGTGAACGCAGAATGACGCTGGTCGATCTGCCCGGCATTGGTGAAACACCGCAGCATGATCAGGAATACCGGGAGCTTTACCGTCAGTTACTGCCGGAACTGGATCTGATTATCTGGATCCTGCGGGCTGATGAACGTGCGTATGCTGCTGATATTGCCATGCATCAGTTTTTACTGAATGAAGGTGCAGATCCCTCGCGTTTTCTGTTTGTTCTCAGCCATGCCGATCGCGTGTTTCCTGCTGAAGAATGGAACGACGCAGAAAAATGCCCGTCCCGTCAGCAGGAACTCTCACTGGCGACAGTAACAGCCCGGGTGGCCACCCTGTTCCCGTCATCATTTCCGGTACTCTCCGTTGCAGCGCCTGTCGGCTGGAATCTTCCGGCACTGGTGTCACTGATGATCCACGCACTGCCACCACAGGCAACCAGCGCGGTTTATTCACATATCCGGGGGGAAAACCGCTCTGAACAGGCCCGGAAACACGCACAACAGACTTTTGGTGACGCCATCGGGAAAAGTTTTGACGACGCCGTTGCCCGGTTCAGTTTTCCGGCCTGGATGTTACAGCTTCTGCGTAAAGCCCGGGCCCGCATTATCCACCTACTGGTCACACTGTGGGATCACCTGTTCTGAGCGCCCCGGAGTCCCCCGTGGCAACCGTATACCTTTACACGACAACGGATTACGGTAACCACTGCCGTATACCGTCTGTCATTATCAATAACACGCTCTTTAATTTCAGAGGTCAGTCATGAATACCAGAATGCTTTTTCCCCTGCTGTTCACTGTGGCATCCTTCTCCACCTCCGCCGGTAACTGGGCTGTCAAAAACGGCTGGTGTCAGACCATGACGGAAGATGGTCAGGCGCTGGTAATGCTGAAAAATGGCACGATTGGTATTACCGGCCTGATGCAGGGATGCCCGAATGGCGTACAGACGCTCCTGGGCAGCCGTATCAGTATTAACGGTAACCTGATCCCCACATCACAAATGTGTAATCAGCAGACAGGATTCAGGGCTGTTGAGGTGGAAGTCGGACAGGCGCCGGAAATGGTCAAAAAAGCCGTTCACTCCATAGCAGAGCGTGATGTGTCCGTTTTACAGGCATTTGGTGTACGAATGGAATTCACCCGCGGTGATATGCTGAAGGTCTGTCCGAAATTTGTCACATCACTTGCCGGTTTTTCCCCGAAACAGACACCCGCCATTAATAAAGATTCCGTCCTGCAGGCTGCCCGGCTGGCATACGCCCGGGAATATGACGAGGAAACAACAGAAACCGCTGATTTTGGCTCTTACGAAGTAAAAGGCAATAAGGTTGAGTTTGAAGTGTTCAATCCTGAAGACCGTGCGTACGACAAAGTGACCGTCACGGTTGGTGCTGACGGTAATGCCACCGGTGCCAGCGTTGAATTTATCGGAAAATAGCCGGTATGTCGGACTGTCACCCTGTTTAATTGCCCGAAGGCCCTTTCTCACGCGAACAGGCGGTTGCCGTCACAACAGCTTACCGCAATGTGCTTATTGAAGATGACCAGGGAACGCATTTCCGGCTGGTTATCCGTAATGCTGAAGGTCAGTTGCGCTGGCGGTACTGGAATTTTGAATCCGATGCCGGAAAACAGCTTAATGTGTGGCTCGCCAGTGAAGGGCTTCTCAGACAATAAACGTCATTCATTTCATCCATCAGGCCGCGTCTTCTCCGGGAGGCGCGGCTTTTTCATTTATATCGCTAACTCATTCATAAGGAGCAAATCATGCGATTAGCAAGTCGTTTTGGTTATGCGAACCAGATACGCCGTGACCGCCCCTTAACTCGCGAAGAACTGATGCAGGTCGTCCCCAGCGTATTCGGGGAAGATAAGCACACATCCAGAAGCGAGAACTATACCTGGATCCCCACCATCACCGTGCTGGAAAGCCTGCAGCGGGAAGGCTTTCAGCCCTTCTTTGCCTGCCAGACCCGCGTACGTGACCCGGGCCGCCGGGGGTATACCAAACACATGCTGCGTCTGCGCCGTGACGGGGAGATAAACGGACAACATGTCCCTGAAATCATCCTGCTGAACTCCCATGACGGTACCTCCAGCTACCAGATGCTGCCGGGTTACTTCAGGTTCGTCTGCCAGAACGGCTGCGTCTGTGGTCAGTCTCTGGGGGAAGTGCGTGTTCCGCACCGGGGAAATGTGGTGGACAGAGTCATTGAAGGGGCTTACGAAGTGGTGGGCGTTTTTGACCGGATTGAGGAAAAGCGTGATGCCATGCAGTCGCTGGTCCTGCCGCCACCGGCACGCCAGGCGCTGGCACAGGCGGCACTGACTTACCGTTATGGTGACGAACATCAGCCCGTCACCACCGCCGACATTCTGACGCCACGACGCCGGGAGGATTACGGTAAGGACCTGTGGAGTGCTTATCAGACCATCCAGGAAAATATGCTGAAAGGCGGGATTTCTGGTCGCAGCGCTAAAGGAAAACGTATCCACACCCGTGCCATTCACAGCATCGACACGGACATTAAGCTCAATCGCGCATTGTGGGTGATGGCAGAAACGCTGCTGGAGAGCATGCGCTGATGCTGTTTCCCTGAAAGTGCAACCCTGACTCACGTCTGTACCAGTCCCCGGGCATTCTTCCATTCATTTACTTTTTATAAGGAATCATCTCATGACAACCTTTTCGCATAGCTCCACCACGCCTTCTGTTTCCGTAACCACTGCACCAGGGAATAACCAGTCTCAACTGGTTGCCACTCCCGTCCCTGATGAACAGCGCATCAGTTTCTGGCCGCAACATTTTGGCCTCATTCCACAGTGGGTGACCCTGGAGCCCCGTGTCTTCGGCTGGATGGACCGTCTTTGCGAAGACTACTGCGGTGGTATCTGGAATCTGTACACCCTGAACAACGGTGGGGCATTTATGGTACCCGAACCGGATGACGATGATGACGAAACATGGGTACTGTTCAATGCCATGAACGGCAACCGCGCTGAAATGAGCCCGGAAGCCGCCGGCATTGCCGCCTGTCTGATGGCGTACAGTCATCACGCCTGTCGTACAGAGAATTATGCCATGACGGTCCATTATTATCGGTTGCGGGATTACGCCCTGCAGCATCCGGAATGCAACGCCATTATGCGCATCATCGACTGAATGGAGAGAAGCACAATGCAACAGCTTTCCTTTCTGCCCGGAGAGATGACGCCCGGCGAGCGCAGCCTCATTCTGCGGGCCCTGAAAACCCTGGACCGCCATCTTCATGAACCCGGTGTGGCCTTCACCTCCACGCATGCGGCACGGGAATGGCTGATTCTGAACATGGCGGGACTGGAGCGGGAAGAGTTCCGGGTACTGTATCTGAACAACCAGAATCAGCTGATTGCCGGTGAAACCCTCTTCACAGGCACCATCAACCGCACGGAAGTCCATCCCCGGGAGGTAATTAAACGTGCCCTGTACCACAATGCCGCTGCCGTGATACTGGCACACAACCACCCGTCCGGTGAAGTCACCCCCAGTAAGGCAGATCGCCTTATCACGGAACGCCTGGTACAGGCACTGGCCCTGGTGGATATCCGGGTACCGGACCATCTGATAGTTGGTGGCAACCAGGTTTTCTCCTTTGCGGAACACGGTCTGCTTTAACCCGTCACCGCCACAACCATATCACACCTGTTTTCACTTTTATCTTCTGTCTTCAGAGGTATCCCACTATGAAAATCATCACCCGTGGCGAAGCCATGCGTATTCACCGTCAGCATCCGGCATCCCGTCTTTTTCCGTTCTGTACCGGCAAATACCGCTGGCACGGCAGTGCTGAAGCGTATACCGGTCGTGAAGTGCAGGATATTCCCGGTGTGCTGGCCGTGTTTGCTGAACGCCGTAAGGACAGTTTTGGCCCGTATGTCCGGCTGATGAGCGTCACCCTGAACTGAGTCTGGAAGGGCATTCAGAAGAGCAGAATTATCGCCACCACCGGACCATTCTTAACCAATTTTCTGTGAGGATTTTATCGTGTCAGACACTCTCCCCGGGACAACGCATCCCGACGATAACAACGACCGCCCCTGGTGGGGGCTACCCTGCACCGTGACGCCCTGTTTTGGGGCACGTCTGGTGCAGGAGGGTAACCGGTTGCATTACCTTGCAGACCGCGCCGGTATCAGAGGCCGGTTCAGCGACGCGGATGCGTACCATCTGGACCAGGCCTTTCCGCTGCTGATGAAACAACTGGAACTCATGCTCACCAGCGGTGAACTGAATCCCCGCCATCAGCATACCGTCACGCTGTATGCAAAAGGGCTGACCTGCAAAGCCGATACCCTCAGCAGTTGTGGTTACGTTTATATGGCTGTTTATCCGACACTGGCACCCGCAACCACCTCATAACCCCGAATATCTCACCTTTAGCACTACCAGTTACAGAGAACTTAAGATGAAAACATTACCTGACACACACGTACGGGAGGCATCGCGCTGCCCGTCTCCCGTCACCATCTGGCAGACACTGCTCACCCGACTGTTGGACCAGCATTACGGCCTCACACTGAATGACACACCGTTCGCTGATGAACGTGTGATTGAGCAGCATATTGAGGCAGGCATTTCACTGTGCGATGCGGTGAACTTTCTCGTTGAAAAATACGCACTGGTACGTACCGACCAGCCAGGATTCAGCGCCTGTACCCGTTCTCAGTTAATAAACAGTATTGATATCCTCCGGGCCCGCCGGGCAACCGGCCTGATGGCCCGCGACAATTACAGAACGGTAAATAACATTACCCTGGGTAAACATCCGGGGGCGAAACAATGAAACTGGCCCTGACGCTGGAAGCCGACAGCATTAACGTGCAGGCACTGAACATGGGGCGCATTGTCGTTGACGTCGATGGTGTTACTCTCGCTGAACTGATTAACGTGGTCTGCGATAACGGTTACTCCCTTCGTGTTGTTGATGAATCTGACCGGACATCAGCAGAGCGCACGCCATCATCTGCGGCGGCCCTTACCGGCATACGCTGCAGTACCGCGCATATCACGGCAAAGGACAACGCCTGGCTGTACTCGCTGTCACATCAGACGAATGGCACCGGCGAATCAGAATGGATTCATTTCACAGGTAGCGGATATCTGTTACGTACCGATGCGTGGTCATACCCGGTTCTGCGGCTTAAGCGCCTGGGCCTGTCAAAAACGTTCCGTCGTCTGGTTGTCACACTTACCCGACGTTATGGCGTCAGTCTCATTCATCTGGATGCCAGCGCTGAATGTCTGCCGGACCTGCCCACTTTCGACTGGTAACCAGGAACAACATGAAATCATTAACCACGGAAACCGCACTGGATATTCTGATTGCGTGGCTACAGGACAATATCGACTGCGAATCGGGAATTATCTTTGACAACGATGAGGATAGAACGGATTCGGCAGCACTGTTGCCCTGTATCGAACAGGCCAGGGAGGATATCCGTATCCTGCGCCAGTTGCAGCTTCTGCAACAGAACCGGTGAGTCTTACTCACCAGACTTCATTCCACTGACGCCAGCCTGAACAGGGCTGGCGTTTTCATTTATCTGCAAAAAGGAATATCGATTATGTCTGAAATCACAGCCCCCCGTCCGGAAGTGGTCAACGGGCATACGGACGTTATCGGCTCAACCAGCATCCGCCACATTCTGGCTGTACGAAAGAGTGCGCTGCTGCAAATCGACACACTTATCCGGCAACTGGCAGAAATCTCGGTGCTGACGGAAAGCATCGGAGGTAAAACTGCACTGGACTGGGCCATGAAACAGGATTTTCGCTGCGGTTGCTGGCTGATGGAAAAACCGGAAACCGCAATGAAAGCCATCACCCGCAACCTTGACCGCGAAATCTGGCGTGATCTGATGCAACGTTCAGGGATGCTGTCATTAATGGATGCACAAGCCCGTGATACATGGTACCGGTCACTGGAGTACGATAATTTTCCGGAAATCAGCGAAGCAAATATCCTGAGCACGTTTGAACAACTGCACCAGAACAAAGATGAAGTGTTTGAGCGAGGGGTGCTCAACGTTTTCAGAGGACTGAGCTGGAATTACAAAACCAATTCACCCTGCAAATTTGGCAGTAAAATTATCGTCAACAATCTGGTGAGGTGGGACCGGTGGGGGTTTCATCTTATCACCGGACAACAGGCCGATCGACTTGCCGATCTGGAAAGAATGCTGCACCTGTTCAGCGGCAAACCGATCCCCGACAACCGGGAAAACATCACCATTCATCTGGATGATCACATCCAGTCTGTTCAGGGTAAAGAGGACTATGAAGATGAGATGTTCAGCATCAGATACTTTAAGAAGGGCTCCGCGCACATCACGTTCAGGAAACCAGAGCTGGTTGACAGGCTTAATGATATTATTGCCAGACACTACCCGGAAGCCCTGGCAAGCACAGTGAACAAAAGCCGCAAGGCATAAAAGAGGTATTTTACAATTCGCGAATATTAACTATTATTAATTGATAGTAATCAATCGGCGAGAAAATAACCATGCCTACCAGTGTATCCCTCAGTCCTTACTTTGAAACGTTTATCCGCGAACAAATAGAAAGTGGTCGGTACAACAATACAAGTGAAGTCATTCGTGCCGGACTTCGTGCTCTGGAAGAACGGGAACAGCAGATAAAGCTTGAATCACTCCAGAGCGCCGTGGCCGCAGGCATCAACAGCGGTGAAAGTAAAAGTGCTGAAGAGGTATTCGGGCGACTGACGCACAAATACAAAAAGATGGCAGAAGGTGAACAGCCAATATGAAACTGACTGTTTCACCATTAGCAGAACACGATCTTGAAGCTATAGGTGACTGGATCGCTCAGGATAATCCTGTCCGTGCAATCAGTTTTACCGAAGAGCTTTACCAACAATGTCTGTTGATAGCCGAATCGCCAGTACTCTACAGAGAAAGACCCGAGTTAGGGGCTGGGATCAGAGGTTGTTCGTATGGTCGTTACCTTCTGCTGTTCAGGGTACTGGATACTGAAGTTCGTATCGAACGTATCGTTCATGGTTCCCGGGATATCAACAGGGTACTTGCAGAGCCAGACGACAAACCATCAGATCATTTCTGGCAGCCATAAACAAAATCTGTGCGTTAACGCTCCCTAACACAGGTAGCCAGGTATTTTATAAATCTCTGTATTTTGTTGTCACTTCGATTCCGCGATTCAGCATATCGAACCAGACAAAA
This sequence comes from Escherichia sp. WS338, assembly GCF_046486405.1. Taxonomy (NCBI): domain Bacteria; kingdom Pseudomonadati; phylum Pseudomonadota; class Gammaproteobacteria; order Enterobacterales; family Enterobacteriaceae; genus Escherichia; species Escherichia sp. WS338. The sequence continues at coordinate 7,289 of NZ_JBJQLL010000045.1, read as the reverse complement.
TGATTACAACAAACCACAAGAAAGAGGGATTATAGCGTCAAAAGAATTCGAATTGCACATGGGGGCCTCATTGGTGGCCTCAAAAAGAACAAGGATAAAACAGTCGATACAAAACAATTGGTTATATAACCAGTTTCATTCCGAGTCCGGGCACCAAATTCATATAAACGGACCTCCACGGAGGTCCGTTTTTCGTTTTAGGACGCCACGATTTAAGCGTCCTGCCGCCAAATCAATTCTACCGAACTCAACCAGACTCCCCCCACATCAACCCCATTGTGTGGGTATAATTGCGGGTATACCCCAGTTCGACAGAATTTGTACCCTCTTTAACGCATTCAGAAGGCTGAACTATGGCACTGACTGACGCAAAAATCCGGGCTGCAAAGCACACTGACAAGGCTTATAAACTCACTGACGGGGCTGGCATGTTCCTGCTGGTACATCCTAATGGTTCCCGTTACTGGCGTCTCCGTTATCGCATTCTGGGTAAGGAGAAAACTCTGGCACTTGGTGTATACCCGGAGGTTTCTCTCTCCGAAGCTCGTACAAAACGGGATGAGGCCCGAAAACTGATTTCGGAGGGGATTGACCCTTGCGAACAGAAAAGAGCTAAAAAAGTAGTCCCTGATTTACAACTCTCTTTTGAACATATTGCACGACGCTGGCATGCCAGTAATAAACAATGGGCACAATCACACAGCGATAAGGTACTCAAAAGCCTCGAAACACACGTTTTCCCCTTTATCGGCAACCGGAACATCACAACACTCAATACCCCGGACCTGCTTATCCCTGTTCGTGCTGCAGAAGCTAAACAAATTTATGAAATCGCCAGTCGTCTGCAGCAAAGAATATCTGCTGTAATGCGTTATGCCGTACAGTCTGGCATCATCAGATATAATCCTGCTCTGGATATGGCTGGCGCATTGACCTCTGTAAAACGACAGCATCGCCCCGCTCTTGATCTTTCACGTCTGCCTGAACTTCTGTCGCGTATTAACAGTTATAAAGGTCAGCCTGTCACCCGGCTTGCTGTTATGCTGAATTTACTGGTTTTTATTCGCTCCAGTGAACTCAGATATGCCCGCTGGGCTGAAATTGATATTGACAATTCAATGTGGACTATTCCAGCCGAACGCAAACCTCTGCCAGGGGTAAAATTCTCACACCGGGGCTCCAAGATGCGAACACCACATCTTGTGCCACTCAGCAAACAGGCTGTAGCCATACTGACAGAACTTCAGACATGGGCTGGTGAAAATGGTCTGATCTTTACGGGAGCACATGACCCGCGTAAACCAATCAGTGAAAATACCGTAAATAAGGCCCTCAGAGTGATGGGGTATGACACAACCAAGGAAGTCTGTGGCCATGGATTCCGGGCGATGGCGTGCAGTGCATTGATTGAATCAGGTTTGTGGTCCCGCGATGCTGTGGAACGTCAGATGAGCCATCAGGAGCGTAATGGTGTACGTGCTGCGTATATCCATAAAGCAGAACATCTGGAAGAACGTCGACTGATGCTACAGTGGTGGGCAGATTTTCTGGATGCGAACAGAGATAAGGGTATCAGCCCGTTTGAATATGCAAAGATTAACAATCCATTAAAATAGTAAGCAGTCCGGGCTGATTGCCCGGACTGCTTTAACTGATTATTTTTCTTTGTAAATGATGACGAAGATTGATGTTCTGGCAAGTTACTCCGGCTTCCATTAAAGTCCCTTCGTCATGTTCTTCAGGCTATTTATGACTGTGATTAGCACCAGGAATATCTGGTTTCCATGAGAGCAGGTAATAACCCCCGGTGTTTTCGGCTGTTCTGGTATCCTTGTCCAACGCAGGCAGTCATTATAAACGGTAAAAAATGTATTCACTGTTATGAAATCAATAGTCCTGACGTACTGTTGAATGTGCTTGCGTTCTGAACCTTGTACAACCAGTACATTTGATACCGAATTATAAACAAAACATTGCATCCAACTTTTTCAATATGGACAATAGTTGTCCATATGGTGGTTTTATATTCGATAAATCAATGGATTTCATTGAGTCATAGGACTGGTAATGGATGAAAATGCTTTAGGGTTTGCCTCATACTGGCGCAACTCGCTTGCGGACGCTGAGTCAGGAAAGGGCAGTTTTGAACGGAAAGACGCCAAAAATTTCACTCATTGGCATGGGATAGCGGCGGGACGTCTTGACGAAGCGATTGTCAGTAAATTTTTTAAGGGAGAAAAAGACGATGTCGAAACGGTCGATGTCATCTTGCGCCCAAAAGTTTATTTCCGGTTACTGCAGCATGGTAAGGACCGTTCTGCAGGTGCGCCTGATATTGTTACCCCGATAGTGACGCCAGCCTTGCTAAGCCGTGAGGGTTTTTTATATCCGACGCCAGCGACCTCCATTCCCAGAGACCTGCTTGAACCTTTGCCAAAAGGAGCATTTTCGATTGGTGAGATTGGGCAGTATGACAAATACAAGACGACCCATACCACGTTCTCTATCAACTTTGATGACAGCGTTGATAAGACTGCCGAAACGGATGAAGAACGGGAAGAACGATATGCAGCCTTGCAGCAGGAGTGGCGTCAATATCTGGATGATTCAGAGAGGCTGCTGAAGAACGTTGCCGGCGACTGGATTAAAAATCCTGAGCAATATGAACTCGCTGAGCACGGTTATATTGTTAAAACGGCGCAATCTGGCGGTGCCAGTTTCCATATCCTTTCTCTTTATGATCACCTGCTTGTTTGCAATAAGGATGTGCCGCTCTTCAATCGATTCGCCTCGCGAGAGGTTCATGCTGCAGAGTCTTTGCTGGCCCCTGGAGCAAAATTCAGCGACAGGCTTGGACACTCCGGAGATAAGTTTCCGCTGGCAAAGGCTCAGCGCGATGCCTTAAGCCATTTTCTGGATGCTAAACATGGCGATATCCTTGCTGTTAATGGCCCTCCTGGAACCGGAAAAACCACGCTGGTGCTTTCTATCATCGCCACGCAGTGGGCCAGAGCGGCTCTCGAAAAATCTGAGCCTCCGGTTATTATCGCGACTTCAACGAATAACCAGGCTGTAACGAACATTATTGAGGCATTCGGGAAAGACTTTTCGCAAGGTTCAGGTGCGATGGCCGGGCGATGGTTGCCAGAGCTGAAAAGCTTCGGCGCTTATTTTCCCTCAGGCAGCCGTAAAGCTGAAGCAGCCAAAAAATATCAAACTGAAGATTTCTTCAACCAGGTTGAGTCAAAAGAGTATGTAGAAGATGCACTGCTGTTTTATCTGGAAAAGGCTAAGGCAGCCTTTCCTGAAAAAGAGTGTTCATCCCCTGAAAAGGTCATTGAACTCCTGCATGGTCAGTTGGCAGCAAAATCCGAGCAACTGATAAGACTGAACGCAACATGGCAAAAGTTAAGCCAGATTCGGGCTGCGCGTGAGCTTATTGCTAATGATATTGAGCAATATCTCAATAATTTAAATAAATTACTTTCCGGACAAGAACAAAAAATCACTCTACTGAAGAGTGCTAAAACGGAATGGAAAAAATATCGCGCCGGTGAATCACTGATCTATTCATTATTTTCCTGGCTTCCGGCGGTTCGCAGTAAGCGACAGTACCAAATACAGCTGTTTCTCGAAGATAAATTAGGTGCGCTGATTGCAGGAAATCAATGGTCTGATCCTGAAACTATCGAACGTAATATTGATGGGCTGCTCAATTCCGCTGAGCGCGAGCAAACAACATACCGGCAGCAGATTGACTCCGCCCATGAAATCATTCTTAAAGAACAGCAGGCGGTTCAGGAGTGGCAGAGACTGGCTCTTGATTTAGGGTATGAGGGCGACGAGGAACTGAGCTTCTCACAGGCCGATGAACTGGCTGATACGCAGATTCGCTTCCCTGCATTTTTACTGACGACTCACTACTGGGAAGGTCGTTGGCTGATGGATATGGCCAGCATTGATGATCTGCAGGAAGAGAAGAAGAAAAAAGGCGCTAAAGGGGTAACCGCCCGTTGGCAACGTCGAATGAAACTCACTCCATGTGTGGTGATGACATGCTATATGCTGCCCGGCAATATGCAGATAAGTGAGCACAAAGGACAGCGTAAATTCGAGAAAAGTTATTTGTATGATTTTGCCGATTTACTCATTGTCGATGAAGCCGGGCAGGTGCTTCCTGAAGTGGCTGCTGCCTCGTTTGCATTAGCTAAGAAGGCATTAGTGATTGGCGATACGGAGCAGATCCCGCCAATATGGAGTATTGCTCCTGCGATTGATATCGGTAACATGCTGGCGGAAAAAATTCTGTCTGGCAGTACGCAAGAAGAGATTACCGAGAAATATACGGCAATCGCAGACCTTGGTAAAAGTGCCGCATCTGGCAGCGTTATGAAAATAGCGCAGTTTGCTTCGCGCTATCAATATGATCCCGAACTGGCTCGTGGTATGTACCTATATGAACACCGCCGGTGCTACGACAATATTATTGGATACTGTAATACGCTCTGCTATCACGGTAAGTTGTTGCCTAAAAGAGGGCGTGAAGAGAGCAATTTAATGCCCGCAATGGGGTATCTCCATATTGATGGTAAAGGAGAGCTGGCAAGTAGTGGAAGTCGATATAATTTGCTTGAGGCTGAAACGATAGCGGTCTGGTTGGCAGAGAACCAGCAAAATATTGAAGCGCATTACGGTAAATCGCTTCATGAAGTTGTCGGTATTGTGACGCCTTTTAGCGCTCAGGTATCCACTATCAAACAGGTGCTGGGCAAACAAGGTATCAGTACAGGCACGAATGAAAAGTCGCTCACAGTGGGCACCGTGCACTCTCTTCAGGGAGCGGAAAGAGCGATTGTGATATTCTCGCCAGTCTATTCAAAACATGAAGACGGCGGGTTTATTGATAGCGATAACAGCATGCTGAATGTTGCAGTCTCCCGTGCGAAGGACAGTTTTCTGGTCTTCGGCGATATGGACCTGTTTGAGGTCCAGCCAGCCTCATCGCCACGGGGATTACTGGCAAAATACCTCTTTGAGTCAGAGAAGAATGCGCTCTCTTTTGATTATAAAGAGCGTAAGGATTTAAAAACCGCCGGGACCAAAATCTACACACTTCATGGTGTGGAGCAACATGATAATTTCCTGAATCAGACATTTGAAAATACCAGTAAACACATCACGATAGTTTCTCCATGGCTGACCTGGCAAAGGCTGGAGCAAACCGGTTTTCTTGATTCCATGATTGCGGCGTGTTCACGTGGAATTAACGTCACGATAGTCACTGACAGAAGCTACAACACTGAACATAATGATTTTGAGAAGCGAAAAGAGAAGCAGCAGAACTTTAAAGCGGCGCTGGAGAAACTGAATGCGCTGGGTATTGCTACAAAGCTGGTAAACCGTGTTCATAGCAAAATTGTTATTGGTGATGATGGTTTGCTGTGCGTGGGATCGTTCAACTGGTTTAGTGCGACACGGGAAGCGCGATATGAACGATACGATACATCAATGGTTTATTGCGGTGATAACCTGAAGGGTGAGATTGAGGCTATTTATAATAGTCTTGAGAGGCGGCAGGTTTAGAGCAGGAATGGTGAGTAGCCATCTTACCGATCGTTTTCGAGCGTAAGATGGCTGAATGGAATGGCTATTATTGCACAGTCCTTAATTATAACATTCATACCGACATGATTATCTTCTGTCCGGAAGAATCAGAGGCTGTGGTTTCAGACTGTCTGCCGGTACATTCCTGTCTCCGTTAAAAACAATAACGGGTTCATTATCTTCGTCTGTCAGCGGATTGAATGGCGGTATATTTTCAGTACGAATGCCGGTCAGCCACTGAAAAATACCTGCGAAATGACGGGCACTGATTTTTCTGCTGACGGACTGATGAGACGTGATGTCACTGGCGGTAATAATCAGGGGAACGCTGTAGCCTCCTTGTATATGGCCATCATGATGAACAGGATTAGCACTGTCGCTGACCGACAGACCATGGTCAGAAAAGTAAAGCATGGCAAAATGACGGGAGTGCCGGCGAAGGATACCATCAAGCTGACCGAGAAAGTTATCCAGTTTACTGATGCTGGCGAGGTAACAGGCAATCTTTCGGGGATACTGCTCCAGGTAATGATTCGGCCAGGAGTTAAGTCGGTCACACGGATTCGGATGAGAGCCAATCATGTGCAGGAATATCACCTTCGGAGAGGATTTATCCGCCAGTGCACGTTCTGTTTCCTGTAACAACAACATGTCATCCGTTTTACGGGAAGCAAAGCTGCCTTTCTTGAGGAAAACGGTATGCTCCGCATCAGAAGCAATAACAGAGATGCGTGTATCATGCTCCCCCAGTTTTCCCTGATTGGATATCCACCATGTGCTGTATCCTGCTTTTGCTGCCAGCGCCACCACGTTGTTGCCGGAGTCAGGGTTCTGCTCATAGTCATAAATCAGTGTCCGGCTCAGGGAAGGTACGGTACTGGCTGCTGCCGATGTATAGCCGTCAATAAATAAACCGGGAGCCGTATTCAGCCATGGTGTGGTTGGCACGGGATAGCCATATACCGACATATAATCCCTGCGCACACTCTCACCAGTAACGATAACAATCGTGTCATACAACGGTGTTCCCGGCAGGATTTTCCAGTTGTCAGCCCCGTGCTGACTCAGTTGTTTATAACGCTGCATTTCACGCAATGTGTCAGTTGTTCCCACAACAATTCCTTTAACCATCCGCAACGGCCAGCTGTTTACAGAGCATAATACGAACAGCAGCAGTGCCAGCCAGTTACGGTGACCGCGGTGGTGTGTCCGCCAGAAAATCACCATGAATACCAGAATCGCGGCACTGACCAGAAAATGATAAACAGGAATCATCCCGGTAAACTCTGCAGCCTCATCAGCCGTGGTCTGCAGCAACGCGACAATAAAACTGTTGTTGATTTTACCGTACGTCATACCCGCAGGCGCATACAGTGCACAACAGAACAGAAATAACAGCGTTGTAATGGATGTGAGGGTATTTCTGTGTGCAAGGAGCAGAAGGAGAAACAGAAGCAGCACATTTCCTGTGGCATTCTTCTCAGTGTATCCGCATGCAATTGTGGTTATCACAGAAATAACAAAAAAGAATAAAAACAATAAAATCCGGGGTGTGTCGCCCGGACAAAACAGTTTGAACCGCCCCGGAAATCCTGGAGACTAAACTCCCTGAGAAAGAGGTAAACAGGATGACTAAAAATACTCGTTTTTCCCCCGAAGTCCGTCAGCGGGCGATTCGTATGGTT
>NZ_JBJQLL010000044.1:0-23939 GCF_046486405.1 Escherichia sp. WS338 | reverse complement strand
TGAGTTTTTACTCTCGCGTCCTGCAGACCTGGCGCAGGCCCGGGAAATGGTCAAAGAGTCCGTGGCAATTTATAACCATGAGCGGCCACATCTGGCTCTGAAATACAAAACGCCCGATGACGTTCATCAGGCGTTTTACAGACAGAAAAGTGTCAACTTATATCAGGACTAGTCAATATTGCACACACCGGGGGGATGAGAAGCCCCGACCGGGGTACTTAGTTAATGCAACGGTTCACCCTTTGTCGCCGCGGCTAATGGGCGAATTTTGTCACGGGTATCCCAGACCGGAGGGATTTCATCCAATTTAGTGACAGAAGCTCGTACAAAAGGCACCCGTGCAATAGTCATAATCGTATTCAACCAACGGTCACGAATAATGCGATCTGCCCTTTCATGACTCGGATCATCCAGCTCAATAACACAGACTATTTTGTTGTTCTTCTTTGAAACCAGAACATAATCCATTGCCATTCCATTATAAATTGCAAAGAAACGCTTTCTTTCTTCTTCGCTAAACTCGGGTTGTTCTGGAAAGTTGATCAAGCGCCCCAGAGAGACCTGGCAATGGATATGACAATAATGTCCAAACCATTTCTCCAGATTATCAAAATAGATTTTTTCACAACGCGTAATTAACCACTCTTTTCCTTCCAATAAAATACCTTCGGCAACCATTCCATGAAATAACTCATCTCGTTCTTGCCAACGAGAATCACGATAGGTTTTCTGCGGTGTATAGCTCCTTGTCGACGCCTTAGCAGCAGGGGGAGTTGCAGATGAAGGGACTGGTTGCGATTTAGAGATGATCACCGATGAGGCAACTTTTCGGAGTGTCAATTTTCTGGCAACAACAAAACCGGCGACAAATGCAATTGTCAAACAAGTTACAAAAGCCATAAAGCTCATAATTAATTTTCACCTATCCATGTTGATTATATTTCATTACCAACGTTACTCGCTGTAGCGTGTTACATGCCAACAATTCAACGATCAATATATAGTTAGTATCATGTTTTTATTATTACAACCACCCCTATTTTGCCATTGCGGCTTGCCTTCCACAAAAAATAAAAACACAAAACATTAGCCAAAGAATTAATTAAGATTAACCTGACATTTTTAATGTTATCCCTAAAAAATATAATCAGGAGAATATATTCGGTGTTAATCAGTCAGTCAAATTTTGGCTCATTGTTGATTAAACCTCATACGCAAAATTGGCACCAGACCTCCTGTACAGGTTGAATGGCTGGAAAAAGATAGGCAAAAAACTCTCCGCGCTGGCGGCATTACATTGGTCGCGTGCTATGACGAAAAATGCCTGGTAAAAGTATCTAAACCAGAATTAATTTCAGCTTATCAACACGCTCAAAGTCGCCCCCCAGAACGTTAACCTGAAGTGAAAGTCTTTGCTGTTAATGAAATAAAACAAAGCCCGGTTCGCCCGGGCTCTGCGCCGATAATACACTTAACTGTATGCATGTAGCGTACGTTGGCAAAGTGCCGAACGTACGCAATCCTCTTTACCGAATCGGACGATCCCGACCATTTCATCTTCTTCGAAACGTTCCAGCGCGTCACTTAATCCGGAGCGCACGCCGCGAGGCAAATCGCATTGCGTGATATCACCGTTGACGATAACCGTCACGTTCTCCCCGAGGCGGGTTAAAAACATTTTCATTTGCGCGGCAGTCACATTCTGCGCCTCGTCAAGAATGACGACTGCATTTTCAAAGGTACGTCCACGCATATAGGCGAACGGCGCAATTTCCACCTTCCCTATTTCCGGTCGCAGGCAGTACTGCATAAAGGAAGCCCCTAAGCGCCGAACCAGCACGTCGTAGACCGGGCGAAAATAGGGAGCAAACTTTTCTGCGATATCACCAGGTAAGAAGCCAAGATCTTCATCGGCTTGCAGAACTGGACGGGTGACGATAATCCTGTCGACATCCTTATGTATCAGGGCCTCTGCCGCTTTTGCTGCGCTGATCCAGGTTTTTCCGCACCCGGCTTCGCCCGTGGCGAATATCAGCTGCTTACTCTCAATAGCCTTCAGATAGTGCAATTGCGCTTCATTTCGCGCGAGGATGGGCGAGGTATCGCGACTATCGCGGGCCATACCAATGGCTTCTACGCCGCTCATTTGCACAAGCGAGGTGACCGATTCTTCTTCACGCTGCTTATGGCTGCGCGAATCCCGTCTCAGCACACGTTTTGCCTCGCGACGAGCTTTGATCACTGCTTTTTGTCTTCCCATGGAGAGCACCTTGAGTTGTTTGTATTCATCACACGCGCCGTTGGCAGCGCGATTATGCGCACGAACATCAGAGGGTTGGCTTCCTTGTAAGCCATAGTTTGCTTTTGGATAAAATGCCGAAAAACGGCTACGCACACCGTTTGCGGCGTCGGTAACACGAGTAAAGAGAGGAAGTGAGAAAAATACAGAGTGACGAAGTTGCTACCGGAGGAGAAATCTCCGCGAGTGGTGGAGCCTTGCTTAACAAAACATTGTCCAGAACAGGACGTTACCATCCGCGATCTCCATAGTGACTGACTATCACTGCCGGGAACTTCCGCTGCTACTTAATAATTACAACAGATTTCGCATTCATTGCAACAATATATTCACTTACATTTAACCATAAAACACCATTTCAGTGACATTAGTTTCTACTGGAAAGATGACAAAGTGATGACAGAGATGAAAAAAGCTGTGTGCTTTCAGCAGGATTCGCAGGGCTGGTAAAAGCTTGCCGGATGCGGCGTGAACGCCTTATCCGGCCTACCGACCCGCACCGATTGTAGGCATGATAAGACGCGCATGCGTCGCATCAGCGCACGAACGCCTGGTGCGGCACGAACGCCTTATCCGCCTGAAAACATTAAACCCGCAATAACGCGCTTCCGAGATAATCGTTCGTGTCCTTCACCCCCGGCAGCGCAAAAAAATAACCGCCGCCGATAGGTTTAACGTATTCCTCCAGCGCTTCGCCATTGAGCCTTTTTTGTACTGTCAGGAAGCCTTTTTCCAGATCGTGTTGATAGCAGACAAACAGTAGCCCCATATCCAGTTGTCCGGAGTTGGTGACGCCCAACGAATAACTGTAGCCACGACGCAGCATCAGACTTGACTCACTCTCTGGCGTGCGGGGATTCGCCAGCCGGATATGGCTGTCCAGCGCAATCACCTTCCCTTCCGGATCGCTGGCGTAATCGGGAACATCATGCTCATGCTGCATTCCCAGCGGCGCGCCGGTTTGCTTATCACGCCCAAATATCGTCTGCTGTTCTTTCAGCGGCGTTCTGTCCCAAAATTCCACCCGAAACTGAATCAACCGCACCGCCTGGTAGCTGCCGCCGATTGTCCACGCAGGCTCCTGCTGATCTGCCGTCACCCACACCACTTTTTGCATCAACTTATCATTCTGGCTATCGGGATTGGCAGTGCCGTCTTTGAAACCCAGCAAATTAATCGGCGTCTCTTTGCCTTTACTACGCGCCGCGTGATCGGAAATAAACCCTTCCCGCTTCCAGCGCACACTGAGCAAATCCGGCGTGTGTTTGATGATATCGCGCAGCGCATGGATCACCGTATCCTGGGTGTTGGCGCAAATTTGTAGCAACACATCACCATGACATAATGCTGCATCAAGCGAGTCGTTGGGGAAACGCGTCATCTTCTGCAACTTTTTCGGCATCTGTGGCGCAAGACCAAACCGTTCATCAAACAACGAGTGACCCACCGATAACGTGATGGTGAGATTATCGGGCGCAATGTAGCCGCCAAGAATGCCGGAATCGAGTGGTGGCAGGCGCGGATTTGGCGTTTCTGGTGCCGCTCCGCCCTGAGTCAGAAAAGCAAAACGCTGAGTCAACAAGCGAAACAACCGTTCAAGATCGGCTTTATCGCTGGCAAGCACATCAAACGCCACCAGCATCATTGCAGCCTGTTGTGGTGTCAGGATCCCTGCCTGATGCTCACCATAAAACGGCTGTTTCTCATTGCGTGCATCCGGTGAAAGCGTACCCGGCGCACTTTGCGTTTTTTGTGCATGAGCGACCGGACAACTTCCCGCCAGCGCCAGTGCACCAATCCCTTTCAGTAAACGTCGGCGTGACGGTTCATTCACGCCGTTTTCATCTTTATACTGCATAACGTTTAATCCAGTCCCAGCACACCGCGAAGTTGCGCCAGATCTTCCGCCAGCGCAGTAATCGGTCCTTTCAGTGCATTCCGGTCGGCATCGGTCAATTTGTCGTAGGTTTCAAAACCGTCTTTAGTACGGTATTTCGCCAGAATGGTATCGACCTTTTTAAAGTTGGCATCGACTTTTGCCAACAGTTCCGGGTTGGCTTTTTGCAGTTGTGGACGCAGTAGATCGACAATTTTCTGCGAGCCTTCAACGTTAGCCTGGAAATCCCACAGATCGGTGTGGCTGTAGCGATCTTCTTCACCGCTGATTTTGCTGGCTGCCACTTCCTCAATCAGTCCGGCTGCACCGCCGACCACTTTTGAAGGTGGGAAAGCCAGTTCACTGATGCGTTTTTGCAAATCGACCACATCGGTATAAAGCTGGTCAGCGTACTTATCCATTCCTTTGGTGGTGTTGTCGCCAAACAATGCTTTTTCCAGACGGTGGAAACCGGTGAATTTTGGATCGGCGGCTTTTTGCTCATAATCATCTTCACGGGCGTCAATGCTACCATCCAGATCGGAGAACAGTTCAGCAATCGGTTCAATGCGCTCATAGTGCTGGCGCGTCGGCGCATACAGTGCTTTTGCTTTTTCGATATCGCCTGCTTTAATAGCGTCGGTAAAGGCTTTGGTGTCGGCCACCAGCTGCGTGGTTTCCGCCATGACATACGCTTTATATGCAGTAATTGCACCACCAAGACTTAACAGCGCATCACTTTGCGCCGCATCCGCCGTTGCCTCACCTTTGACAATCAACTTCCCTTTCGGGTTAGTCAGCAGACCGCAGGTCATATCGTATTCGCCAGGCTGTAAATTCGCCGTCATTTTCTGGCTAAAGCCAGGGGCGATATTTTCTCGCTCTTCCACCACCATCACGCCTTTGAGGATCTCCCACTCCAGCGCCTTCTGGCTGTGGTTCTGAATAATGAACTGTGTTTTCCCGGCGTTAACCGTAATGGTCATCGGTTCGCACTGCTTATCCGTCACGGTGACTTTGACTTGCGGCACATCAGCGGCGTTAGCCATAAAAGCGGAAGAAAACAGCACAGCCACACTCAACTGCAATGCGTTACGGCGGAAGTTAATGGTCATGACGAGACTATCCCTTTAAAGTATGTTGTAACTAAGCAAGAGTTTGCGTCGTATTTGCTACGCAGAGCGAGACGCTGTCGCCCCTGCACGTGGTGGCAGGGCAAATGCCACCAGCGCCGGGATGAGATAAATAAACCAGACGGCGACTTCGCTGACACTTGGCGCTTCCTGATAGCCAAAAATCCCTTCCATCAGCGTGCCAAACAGCGAGTGAGTTGACAGCACCGCGCTCATATCGAAGGCGATTTCCTGAAAGTGGTTCCACAATCCGGCTTCATGAAATGCGCGAATGGCACCAGCTGCCAGCCCAGCGGCGACGAAGAGAATAAACAGACTGGTCCATTTAAAAAATGCACCAAGATTGAGGCGAATACCGCCCCAGTAGAGCAGGAAGCCGAGCACCACGGCTGTAGCAAGACCGAGCATTGCACCCAGCGGCGGCCAGATCCCGACATCTTGTTGAAATGCCGCCAGCAGGAAAAAGACCGACTCCAGCCCTTCCCTTGCAACGGCAAAAAAGACCATCATCACCAGCGCCCAGCCATGATGATTTCCACGCTGCAATGCGCTATCGACTGCCTGTTCCAGTTGCACTTTGACGTTGCGCGACACTTTACGCATCCAGAAAACCATCCAGGTAAGGATCACCACGGCGATCACCGCCACGATACCTTCAAACAGTTCCTGTTCTTTTTGCGGGAATTCGCCGGTGGTTTCGTTAATGAAGATACCCAAGCCCAGGCACAACGCAGCGGCAAGCAACACGCCAATCCACATCACACTAATCCATCGGCCTCGCTGGGTACGCTTAAGATAGCTGGCAATCAAACTGACAATCAGCGCGGCTTCAAGTCCTTCGCGCAACATAATGAGAAACGGAACAAACATGCCACCCACCCTTAAACGTTTTTCTGAGTCAATCTATGCAAAGAAAAGTAAATCGCAGTGATAGCGATTATCATTACGGCAAAGAAAAATACAAGCGGAATGTTTATAAAATGATGTTGGAATGTAAACAAAGAGAGGTAATGGCAGGGGATATAAACGATTATTCCAGGTACAAAGATGGGATTGTTTACAACGAGCCATGTGTTCTTGCCAGATGCCGCGTAAACGCCTTATCCAGCCGACAAAACTGTCCAGACTCAATGCATCAGAGCTTCCATGTAAAACTGATAAGCGGGTGTATCAAGCAATTTCGTCCATCCGCGATTATCAAATCTAACTTTTTGCCCGGAACATAATAACAGCTCGGGTGTTGGTGGCGTCAAAGTCGCTGAAGCGTTCCCCGAAGGCCGGGGCAGCCCACATGGATGTGGGCTGAGGGCGCGTCTTACAGGACATTACCTCGCGCCCGACCCGGTAGCCGAAGGGGATAAGCTGAAGGTACCGCGCAGCGGCGATTTTGTTCGCCAGAGCCCGGGGTGCAGGGGGTGGCGGCGATTGGCCGCCCCCTGCACCATTCAATTTATATGGCGAGGCACATTAAGGGAGCGCAACCCGCTGCTGAAGCCAAACAAAACCGCCGCAGGCTAAGTCCCTTAGCTTTCCTGCAACCGTGACGGCGGAGCCGAATGATAGTGCGCATCGGCCTCGGCAAAGCGTTTTTGCATCGCCGCTGACGGCGCTTTACCCAGCAAACTAAACACTACAATCCCGATACTGCCGAAGATGAAGCCCGGAATAATTTCGTACAGACCCAGCCAGCCGAACTGCTTCCAGACGATAACCGTCAGCGCACCGATGATCATCCCCGCCAGCGCACCGTTGCGCGTCATGCGTGACCACATCACCGAGAACAGCACCACCGGACCAAACGCCGCGCCAAAGCCTGCCCACGCGTAGCTCACTAAGCCCAGCACGCGGTTTTCCGGGTTTGCCGCCAGCGCAATCGCCACCAGCGCCACCACCAGCACCATCACACGCCCTACCCACACCAGCTCTTTCTGGCTGGCCTGTTTACGCAGAAACGCTTTGTATAAATCTTCGGTAATCGCGCTGGAACATACCAGCAGCTGGCAACTTAAGGTTGACATTACCGCCGCCAGAATCGCCGACAGCAAAATCCCGGCAATCCACGGGTTAAACAGAATTTGCGCCAGTTCGATAAACACGCGCTCGGCGTTCTGGTTTACCGCACCTGCTACCGCCGGGTGCTCGTTAAAGTAAGCGATACCAAAGAAGCCGACAGCCACCGCCCCTGCCAGGCAGAGGATCATCCAGGTCATACTGATACGACGCGCATGGACAATGCTGTGGTGAGAATCTGCCGCCATAAAACGCGCCAGGATGTGCGGCTGCCCGAAGTAACCCAGCCCCCACCCCATCAGCGAGATAATGGCGACAAAATTCAACCCTTTGAGCATATCCACGTTTTCGATGCTCTTTTGTTTGATTACTTCCAGCGAGTCGCCAAACCCACCGACGCTAATGATCACGATAACCGGCGTCAGGATCAGGGCAAAAATCATCAGGCTGGCCTGTACAGTGTCAGTCCAGCTCACCGCGAGGAAACCGCCAATAAAGGTGTAAAGGATCGTCGCCGCAGCCCCCGCCCACAGAGCCGTTTCGTAGCTCATGCCAAAGGTACTTTCAAACAGACGCGCGCCTGCCACAATGCCCGAAGCGCAATAAATGGTGAAGAACAGCAAAATAACCAGCGCGGAGATAATGCGCAAAATGCGGCTTTTATCTTCAAAGCGCCCGGTGAAATAATCCGGCAATGTTAAGGCGTTATTGTTGTATTCGGTATGCACACGCAACCGCCCGGCCACCAGCTTCCAGTTGATCCACGCGCCTAATGTCAGACCAATGGCGATCCAGCTTTCGGAAATCCCGGAAAGAAAAACCGCGCCCGGCAACCCCATTAACAGCCAGCCGCTCATATCCGACGCCCCCGCCGATAATGCCGTCACGAATGGCCCAAGACTACGACCGCCCAGAATATAGTCGTCGAAGTTTTTCGTTGATCGCCAGGCGATAAACCCAATCAATATCATGCCAAAGATATAGACACAAAATGTCACCAACATCGGTGTGCTAATAGCCATCTAAAGTCTCCAAAAAATTATTATCGGCAATGTCGAAACTTGCCGTTATATCTGCCACCGGAACGGGGTAACAGAGTTTATGTTTTACCAGGGCGACCGTATCCTGCCGGAAGCGCTGGTTATTCACAATCGATTTAACACACCATTTACATTAAATTTTAGTGCTCAGCGACACTATTTTTCATCAGGTTGCACTCTCTCACATTTTTTGCGGTTGCACCTTTCAAAAATGTTAACTGCCGCAGAGAAAAAGTCTGAGTTATTTTTTTAATCCCTGTCATATCGATTTCGTTTATTAACATTTCATTCATTTTTAAGCTTGCTACGCAGGTCACATTTAACACAGTTGCACAAAGTTGCAACATCATGGATATTTCACGATAACGTTAAGTTGCACCTTTCAGAACAACAGGAGTAATGGCATGGGAACCACCACCATGGGGGTTAAGCTGGACGACGCGACGCGTGAGCGTATTAAGTCTGCCGCGACACGTATCGATCGCACGCCACACTGGTTAATTAAACAGGCGATTTTTTCTTATCTTGAACAACTGGAAAACAGCGATACTCTGCCGGAGCTACCTGCGCTGCTTTCTGGCGCTGCCAATGAGAGCGATGAAGCACCGACTCCGGCAGAGGAACCACACCAGCCTTTCCTCGACTTTGCCGAGCAAATTTTGCCCCAGTCGGTTTCCCGCGCCGCGATCACCGCTGCCTATCGCCGTCCGGAAACCGAAGCGGTTTCGATGCTGCTGGAACAAGCTCGCCTGCCGCAGCCAGTTGCTGAACAGGCGCACAAACTGGCGTATCAACTGGCCGATAAACTGCGTAATCAAAAAAACGCCAGTGGTCGCGCAGGTATGGTTCAGGGGTTATTGCAGGAGTTTTCGTTGTCATCGCAGGAAGGCGTGGCGCTGATGTGTCTGGCGGAAGCGTTGTTGCGTATTCCCGACAAAGCCACCCGTGATGCGTTAATTCGCGACAAAATCAGCAACGGTAACTGGCAGTCACACATTGGTCGTAGCCCGTCGTTGTTTGTTAATGCCGCCACCTGGGGGCTGCTGTTTACCGGCAAACTGGTTTCCACCCATAACGAAGCCAGCCTCTCCCGCTCGCTGAACCGCATTATCGGTAAGAGCGGTGAACCGCTGATCCGCAAAGGTGTGGATATGGCGATGCGCCTGATGGGCGAGCAGTTCGTCACTGGCGAAACCATCGCAGAAGCGTTAGCCAATGCCCGCAAGCTGGAAGAAAAAGGTTTCCGTTACTCTTACGATATGCTGGGCGAAGCTGCACTGACCGCCGCAGATGCACAGGCGTATATGGTTTCCTATCAGCAGGCGATTCACGCCATTGGTAAAGCGTCTAACGGTCGTGGCATCTATGAAGGTCCGGGCATTTCAATCAAGCTGTCGGCGCTGCATCCGCGTTACAGCCGCGCCCAGTATGACCGGGTAATGGAAGAGCTTTACCCGCGTCTGAAATCACTCACCCTGCTGGCGCGTCAGTACGATATTGGTATTAACATCGATGCCGAAGAGGCCGATCGTCTGGAGATCTCCCTCGATCTGCTGGAAAAACTCTGTTTCGAGCCGGAACTGGCAGGCTGGAACGGCATCGGTTTTGTTATTCAGGCTTATCAAAAACGCTGCCCACTGGTGATTGATTACCTGATTGATCTCGCCACCCGCAGCCGTCGCCGTCTGATGATTCGCCTGGTGAAAGGCGCGTACTGGGATAGTGAAATCAAGCGCGCGCAGATGGACGGCCTTGAAGGTTATCCGGTTTATACCCGCAAGGTGTATACCGACGTTTCATATCTCGCCTGTGCGAAAAAGCTGCTGGCGGTGCCGAATCTAATCTACCCGCAGTTCGCAACGCATAACGCCCATACGCTGGCGGCAATTTATCAACTGGCGGGTCAGAACTACTACCCGGGTCAGTACGAGTTCCAGTGCCTGCACGGTATGGGCGAGCCACTGTATGAGCAGGTCACCGGGAAAGTTGCCGACGGCAAACTTAACCGTCCGTGTCGTATTTATGCTCCTGTCGGTACCCATGAAACGCTGCTGGCGTATCTGGTGCGTCGCCTGCTGGAAAACGGTGCTAACACCTCGTTTGTTAACCGTATTGCTGACACCTCTTTGCCACTGGATGAACTGGTTGCCGATCCGGTCACTGCTGTAGAAAAACTGGCGCAACAGGAAGGGCAAACTGGATTACCGCATCCGAAAATTCCCCTGCCGCGCGATCTTTACGGTGACGGGCGCGACAACTCGGCAGGGCTGGATCTCGCCAATGAACACCGGCTGGCCTCGCTCTCTTCTGCCCTGCTCAATAGTGCACTGCAAAAATGGCAGGCCTTGCCAATGCTGGAACAATCGGTCGCGGCTGGTGAGATGTCGCCCGTTATTAACCCTGCGGAACCGAAAGATATTGTGGGCTTTGTGCGTGAAGCCACGCCGCGTGAAGTAGAACAGGCGCTGGAAAGTGCGGTTAATAACGCGCCAATCTGGTTTGCCACTCCTCCGGCTGAACGCGCGGCGATTTTGCATCGCGCTGCTGTGCTGATGGAAAGCCAGATGCAGCAACTGATTGGTATTCTGGTGCGTGAGGCCGGAAAAACCTTCAGTAACGCCATTGCCGAAGTGCGCGAAGCGGTCGATTTTCTCCACTACTACGCCGGACAGGTGCTGGATGATTTCGCTAACGAAACCCACCGTCCATTAGGGCCTGTGGTATGTATCAGTCCGTGGAACTTCCCGCTGGCGATTTTCACCGGGCAGATCGCTGCCGCACTGGCGGCAGGTAACAGCGTACTGGCAAAACCGGCAGAACAAACGCCGCTGATTGCCGCGCAAGGGATCGCCATTTTGCTGGAAGCGGGTGTACCGCCAGGCGTGGTGCAATTGCTGCCAGGTCGGGGTGAAACCGTGGGCGCGCAACTGACGGGTGATGAACGCGTGCGCGGGGTGATGTTTACCGGTTCAACCGAAGTCGCTACGTTACTGCAGCGCAATATCGCCAGCCGCCTGGACGCTCAGGGTCGCCCTATTCCGCTCATCGCTGAAACCGGCGGTATGAACGCGATGATTGTCGATTCTTCAGCACTGACCGAACAGGTCGTCGTGGATGTACTGGCCTCGGCGTTCGACAGTGCAGGCCAACGTTGTTCGGCGCTGCGCGTGCTGTGTTTACAAGATGAAATTGCCGACCACACGTTGAAAATGCTGCGCGGCGCAATGGCCGAATGCCGGATGGGTAATCCGGGTCGCCTGACCACCGATATCGGTCCGGTGATTGATAGCGAAGCGAAAGCCAATATTGAGCGTCATATTCAGACTATGCGTAGTAAAGGCCGTCCGGTGTTCCAGGCGGTGCGGGAAAACAGTGAAGATGCCCGTGAATGGCAAAGCGGCACCTTTGTCGCCCCGACGCTGATCGAACTGGATAACTTTGCCGAATTGCAAAAGGAGGTCTTTGGTCCGGTGCTGCATGTGGTGCGTTATAACCGTAACCAGCTGCCGGAACTGATCGAGCAGATTAACGCTTCCGGCTATGGTCTGACGCTTGGCGTTCATACGCGTATTGATGAAACCATCGCCCAGGTCACTGGCTCGGCCCATGTCGGTAACCTGTACGTTAACCGTAATATGGTGGGCGCAGTGGTCGGGGTGCAGCCATTCGGCGGCGAAGGGTTGTCCGGCACCGGGCCGAAAGCAGGCGGTCCGCTCTATCTCTACCGTCTGCTGGCGAATCGCCCGGAAAGTGCACTGGCAGTGACGCTCGCGCGTCAGGATGCAGAGTATCCGGTGGATGCGCAGTTGAAAGCCGCA
Organism: Escherichia sp. WS338; assembly: GCF_046486405.1. Taxonomy (NCBI): domain Bacteria; kingdom Pseudomonadati; phylum Pseudomonadota; class Gammaproteobacteria; order Enterobacterales; family Enterobacteriaceae; genus Escherichia; species Escherichia sp. WS338. The sequence continues at coordinate 11,763 of NZ_JBJQLL010000044.1, read as the reverse complement.
TTGATCCAGCCGCTAAATGCACTGCGGGAATGGGCGGCAAACCGTCCAGAATTGCAGGCGTTATGTACGCAATATGGCGAGCTGGCGCAGGCAGGAACACAGCGATTGCTGCCAGGGCCGACGGGTGAACGCAACACCTGGACGCTGCTGCCGCGTGAGCGCGTGTTGTGTATTGCGGATGATGAACAGGATGCGCTGACTCAGCTCGCCGCCGTGCTGGCGGTGGGCAGCCAGGTACTGTGGCCGGATGACGCGCTGCATCGTCAGTTAGTGAAGGCATTGCCATCGGCAGTCAGCGAACGTATTCAACTGGCGAAAGCGGAAAATATAACCGCTCAACCGTTTGATGCGGTGATCTTCCACGGTGATTCGGATCAGCTTCGCGCATTGTGTGAAGCAGTTGCCGCGCGGGATGGCGCAATTGTTTCGGTGCAGGGTTTTGCCCGTGGCAAAAGCAATATCCTTCTGGAACGGCTGTATATCGAGCGTTCGCTGAGTGTGAATACCGCTGCTGCTGGCGGTAACGCCAGTTTAATGACGATCGGTTAAACAGGTAGCCGGAGGATGTTACAACCTCCTCCGGCATCTTTAACGTGGTCGAATCCCCTCAATAATTATCCGCTGCACGTTTTCAACCGTTTGATTGAAAAACACCTCATCGCGCAACGTCGCGCCTGTCACCGCCTCCACCTGAGGGGCAAAATCGGCGTAATGTTGAGTGGAAGCCCAAATCATAAAAATCAAATGCTGCGGGTCAATCGGCGCGAGTTTGCCGCTTTTGACCCAACCGGCAATCAGCGCCGATTTCTCATCAATTAATGCCTTCAAATCGCCCGTCAGTTCATCCATTAACAGCGGTGCACCTGCCAGCATCTCCATACAGAACAGGCGCGAAGCCTGCGGATAATCGCGTGAGACTTCCAGCTTCAGACGGATGTACTCTTTGATCGCCGCCAGCGGGGCGAAATCTTCACGAAACGCTTTTAACGGTGCCAGCCAGATATCGAGAATCTGCCGCAGTACGGCTATATACAGCGCCTCTTTTGACGGAAAGTAATACAGCAGATTGGTTTTTGAAACACCCGCCAACTCCGCGATCTGCTCCAGCCTTGTGCCGTGAAAACCGAATTGTGAAAAAGTGTCCAGTGCTGCGCTAAGAATCGCTTTTTTCTTCGCGCTTACTGCGCGCGAACGCTTACCCGTTGTTTTCACTGCGCCTTGCGTCATGCGCTCTCCCCTCTTGTTGATTGGCAACAGGATAGCAAAACCCCCGCCCGGCCTCGACCTTCTGCACTCTCATCGCGCACGAATGCATGTTTTATGTGCAACTGTTTTGACCGTTTAGTCCACTTTTTTTCAGGCATTTTAGACAACTTAACATTAACACATTAATAACATTCACTTTTTAAAAACTGGCATCCGCTTTGCAAACAAGCCATTACGCGGCTGAAAAGGATATGCAGGATGCAGCGCCCCGTCTGACTTTCACTTTACGAGACGAAGAGAGGTTGATGATGAAAATTGGCGTATTCGTACCTATTGGCAACAACGGCTGGCTCATTTCGACCCACGCGCCGCAATACATGCCGACCTTTGAACTGAATAAAGCCATTGTGCAAAAAGCGGAGCACTACCATTTCGATTTCGCCCTGTCGATGATCAAACTGCGTGGCTTTGGCGGCAAAACTGAGTTCTGGGATCACAACCTTGAGTCGTTCACCTTGATGGCGGGGCTGGCAGCCGTCACCTCACGCATTCAGATATACGCGACAGCTGCCACCTTAACGTTACCTCCGGCAATCGTCGCCCGTATGGCCGCAACCATCGACTCCATCTCTGGCGGGCGTTTTGGCGTCAACCTCGTGACTGGCTGGCAGAAGCCCGAGTATGAGCAGATGGGGATCTGGCCTGGCGATGACTATTTCTCCCGTCGTTACGACTATCTCACCGAATATATTCAGGTGCTGCGCGACCTGTGGGGCTCGGGGAAAAGCGATTTTAAAGGCGATTTTTTCACTATGGATGATTGTCGCGTCAGTCCGCAACCGAGTGTCCCCATGAAAGTGATCTGCGCCGGGCAAAGCGACGCTGGCATGGCGTTCTCCGCCCGGTATGCCGATTTTAACTTCTGTTTCGGCAAAGGCGTAAATACACCCACGGCTTTCGCCCCGACCGCTGCGCGGATGAAACAGGCCGCAGAGCAAACCGGACGCGACGTTGGCTCTTATGTGTTGTTTATGGTGATTGCCGACGAAACCGACGATGCCGCTCGCGCCAAATGGGAACACTACAAAGCGGGCGCGGATGAAGAGGCGTTAAGCTGGCTAACCGAACAAAGTCAGAAAGATACCCGCTCCGGTACAGACACCAACGTCCGTCAGATGGCCGATCCCACTTCGGCGGTAAACATCAATATGGGGACGTTAGTCGGTTCTTACGCCAGTGTCGCGCGCATGTTAGATGAAGTCGCAAGCGTGCCTGGTGCCGAAGGCGTGCTGTTGACCTTCGATGATTTTCTGTCGGGAATCGAAAACTTCGGCGAGCGCATTCAACCACTGATGCAGTGCCGCGCCCATCTCCCTGCGCTGACTCAGGAGGTGGCATGATGACGACCTTAACCGCACGACCGGAAGCCATTACCTTCGATCCGCAGCAAACTGCGCTGATCGTGGTGGATATGCAAAACGCTTATGCCACGCCAGGCGGCTACTTAGATCTCGCCGGGTTTGATGTCTCAACCACTCGCCCGGTCATTGCCAACATTCAAACCGCCGTGACCGCAGCGCGAGCGGCAGGGATGTTGATCATCTGGTTTCAAAATGGCTGGGATGAACAGTATGTCGAGGCTGGCGGCCCCGGCTCACCGAATTTTCATAAATCGAACGCCCTGAAAACCATGCGTAAGCAGCCGCAGCTGCAGGGGAAATTGCTGGCGAAAGGCTCCTGGGATTATCAACTGGTGGATGAACTGGTGCCGCAGCCTGGCGATATTGTGCTGCCGAAGCCGCGCTACAGCGGTTTCTTCAATACGCCGCTGGACAGCATTTTGCGCAGCCGTGGAATACGCCATCTGGTTTTCACCGGTATCGCTACCAACGTCTGCGTCGAATCGACGCTACGCGACGGCTTTTTTCTGGAGTATTTCGGCGTGGTGCTGGAAGACGCAACACACCAGGCGGGGCCGGAATTTGCACAGAAAGCCGCGTTGTTCAATATCGAAACCTTTTTTGGCTGGGTCAGCGACGTCGAAACGTTCTGCGACGCGCTTTCTTCCACGTCCTTTGCTCGTATCGCTTAAGGAGTTTAACGATGCCAAAATCCGTAATTATTCCTGCTGGCAGCAGCGCACCGCTGGCCCCCTTCGTTCCCGGCACGCTGGCTGATGGCGTGGTGTATGTCTCCGGTACGCTGGCTTTTGATCAACATAACAACGTGCTGTTTGCCGATGACCCAAAGGCGCAAACCCGCCACGTTCTGGAAACCATCCGCAAGGTCATCGAGACGGCGGGTGGCACGATGGCGGATGTGACCTTCAACAGCATCTTTATTACCGACTGGAAAAATTACGCCGCGATTAACGAAATCTACGCCGAGTTTTTCCCGGGTGACAAACCGGCGCGATTCTGCATTCAGTGCGGACTGGTAAAACCTGACGCGCTGGTGGAAATCGCCACAATTGCGCATATCGCCAAGTGAGGCCGCGATGAAACTTTCACTCTCACCTCCCCCTTATGCTGATGCGCCCGTAGTGGTGTTGATTTCGGGTCTTGGCGGTAGCGGCAGTTACTGGTTACCGCAACTGGCGGTGCTGGATCAGGAGTATCAGGTAGTCTGTTACGACCAGCGCGGCACCGGCAATAATCCCGACACGCTGGCAGAAGATTACAGTATCGCCCAGATGGCAGCGGAACTGCATCAGGCGCTGGTAGCCGCAGGGATTGAGCGTTACGCGGTGGTCGGCCATGCGCTCGGTGCGCTGGTGGGAATGCAGCTGGCGCTGGATTATCCCGCGTCGGTAACTGTGCTGGTCAGCGTTAACGGCTGGCTACGAATAAACGCCCATACGCGCCGCTGTTTTCAGGTTCGCGAACAGTTACTACATAGCGGCGGCGCGCAGGCATGGGTGGAAGCGCAGCCGTTGTTCCTCTATCCCGCCGACTGGATGGCGGCCCGCGCACCTCGCCTTGAGGCAGAAGACGCGCTGGCACTGGCGCATTTTCAAGGCAAAAATAATTTACTGCGTCGACTTAACGCCCTCAAACGCGCTGACTTTAGTCACCATGCGGATCGTATCCGCTGCCCGGTGCAAATCATCTGCGCCAGTGATGATCTGCTGGTGCCAACAGCATGTTCCAGTGAACTTCATGCCGCCCTGCCCGATAGCCAGAAAATGGTGATGCGCTATGGCGGACACGCCTGCAACGTGACCGATCCCGAAACGTTTAATGCTCTGTTACTCAACGGGCTTGCCAGCCTGTTACATCACCGTGAAGCCGCCTGTAAGGAATTGCTATGAACGAAGCCATTAGCCCAGGTGCGCTTAGCACCTTGTTCACCGATGCCCGCACTCACAACGGCTGGCGGGAGACACCCGTCAGCGATGAGACGTTACGGGAGATTTATGCCCTGATGAAATGGGGGCCGACATCAGCTAACTGTTCTCCGGCACGGATCGTGTTTATCCGCACTGCAGAAGGAAAAGAACGTCTGCGCCCGGCGCTTTCCAGCGGCAATCTGCAAAAAACCCTGACCGCGCCCGTCACCGCTATCGTCGCCTGGGACAGTGAATTTTATGAACGGTTACCACTACTGCTTCCCCACGGTGATGCCCGCAGTTGGTTTACCTCCAGCCCACAACTTGCCGAAGAAACAGCGTTTCGCAACAGTTCCATGCAGGCGGCTTATCTGATCGTCGCCTGCCGCTCGCTGGGGCTGGATACCGGCCCGATGTCGGGCTTTGACCGTCAACACGTGGACGACGCCTTTTTTACGGGCAGCACGCTGAAGAGCAATCTGCTGATTAATATTGGCTATGGCGATAGCAGCAAGCTTTATGCGCGCCTGCCACGTCTGTCCTTTGAGGAAACCTGCGGGCTGATGTAAGGAGCAAACTATGAACATTGTCGATCAACAAACTTTTCGCGATGCGATGTCCTGCATGGGCGCGGCGGTCAATATCATCACCACGGACGGTCCAGCCGGGCGCGCCGGGTTCACCGCCAGCGCCGTCTGCAGCGTGACCGATACGCCGCCCACATTACTGGTGTGCCTGAATCGTGGGGCGTCCGTCTGGCCGGTATTCAATGAAAATCGAACGCTGTGTGTAAATACACTTAGCGCCGGACAGGAGCCGCTTTCAAACCTTTTTGGCGGCAAAACGCCCATGGAACACCGCTTTGCCGCCGCCCGCTGGCAGACTGGTGTGACCGGATGCCTGCAACTGGAAGAAGCACTGGTTTCGTTTGACTGCCGTATCAGCCAGGTGGTGAGCGTCGGCACCCACGACATTCTGTTTTGCGCCATCGAAGCGATTCATCGTCACGCCACCCCCTACGGGCTGGTGTGGTTTGATCGCAGTTATCACGCGCTGATGCGCCCTGCTTGTTAACCTCCTTAAGGAGACAGCTGATGGCAATGTTCGGTTTTCCTCACTGGCAGTTAAAATCGACCTCTACAGAGAGCGGCGTGGTCGCGCCGGATGAACGATTGCCGTTTGCTCAGACGGCAGTAATGGGCGTTCAACACGCGGTGGCGATGTTTGGCGCGACGGTGTTAATGCCGATTCTGATGGGGCTGGATCCCAATCTTTCCATTTTTATGTCGGGGATCGGCACGTTACTGTTTTTCTTTATTACCGGCGGGCGCGTGCCCAGTTATCTCGGTTCCAGCGCGGCTTTTGTCGGCGTGGTGATTGCCGCAACGGGCTTTAATGGTCAGGGAATTAATCCGAATATCAGCATCGCGCTGGGCGGGATTATCGCCTGTGGGCTGGTTTATACCGTCATTGGCCTGGTGGTGATGAAAATCGGTACGCGCTGGATTGAACGACTAATGCCGCCGGTTGTGACGGGTGCGGTAGTGATGGCGATTGGCCTGAACTTAGCGCCTATCGCAGTGAAAAATGTATCGGCTTCGGCCTTTGATAGCTGGATGGCGGTAATGACGGTGCTGTGTATTGGGCTGGTGGCCGTATTTACCCGTGGCATGATCCAGCGATTATTGATTCTCGTAGGATTAATTGTCGCCTGTCTGCTGTATGGCGTGATGACCAACGTTTTAGGGCTGGGAAAAGCCGTCGATTTTACTCTCGTCAGCCATGCTGCCTGGTTCGGTCTGCCACATTTTTCCACTCCTGCTTTTAATGGTCAGGCAATGATGCTGATTGCGCCCGTGGCGGTGATTCTGGTGGCGGAAAACTTAGGTCATCTCAAGGCGGTCGCCGGGATGACCGGACGCAATATGGACCCGTATATGGGGCGGGCATTCGTCGGTGATGGTCTGGCGACGATGCTTTCTGGCTCTGTCGGCGGTAGCGGCGTAACCACCTACGCCGAGAATATCGGTGTGATGGCCGTGACAAAAGTCTACTCGACGCTGGTGTTTGTTGCCGCTGCCGTCATCGCCATGCTGTTGGGCTTTTCGCCGAAATTTGGCGCGCTGATTCATACCATTCCAGCACCGGTGATTGGTGGTGCATCAATTGTTGTGTTCGGGCTGATTGCCGTCGCAGGCGCAAGGATCTGGGTACAAAACCGTGTCGATTTAAGCCAGAACGGTAATTTGATTATGGTCGCAGTAACCTTAGTGCTGGGCGCGGGTGATTTTGCTCTCACGCTGGGCGGTTTTACGTTGGGAGGGATCGGTACAGCCACCTTTGGCGCGATTTTACTCAATACGTTGTTAAGCAGAAGGTTGGTTGACGTTCCACCGCCAGAAGTTGTTCATCAGGAGCCATAAATAGAAAACCGCCGGGGTAACCGGCGGTGATGACTTTTTGACGAGCTTCAGACAAAAATACATTCGTCATTGATTAGCCCGGCTAGTTGTCGCTTTTGCCGTGACTGCTCTTGCCACCTTTTTTACCTGCTTCAGATGCGCGCTGCGGGTCATTTTTGAAATTACCCCCGCTGTGCTGTCCACCTTTTTTACCTGCTTCTGATGCTCTTTCGCGGTCTTCTGCAAAATTGCCGGAACCGCCTCGATGGTTTGCCATTACTGACCTCCGTCTGGGTATAGACATCATATTGCATAGAATTAACGCGGCGTATGGCGGCTGCCATATTTTCGCTACGTGGGACTAAGCTTAGTGAACTGACGCGGGCAGACCCGCGTTTGGTAATATCCTGCAACAGCTTCTTAGCGAGAATAGATATCATCTCCAATAATTATCCATAAGCCGCTCTTATGATTAAAAAAACGCGATGAGATAAAAATGTGTCATTTTGCGACAAAATTACGTGCTTGTGAAAGTTGTTATAAATCAAATAAGTGGTTGTGAAATTTGCACTCTGAAAAGGACGTCTTATCTTTAAATAAGTGGTAGCGAATCGCTACGGAATAGAGATAACACGAGGAGTGGTTAGAAATGGCTAAAGTTCTGGTGCTTTATTATTCCATGTACGGACATATTGAAACGATGGCACGCGCAGTTGCTGAGGGTGCAAGCAAAGTGGATGGCGCAGAAGTTGTCGTTAAGCGTGTACCGGAAACCATGCCGCCGCAATTATTTGAAAAAGCAGGCGGTAAAACGCAAACTGCACCGGTTGCAACCCCGCAAGAACTGGCCGATTACGACGCCATTATTTTTGGTACACCTACCCGCTTTGGTAACATGTCCGGTCAAATGCGTACCTTCCTCGACCAGACGGGCGGCCTGTGGGCTTCCGGCGCACTATACGGAAAACTGGCGAGCGTCTTTAGTTCCACCGGTACTGGCGGCGGTCAGGAACAAACCATCACATCCACCTGGACGACCCTTGCGCATCACGGCATGGTGATTGTCCCCATTGGCTACGCAGCGCAGGAATTATTTGACGTTTCACAGGTTCGCGGCGGTACGCCGTACGGCGCAACCACCATCGCAGGCGGTGACGGTTCACGCCAGCCCAGCCAGGAAGAACTGTCTATTGCTCGTTATCAAGGGGAATATGTCGCAGGTCTGGCAGTTAAACTTAACGGCTAATCTTCAACAGGAGGATACGCATGCCAACTCAAGAAGCGAAAGCTCATCACGTCGGTGAATGGGCATCTCTGCGCAATACGTCGCCGGAAATAGCCGAGGCCATTTTCGAAGTCGCCGGGTACGACGAAAAAATGGCGGAAAAGATTTGGGAAGAAGGTAGCGATGAAGTGTTAGTCAAAGCCTTTGCTAAGACCGATAAAGATTCGCTTTTTTGGGGCGAACAGACCATCGAACGTAAAAACGTTTAACCAGCGACTCCCCCGCTTCACGCGGGGGAGTTTTCTGTTATTTCACCGCTTCATTCAATACGCGATCAAACTTATCCATTGGGCAAAAACCGTTGGCATCTATCGGGCAACCGCTTAATTCCAGCGTCACGCGCTGCGCAGGTGCCTGCAGGGTTAACGCATCGGCATTACGTAACTGTTCCGCACTCTGGTACACATATTCAATTTTCATCAAATCGCGATTGGCTTTGCTGTCATGCCAACGCTGGAAAACGATTTTGCCGCCAATCGGCGTGCGTTCGTTCTGGTCATGCAACTGATACGGTTTGAAATCCAGCGCCGTTAACAGAGAGGCAATGTTGGAGTCGTGCCCAACTAATACCGTGATTTTCGGTGCACTGGTGCGATCGGTGACCAGGGCTTTGTCGATATAACTGACCAGCGGTTTCGCAACATTGCGCGCCACTTCCGGTGAGGTAAACAGGCTGTCCTGGTAACCGTTTTTCAGCTTCGACAACACCTTCCACTGCTGGTCAGATTTGATTTCTCCCCAGGCCACCTGATCCATCGGAAAACCTTCGTAGTATTGCAAAGTAAACGCATCTACCAGCGAGTTGCCGACTTTCAGCGGCCCGGAAACGCCCGGTTCTTGTTGATACTTCGCGCTAAAGGTATTTTTGCCATCTACAAGCGAACATTGTTGCTTCTCTTTACACGCAGGAGAATCTTTATAGTTAACGATTTGTTCCAGTAGCTTGTAGCTGTCGGTAAGCTGGAGTTTGCTGAGCTCTTTCTCCATTGCCGCCACCGCCTGTTCACTGAATGCGGCGGAATCATCGGTGATCACTGGGTTAAAGGTGGGGTCCATAGTGCCCATTTTTTCCTGGTGATGAACAGGAATATCACACCCAGGGAATGCGCCAGTAATAAAGAACTGCGCGGTCGCGACGGTGCGTTGCAGACTATTGGCATAGGCATAAACGGTGTCCGGTGGCGGGCATTCCCCTGATTTCACCATCCCCTGTTCTGCCAGCCATTCACGCATATAATGGCCCATATACACTTCGAGCACGCCCCCTTTAGTGGTGAGCTGCCCACCGGGGACGTCCCATTCAGGCCATTTATTCGGCGTCGACTGCTCCAGCACACTGCCATTGTTCGCCAGCGGCGCACGTAAGTTATGACGGCTCATCATAAGGACTTGCTGTAGCTGATAGCCTTCCGGTACGGTTTGTGCCTGAGCATTTGAAGCGAGTAAAACTATCCCTGCCACAGTTGCGGCGATTAGCGTTTTGTTCATTCCTCATACCTCTTTTGTTATCAATAATTAAAGAGTGTGACAGAAATATGTCATTTTTCCGGGAACAGGTTCGCAAAATGGCTCGTTGAACGCCTGTTTTTCTATATTCCCCTTTAAAAACAGGCAAGTTTTGACGCAAACTATGCCTGATTAGCCCCGGCCTCGTTTACGCCGCTAATGATTACATCAGTAGCTATAAAGAAAATCAGCGGCGTTACCATTACCAATAAAAAAAGAATGTGAGACTAATAGAAATGGTTTTTAGCACATGTCTTTATCATTAAATTGCATAACGATTTAAATAGTCGAGTTGTGCATTCCTTTCCTTATTGTTTAACTTGTAAGCATGAGCCATAAGTTCAGGAGGGAGGTAAATAAAATATGTTCCTCCCACCTTGAGGCGACCTCCTCTCCGCGATGATTTCAATAACATATTCTGTGTTGGCATATGAAATTTTGAGGATTACCCTACACTTATAGGAGTTACCTTACAGGGGTTCCTTCAATTTGAGTTGATTTACGCGAGATAACGCTATGGAATTAAAGGATTATTACGCCATCATGGGCGTGAAACCGACGGACGATCTCAAGACAATCAAGACCGCCTATCGTCGACTGGCCCGCAAATACCATCCTGATGTCAGCAAAGAACCGGATGCCGAAGCCCGCTTCAAAGAGGTCGCTGAAGCCTGGGAAGTGTTAAGTGATGAACAACGTCGCGCTGAGTATGATCAGATGTGGCAACATCGCAACGATCCGCAATTTAGCCGTCAGTTCCAGCATGGCGACGGTCAGAGTTTTAACGCCGAAGATTTTGACGATATCTTCTCGTCAATTTTCGGTCAGCATGCCCGCCAGAGCCGTCAACGCCCCGCCACACGCGGCCACGATATTGAAATCGAAGTGGCGGTTTTCCTCGAAGAAACGCTTACTGAGCATAAGCGTACCATCAGCTATAACCTGCCGGTTTATAACGCCTTTGGCATGATCGAACAGGAAATCCCGAAAACGCTGAATGTGAAGATCCCGGCGGGCGTCGGCAATGGTCAACGCATCCGCCTGAAAGGCCAGGGGACGCCGGGCGAAAACGGCGGTCCAAATGGCGACCTGTGGCTGGTGATTCACATTGCGCCACATCCGCTGTTTGATATTGTCGGCCAGGATCTGGAAATAGTGGTGCCGGTTAGCCCGTGGGAAGCGGCGCTGGGTACTAAAGTCACCGTTCCAACACTGAAAGAAAGCATTTTGCTGACTATCCCGCCTGGCAGCCAGGCCGGGCAACGATTGCGCGTTAAAGGCAAAGGTCTGGTGAGCAAAAAACAGACCGGCGATCTGTATGCGGTACTGAAAATCGTGATGCCGCCGAAACCGGATGAAAACACTGCCGCGCTGTGGCAGCAACTGGCAGACGCCCAGTCGTCTTTTGATCCACGTAAAGATTGGGGGAAAGCATAATGGCTAATGTTACGGTGACTTTTACTATTACCGAATTTTGCCTGCATACCGGCATCTCTGAAGAGGAGTTGAATGAAATTGTCGGTTTGGGGGTGGTTGAACCGAGTGAGATCCAGGAGACAACCTGGGTATTTGACGACCATGCCGCCATTGTGGTGCAACGCGCGGTACGCCTGCGTCATGAACTGGCTCTGGACTGGCCGGGGATCGCGGTGGCGCTGACGTTAATGGATGATATTGCGCACCTGAAGCAGGAAAACCGCCTGCTGCGCCAGCGGCTTTCCCGGTTTGTGGCTCACCCGTGAGTTTGTTGCCTGATGCGACGCTTAACGCGTCTTATCAGGCCCACAAAAAGCACTGTTCCCGTAGGCCGGATAAGGCGTTCATGCCGCATCCGGCAACTGCGCCATAATGCCTGATGCGACGCTTAACGCATCTTATCAGGCCCACAAAAAGCACTGTTCCCGTAGGCCGGATAAGGCGTTCTCGCCGCATCCGGCAACTGCGCCATAATGCCTGATGCGACGCTTAACGCATCTTATCAGGCCCACAAAAAGCACTGTTCCCGTAGGCCGGATAAGGCGTTCTCGCCGCATCCG
>NZ_JBJQLL010000043.1:0-26346 GCF_046486405.1 Escherichia sp. WS338 | reverse complement strand
ATACTCCTCCGGCAGAAGCAGAAAAAGCTTATTATGCTTCCATCGGAAACGATGATCTGGCAGCCTGAGTTCACAGATAAAACACTCTCCAGGAAACCCGGGGCGGTTCAGAAAGCACCGCAACCGCGTAGTTCATTTCTACCACCCCACTTTCACCGAGGCTGAACAACGTCAAATACTCAAAGAACAAGCTGACGCCTGGTTTGCCCTGAACCGGTTATTAAGGGATGAATGGAAAGTTATCTTCGGTGTCAAACATAATTGGAAGCTGGCTTTCGGTGAAACTCGTCTGATTAGGGGAAACAAATTTTATGCCGAGGTGCGGTTTAAACAGGTTAAGCCTGAACTCGAGCAGCTCTCTGAAAAGAATATTCAAATCGGTAACTGCAATGAGTGCCATCAGCATGCGACGGTAACAGGGACTGAAACGACCGGTAATGAAAACCGTAAGCTTGAAGTTACGCGGTGTAAGGTTTGCACCAGTGCTGTAAGGCAAATTACCCTAGTTTGTCCAGACTGCGAAATACCTCAATTGCTACCTGAGGGAGATAGTGATTTTGAATGCGAACACTGCGACTACACTTCGGATAGGTATAAACTGCTGGATGAGGAGTTGTTCCACAGTGTGGATGAACAGCTACTCTCCGTATTTCCTGCTGGATGTACCAATTGCATGACTCCTGAAAGCGTATGTAAATTTGGAGACGGCTATCTTTGCACTCAGTGTTTCATCTATTACACCGAGCTTCATGTATGTGGTTGTTGCGGTCACCTGAGCGATAGCGTTCCTGAACTGAGCCATATCCGAGGATGTGAATTTTGTGATGGTGACCAACGTTATTTTGATGACTGAATTACCATACATAATCTAGGCTCTTCAGGGATGGGTTGGACAGTCCGCTCCTGGCACAGAGCGGACTGTCAGATTAGATTCAGACCTGTACTCATTAGCTGATACAAATCAGCCACATATACCTGCATTCCAAATAATTTCAGGCAGATATTATCTCCGTGAATCCCCCCGCCACCTTTCCGGTGCGCGGGGTTTTGTCTTTTTTCACCGGGAATACATGTATGAATCCGTCTGATGCCATTGAGGCAATTGAAAAACCGCTCTCCTCCCTGCCTTACTCACTTTCCCGTCACATCCTGGAACATCTGCGCAAACTCACCAGCCACGAACCCGTGCCTGGCATTATGGGTAAAAGCGGGGCCGGTAAATCCTCACTCTGTAATGCACTGTTTCAGGGGGAGGTCACCCCGGTCAGTGCACTCATGACAGCGCTTCCCGGACATGCCGCCATCCCTCTGATGACACGCCTGCAGGACGAACTGCGCACGGAGTCTGTCCGCACTCAGACCCGTGAACAGTTTACCGGTGCGGTGGACCGGATATTTGACACGGCGGAGAGTGTCTGTGTTGCCTCTGTTGTCCGTACGGCCCTGCGCGCAGTTCGTGACACGGTGGTCTCTGTTGCCCGCGCGGTATGGAACTGGATTTTCTTCTGAACCCGGTGGTGATGTACCAGGCTGTTGTTACAGATTTTTAACTCCATGAAAACACTATGCAAACGCAGCCATACCCGGGGTGTCCCCTTGCGTTGTGCTTCCCAAGTTAATAGAATACATCGATCGTTACTATCATATCGATCGTTATAAACGATCGTTTGTAGTAAATGACCTCCTCCGTGGTTGTCATGAAAATGCGTCTCAGGAAGGTTAAATAATGCACGAAAAGAACATCGCCCTGCTTTGTGATGAAGCCGACCGACTTTTGCAACTGAACATTAATCTGCTCCGGCAAATGGTTGAGGAGCCAGATGTGTTATCTGACAGTAAGAACGAAAACAGACTGCTTTTTGATAAACAGAAAGCACTGAAAAGAATTGAGGAGCTGGAGGGCGAACAAATCAAAACCGCCCGCAGGGAGATGGTGCTGGCTGTTGTCGGCACGATGAAAGCAGGCAAATCAACCACCATCAACGCCATTGTGGGGCAGGAAATTCTGCCTAACCGTAACCGCCCCATGACCTCTGTACCGACGCTCATCCGCCACGTTCCCGGAAAAACTGAGCCGGTTCTCCATCTGGAACATATTCAGCCTGTCCGCAATTTATTAATCACACTGCAGGAAAAACTCGCCACCCCGGCAGGACAGCAGGTCGCACAGACCCTGCAGCAAACCGGGGATACCCGCGAACTGCTGGATATTCTGACGGATGATGGCTGGCTCAAAAATGAATACCACGGGGAGGAGGAAATCTTTACCGGACTGGCATCGTTAAACGATCTGGTTCGTCTTGCTGCGGCAATGGGGACTGAATTTCCTTTTGATGAATACGCAGAAGTGCAGAAACTGCCGGTGATCGACGTGGAATTCAGCCATCTGGTGGGGATGGATGCATGCCAGGGAACACTCACACTGCTGGATACCCCCGGCCCTAATGAGGCCGGACAACCGCAGATGGAAGTGATGATGCGGGATCAACTGCAGAAAGCCTCTGCGGTTCTGGCTGTGATGGATTACACCCAGATGAACTCAAAAGCGGATGAAGACGTCCGTAAAGAGCTTAATGCCATTGCTGACGTATCAGCCGGCCGCCTGTTTGTACTGGTCAATAAATTTGATGAGAAAGACCGCAATGGCGATGGGGCAGATGCCGTACGCCAGAAAGTTCCGGCAATGCTGAACAGCGATGTGCTGCCCGCCTCCCGCGTTTATCCCGGATCCTCACGCCAGGCATACCTGGCTAACCGTGCGCTTCATGAGTTACGGAAAAACGGAACCCTTCCTGTTGATGAAGCCTGGGTCGATGATTTTATCAGAGGTGCCTTCGGTTGCATGAAAAAAGAATACGTCTGTAAAGACAGTGAACTGGCAACTGAAGGGGCGACAGACCTGTGGGAAGGCTCACTTATCGATCAACTGATAACGGAAGTCATACAGAGCTCACATTCCAGAGCTGCGGCACTGGCGGTTGACTCTGCCGCCGCAAAACTGATGCAGAATGCAGAAAATATCAGTGAATACCTGTTGTTACGCCATCAGGGGCTACAGCAAAGCATTCAGTCACTGCAGTCGCATATCACCAGCCTGCTTGCGGATATCCGGGAAATCGCGGACTGTCAGGAGCAGATGACCACTGATGTCAGAATGGCCATGGAGGAGATCGATGCCAGAACCCGGGAATTACTGACGGGGGTCTGCACCTCACTGGAAGAGGAGCTGAATGACTATTTCAGAACTGGTAAACGCAAAGAACAGCAAATGTTGGAGGAAGAAGACGCAGAACAACGAAGGTCCCGGTCCGGATTATGGGGAAAGATTTCTCAATGGTCCGGTATCAACAACCCGGGCTGGGAAGATTACAGGAAACGAGACTTTGACCCGGAAAACCCCGAGATAACACTAAATAATCGTAGGGAAGCAATTGAATATATAGAGGAAATTGAGTCAACTGTGACCAGCCTGCACCGTGAGGCTGAAGCACAGTTCCGGCCTGAGCTGGAGAAAATCGTCAGCGGGATTGAAACAGGTTTTCGTGGCACGGCCCTGTACGCCACAGAAAACATTGCCGGTCGCATCAATGCCCGCCTGGAGGATGAGGGCTTTACCGTAAAAATCAGTTTTCCGGCAGTCAGTCAGTTACAGACCCGGCTCGCGGTAAAAACAAATCTGAGTGCGCTTATGGAGGAAAGAACGGAGACCGTCACCCGTCGCCGTCGGCAGAGTGGCGTATGGGGAACCGTTTGTCGATGGTTTGGCACCAGTGACCTGGGCTGGGAAAACTATGACGAGGATGTGAGTCGCAGCGTGATCAATATCAACAAGGTCAGAGAGGAAGTTATGTCACTGACCCGGGCATATTTCGGGGAGCTGCAGGCATCCATTGAGCAGGATATTAACCAGCCCGTCCGCCAGGAAATCGATGCCTTTTTCTGCGCATTCAGGGAGAAAGTTGAACAACTGCGTAACACGCTGATTCAGAGCTCTGAAGATCATAAACGCGATCAGCAGGCACAGGAACGGCTTACCGGGAGACTTCAGGCATTAAATGAAAGGGTTCCTGAGCTCATTACTGACAGTAAGGCGCTGAGGGAAGAGCTGGAGACAATGCTGTGACTTCACCATTTATTCAACAAATTGCTGATAACCGGGTATGTCAGGTACTCACCTGTCTTCCTGAAAAATTTGTGGTTGATTTCGCAAACGGAATCGATGTTGCACAGGAGCATATCCGCACGGCCAGAGAGCGCACGTTCTTCCGGCGTTTAAAAGAGGGACTGACCGGCGAAGGCGCTGCACGGCAGAATGCCATCAATGCTTCGCTTGCACAGGGCGTTGAGGCGTCCCTGCGCTGGCTGACGGAGCTGACAACGTCACTTGCCACCACAAACTACGCGATTACCCGGGTAAACGACAGGGTCAGTTCACTGGTCAGTGATACTGCCAGGCTGGCGCATTATTCCGCAGATACACGGGAGCAGTTACTCATCCTGGCCGATCAGGTTCACCATAAACTGAATCATCTTGAAGAAAAACTCCACCGTGTTGACCAGGTTCAGCGGGCGCAGTTACATCTTGAGCAGATATTCTCATGGTGGAGCGCCGGGCGATACGCGTCATTTTCCCCTGCCGGACGTTGTTATGTGGCACTTGAAGAGCTTCGCTGGGGCGCGTTTGGTGATGTGATACGTCAGGGCGAAACAGGCCAGGTTAACCAGCTACTGGATATTCTCAGACATAAAGCATTAACGCAGATGGCACAGGAGAGTGGCGGTAGTGCAACCGTGCGTCTGAACACTCTGGACTGGCTTGGTGGTCAGGGCCGGGAGCAGGCAGATAACGAGTGGCATGACGCGATTAACTGGCTGGGAGACTGGTGCAGTGAAGAGCAGCATCCGGTGATCTGGTCAACCACGCAGGCTGCAGAACACTTACCGGTTCGCATGCCTCGCCTCTGCTCTGCAGAACGCCTCTCTGAAAGTATGGTCGATGAAATATTTCAGAAGGGGGCTGCATGAGTACAGAAATGAAAACGGGGCTGGTGCTGTCCGGTGGCGGGGCGGTGGGCGCTTATCAGGCGGGAGTGGTTAAGGCACTGGCAGAGTGTGGTACACAGATCAGCATGGTTTCAGGGGCCAGCATTGGCGCATTCAATGGTGCCATTATCGCGGCCTCTCCCGATCTGTCAGAAGCTGCCGTACGCCTGGAGGCGCTCTGGGATCATCTGGGGAATAATCAGGTGCTGTCGGTAAACAGATTGGTTTACTTTTCATTGCTGAAAAAACTGCTCCCGGCCATGAACCTCTGCCAGCTCCCCGGACGTGCGGGCGCACTGCTTACGACGCTTCTTCACCATATATCGACAATCAACAGGTTTGACAATCTGATGACTCAGCCGTTGTTGTCAGATGGGCCCCTGACAGTGCTGATGGATCATTATCTTGATACTGATGATCTGGCTGACGGGCTACCGTTGTATGTGTCGCTGTACCCCACGGAAGGGGGAATGCAGGATATTATCGACTGCATTCGTGCTGAACTGGGTACCGGAACTACAAAAAACTCCGTTTTTCAGCATATCCAGAGCCTGCCCCACGGGCAGCAGAAAGAAGCCTTACTGGCGTCAGCAGCACTGCCCCTGCTGTTCCGTCCCCGTGAGGTACAGGGAAAAATGTACGGTGATGGTGGTATGGGCGGATGGCAAAATATGCAGGGGAATACCCCTGTGACGCCACTGGTGGATGCCGGATGCAATATGGTGATTGTGTCGCATCTGAGTGACGGTTCTTTATGGGATCGCCGGGCTTTTCCGGACACCACAATCCTTGAAATCCGTCCCCGGAAAAAGCTGAAACAAACAGGGGAAGAAGGCAAAAGTGGCGGTCTGCTCAGTTTTACATCGGCACATATCGACACCTGGCGTCAGCAGGGCTATGAAGACACGATGCTGGCGATGGAGCATATCCGGAAACCACTGGAGGCGCGTCAGGCACTGACCCGGTCAGAGGCGGTGTTGCAGAAAAGTCTGGAGAAAACGGAAGAGGCAGATTTGGCACTGAGAAACGCGATGGCCCGGATTAAATAAAGACGCCCCAAAGAAACGCCACCGCCTGTGGTGGTGTTTTTCCTGGCTGGTGTTATTGAAAATATTTTCAGATATATATTACCCGGACGATGGTTAAGATTGATTTATTTAATTTTGGGGAGAAAATTATGAGACTGTCAAATATTTTCCTGGCTGTAGTTTTAACTGTGACCGTATCTGTAGCACACGCTATTCCAAATATGTGGGGCAGTGGCTTCACGATGGGCGTTACTGAGTTCAGTATTGATAACGGTAAGTGGGGTATCAATATCAGTTGCACAGGTAACCCCAACGAAAACAATGTGCTGGCGCACACAATCTATATTTACAAAGGAGATAAGGTGGTCGCAAACTCGGAAGAAAAAAATATTAGTTTCGTTATTGACGGTGAAGAATTCTGGGGTGTGGTTCCTGACGGTACCCGTATGAACGATAACGCCTGGGTTAGCTTTGTAAAAGCAATAAGCACTGCAACCGGGTTTGAACTGTACATAAACGAGAAGAAAGTTGCGACGTTTAACCCGTCTGCCAAAAACGTTAAGAAAGTGATGGATAATAACTTTATCCAGTCGTGCTGGAATACCTGGTACGAATAACGATTACAGGAGAGGGGGACTTCCTGGCCCCCGATTTATTTAAGGAGTGCATGAAATGAAACATTTTTTAATTCTGGTTATCGGTTTACTCATTTCCATCACCGCGACTGCCGAATCGCTGGGTCAGTTTGAAGAGGATATCACCGGTTTTCCGCAGGGAGTATGGTTTTACAAAGAAAAAGCAGGCTGGAAAAACGAAACCGGGTATAAAAAAGAATATTTAAACAGTCTCCTCTATAAGGCCGAAGAAATTGCGAATTATCCGGGTAACAGATACACGATTTACCGTAGTAAAAACAGCAGCATAATTTTCGTCGCTGACAACGAAACCAGGACTTTCTACTTGCTAAACAACAAGGACGCCTTATGGTCTGATATTCAGATCGGGTATTGGGCTGAGAACAAAAACTCGTGTCACTACGTCTTTGTCGATACTCAATACCTTGCGCAAAGTAACGAACTTGACGAGTTCTTTCGAACCGGGGTGCTCGATACTCATGGTGTTGGTGAATCGGATCGTAAAGTAAAAGAGATCAGACAAAAACATAAGACTCATGTCTTACTCCGCCTGCCTGCGCAATGTGTGAATGATGCGATCCTCAGCAGAATGAATAAGTCCGAACGTCGTGATCTAATGAAAGCGCAAGAAGATTTCAAACAATATCTTGCCAGAATGGAGCTGTAAGTATTCAACCTTTTCGCAACTGTGAGTGAAATGAAAATCAAAACTATACTTTATACTATCATTCTTTTCTGTGAAATTGGCATCACCGACACTTATGCACTCGGTGGTTCGGATATCCGTCACTGCGAACCAACTGAAGAATCTGTAATTATTAACCCGGACGAGTCACCGGTGTTAATATATAGCTTCAGTAAACACGAAGTGTATAAACTGATGCAGGGGGATACCTGCACTGGGCTAGTTATTAGCGATAAAAAGCCAAAGCCTGTCCACGTTTAATGGACATCGCTTGCGAACCGCCAGAAGTCATGTCTGCCAGCATTCATCTACTGGCCGCGGATAATTATACGACCATGGATTTCTGCCATAACGCCGAATTAATCGGTCGTATTCCGTAAGCCGTGGTATCGAATAATTTAAGAAGGATTTTTATCATGAAACACCGACACATTTTAACGTTCTTTGTTGCTTTCCTGTTCATGACTATCGTACCTGATAGCGACGCCGCATTAGTAAAGCGTCCTGAGAAAGGTCGTGCACCGTTCCCGGAATATGTGGAGTTCGCGCAAAACCGTAACCAGTTCCCATGTAATGCACGTTTACGCTTTAAAGGTCTCTGCTTTGTTGAACAAACTGACCCCTGGGGTGCAGCAAGCGTTGTCCGAATCCCTTTCAATTCCCCCAATGGTAAAGGCAGACTTAACGCTTATGGCGTGGTTGTTCATGCAATAATGGTTGGTGATGTTGTCGTTGGTGGCAGCTATTCAACTGGCAAGAATGTTACCTGGAATTTCGATACGTTTTATAGGGAGGGTAAACGTCGCGGTAAGGTGACCTTTTATGTTGATGGTAAATACTGGCACTATCGCGACTATCCACTCGAATAATCCATAACGAACAAAACTATTAAAGGAATTATGCGTCTTATCTGCGCATTATTAAAATCAATAGTAAATTCGCTCCTGCCATTATGGCTGGGGCTTTTTATTTTCAGGTGAAAACACATGAGGGGCTGTACATTACTCTTATTTTCCGAAGCCCCTTTCTTACGCGAACAGGAGGTTGCTGTCATAACAGCTTACCGCAATGTGTTTATCCAGGATGACCCGGGAATGCATTTCCGTTGGGTTATCCGCAACGCGGAAGGTCAGCGACGCTGGCGCTGCCGGAATTCTGAACCCGATGCCGGAAAGGTGCTTAATACGCGGCTCGCCAGTGACGGTCCTCTAAGACAATAAACGTCATTCATTTCACCCATCAGGCTGCGTCTTCTCCGGGAGACGTGGCTTTTTCATTTATTACACCAGTAAATCTTAACCACCGATAAGGAGCAAAGTATGCGATTAGCCAGTTGTTTTGGTTATGCTGCGAACCAGATACGCCGTGACCGTCCACTGACACATGAAGAGCTGATGCACCATGTGCCGGGGATTTTCGGGGAAGAGAAACACACGTCCCGAAGCCAGAACTATACGTACATCCCCACCATCACCGTACTGGAAAGCCTGCAGCGGGAAGGCTTTCAGCCATTCTTCGCCTGCCAGACCTGTGTGCGCGACCCGGGCCGCCGGGGATACACAAAACACATGCTGCGCCTGCGCCGTAACGGAGAGATAAACGGAGAACATGTCCCTGAAATTATTCTGCTCAACTCTCATGACGGTACCTCCAGCTACCAGATGCTGCCGGGTTACTTCAGGTTCGTCTGCCAGAACGGATGCGTCTGTGGTCAGTCTCTGGGGGAAGTGCGTGTTCCGCACCGGGGAAATGTGGTGGACAGAGTCATTGAAGGGGCTTACGAGGTGGTGGGCGTGTTTGACCGGATAGAGGAGATGCGTGATGCCATGCAGTCGCTGATTCTGCCGCCACCGGCACGCCAGGCGCTGGCACAGGCGGCACTGACTTACCGTTATGGTGACGAACATCGGCCCGTCACCACCGCCGACATTCTGACGCCACGACGCCGGGAGGATTACGGTAAGGACCTGTGGAGTACTTATCAGACCATCCAGGAGAATATGCTGAAAGGCGGGATTTCCGGTCGCAGTGCAAAAGGAAAACGTATCCACACCCGTGCCATTCACAGCATCGACACCGATATTAAGCTCAACCGCGCATTGTGGGTAATGGCAGAAACGCTGCTGGAGAGCCAGCGCTGATGCAGCATGTCCCTGAAGGCGTGATTCAGGCACCAGAATCACCCGACGCCCCGGAGGCGCTGCCGGGGTGTCGTTCCATTTCTGATGATGACCTGTGCGCCTGGTGTACCCGTCTGCTTTACCGTCCCGGAGAAATCAGTCTGTGCAGACTGAGTACAGGCAATGGCATCTGGCCATCCGTCTGTGACCGGAACGGTTACGCGTACGGCTGTCCGGAATTTCAGCCGAATATCATTCATCCCTGATATTACCGGGTCTCACGGTCAGTGATGAACGTGATGTTGCCAGCTCCCGACCTTTACTCCCTCTCATTTATTCACATTACAAGGATTTCATACATGAAAACATTGTCTCAGAACACCACCTCTTCGGCCTGTGCACCGGAGACTGGCCTGCAACAACTGGTTGCCACCATAGTCCCTGATGAACAGCGCATCAGCTTCTGGCCGCAGCATTTTGGCCTCATTCCACAGTGGGTGACCCTGGAGCCCCGTGTCTTCGGCTGGATGGACCGTCTGTGCGAAAACTACTGCGGTGGTATCTGGAATCTGTACACCCTGAACAACGGCGGGGCATTTATGGCACCCGAACCGGATGACGATGATGACGAAACATGGGTACTGTTCAATGCCATGAACGGTAACCGCGCTGAAATGAGCCCGGAAGCCGCCGGCATTGCCGCCTGTCTGATGACGTACAGTCATCACGCCTGCCGTACGGAGTGTTATGCCATGACGGTTCATTATTACCGTCTGCGGGATTACGCCCTGCAGCATCCGGAATGCAGCGCCATTATGCGCATCATCGACTGAATGGAGGCAGGGACAATGCAGCAGCTTTCCTTTCTGCCCGGAGAAATGACAACCAGAGAGCGCAGCCTCATTCTGCGGGCCCTGAAAACCCTGGACCGCCATCTTCATGAACCCGGCGTGGCCTTCACCTCCACCCGTGCGGCACGGGAATGGCTGATTCTGAACATGGCGGGACTGGAGCGTGAAGAGTTCCGGGTGCTGTATCTGAATAACCAGAATCAGCTGATTGCCGGTGAAACCCTCTTCACCGGCACCATCAACCGCACGGAAGTCCATCCCCGGGAAGTGATTAAACGCGCCCTGTATCACAATGCCGCAGCCGTGGTGCTGGCACATAATCACCCGTCCGGTGAAGTCACACCCAGCAAGGCAGACCGGCTTATCACGGAACGTCTGGTACAGGCACTGGGCCTGGTGGATATCCGGGTGCCGGACCATCTGATAGTCGGTGGCAGCCAGGTTTTCTCCTTTGCCGAACATGGTCTGCTTTAACCCGTCACAACCACATCACACCTGTTTTCACTTTTATCTTCTGTCTTCAGAGGTATCCCATTATGAAAATCATCACCCGTGGTGAAGCCATGCGTATTCACCAACAGCATCCTGCATCCCGTCTTTTTCCGTTCTGTACCGGCAAATACCGCTGGCACGGCAGCACTGAAACGTATACCGGTCGTGAAGTGCAGGATATTCCCGGTGTGCTGGCCGTGTTTGCTGAACGCCGTAAGGACAGTTTTGGCCCGTATGTCCGGCTGATGAGCGTCACTCTGAACTGAGTCAGTAAGGGCATTCTGATGAGCAGAATTATCACCACCACCGTGTATACACTGCATGAGCTATCCTCCACCGCACAGGAAAAAGCCCGCGACTGGTACCGTCAGCATCATGCTGACAGCAACTGGTATGAAAACGTGTATGAGGACTTCAGGGAGGTCTGTGGCATTTTCGGAATTGACCTCCGCCAGCGCGTTTTCCGGCTCAGCAACGGCAGGTTTATGGAAGAGCCGTGCATCTGGTTCAGCGGATTCTGCAGCCAGGGGGACGGAGCCTGTTTTGAAGGGCGCTGGCACTGGCAGCCAGCGACACCCCGGAAAATCAGGGAATATGCCCCTCAGGACCGTGAGCTTCATCGTATCGCGGATGCCCTGCAGGCGGTACAGAAGCGTAACTTCTGGCAGTTACAGGCTGAAATCAGTCACCGGGGACGTTACTGCCATCCGTACAGCATGGATATCACCGTCACCCGGAACAGTCCGACTGGTCAGGCACTGACAGCCGATGCGGAAGCCGCTGTCAGCGAAGCCCTGCGCGACCTGGCCTTCTGGCTGTACCGCCAGCTGGAAAACGAGTACGACTGGCTGACCTCAGACGCCGCTGTAGATGAGGCCATTCACATCAATGCATATACCTTCACCGAAGCCGGTCTCCACGCCGGCTGACCTGTCATCGTTAAACTATCATTCACCGATTTTCTGTGAGGACTTTATCGTGTCAGACACGCTCCATGAAACAAATTATCCCGACGACAACAACGACCGCCCCTGGTGGGGGCTACCCTGCACCGTGACGCCCTGTTTCGGGGCACGTCTGGTGCAGGAGGGCAATCAGTTGCATTACCTTGCCGACCGCGCCGGTATCAGAGGGCAGTTCAGCGACGCGGATGCATACCATCTGGACCAGGCTTTTCCACTGCTGATGAAACAACTGGAACTCATGCTCACCATCGGTGAACTGAATCCCCGCCATCAGCATACCGTCACGCTGTATGCCAGAGGGCTGACCTGCGAAGCCGACACCCTCGGCAGCTGTGGTTACGTTTATATGGCTGTTTATCCGACACTGGCACCCGCAACCACCTCATAACCCCGAATATCTCACCTTTAGCACTACCAGTTACAGAGAACTTAAGATGAAAACATTACCTGACACACACGTACGGGAGGCATCGCGCTGCCCGTCTCCCGTCACCATCTGGCAGACACTGCTCACCCAACTGTTGGACCAGCATTACGGCCTCACACTGAATGACACACCGTTCGCTGATGAACGTGTGATTGAGCAGCATATTGAGGCAGGCATTTCACTGTGCGATGCGGTGAACTTTCTCGTTGAAAAATACGCACTGGTACGTACCGACCAGCCAGGATTCAGCGCTTGTACCCGTTCTCAGTTAATAAACAGTATTGATATCCTCCGGGCCCGCCGGGCAACCGGCCTGATGACCCGCAGCAACTACAGAATGGTGAACGACATCATCCGGGGTGAACATTCGGAGGCGAAACGATGAAACTGACTCTGACGCTCGAAGCAGACAGCGTTAACGTGCAGGCACTGAACATGGGGCGAATTGTCGTTGACGTCGATGGTATTGACCCCGCTGAGTTGAATAATAAGGTCGCTGAAAACGGTTATTCACTCCGCGTGGTGGATGCTCCCGAACAGCAGACAACCGACTCTCCACCACCGTTTACTGCCCTTACCGACATACGTTCGTTGCAGTACCGCACATATCACGGAAAAGGACAACGCCTGGCTGTACTCACTGTCACATCAGACGAATGACTTCGGCGAATCAGAATGGATTCATTTTACAGGTACCGGTTATCTGTTACGTACTGATGCGTGGTCGTATCCGGTTCTGCGGCTTAAACGTCTTGGCCTGTCAAAAACGTTCCGTCGTCTGGTTGTCACTCTCATCCGGTGTTATGGCGTCGGTCTCATTCATCTGGCTGCCAGTGCAGGATGTCTGCCGGGCCTGCCCACTTTCGACTGGTAACTAGGAACGACATGACATCATTAATCACGGAAACGGCGCTGGAAATTCTGATTGCCTAAATAGCTGCGCTTAATACCGCTACACTTTTGCCAGCCCATGTTTGCCTCCGGGGAATGGGCTAACGGTTTCCATAAAATGGCGAACTTTTTTCAACAGTTGCCACATTGAGCGGCACTGATGATTACGCGTTATTGTGTCGTGAAGTGCCTGCCATAGCCGTTCAACATGATTCACCCATGGCGAGTAAACCGGCTGATAAATGACCCTGAACTTCGGGTTCTCCTTCAGCCAGCTCTGTGTTTCCCGGCTTTTGTGGATAATGTAGTTGTCCACGATCAGCGTGATGGTTTTCGCCCGACGGTATGTCGCTTTAAGCCGTTTCAGCAGGCTGATGAACAGCGCCGAACTTTTGCTGTTGCCGCCCACATAGCTGGCTTTACCTGTCCCGGCGTGACCACCCGTTTTTGCTGTCCGCGCAGTTGCCAGTCCGCACCGATTTTGGGATTAAGATGGATATCCACTTCATCTTCATAAAAGACCGGATGCTCTGCGCAGCATTCGTCCAGTGCTTTATGGATTGCTGCCATCTTTTCATCTTTATGCGGGTCACGGATACGCAGAGTTGGCGCAGCCCTTCGCCACACAATCCCCGCAGACGGCAACCAGCGGCGAACGGTTCCGGCATTTAACTGGCAACCGGTTATCTCATTGATTTTTATTGCCAGCAGTTCTGTACTCCAGCGTGAACGCTGGTAGCCAAAGTCGCCGGGAGAATGTTTTACCAGCTCACGTAACAGTGTGCAGATATGCTCAAACGGCCAGCGACGGGCACGCCCGGCAGGTAATGATTTCAGTCCCTCAACACCCGACTGCGTGAACCAGTTAATCCAGCGTCCAACAGAGGAACGGGCGCAGCAGAGCGTTCTGGCAACGTCGCTGACACGGTCGCCCCGGTGCAGCATCAGCATGGCAGTCAGTCTGCGGGCATAATTTTTATCGTGTGTTTTATGGATGGCTTTCTGCATCAGGCGTCGTTCGTCACGGGAAATTGGTGCTATGATCGGCATTGCTCAGTCCGGTTGGTGATTTGTTTTGATTTGGCGATTGATCAGATCGCACAATCCGGGCTGAGTTCCCTCAAAGTGATCTACTATTCCGCGCAGCTATTTAGCTGCAGAACAATAGTAAGCGTCAACGGAGCACCGTATTGACGCTTATTTATTGGTGAGAACTACGTTCCATGGCAGGAGTTCGTCAACACGGTTGGAGGGCCATTCCGGCAGTACGCTCAGAATATGGCGCAGATACGCTTCCGGATCGATACCGTTCAGACGGCAGGTGCCGATCAGCCCGTACAGCAGTGCTCCACGCTCGCCGCCGTGATCGCTACCGAAGAACACGTAATTTTTCTTTCCGAGACAGACTGCACGAAGCGCTCTTTCCGCTGTGTTATTGTCCGCCTCCGCCAGACCGTCATCACGGTAATAACAGAGGGCGTCCCACTGATTCAGTACATAGCTGAACGCTTCGCCCAGTCTGGATTTTTTCGACAGCGTGCCATTCTTCTCCACCATCCATTCATGCAGCGACGTCAGTAACGCTTTGCTTCGCTGCTGCCTGACTGCAAGACGCTCTGACTCTGGTAATCCCCGTATTTCATCCTCGATGGCGTACAGTTCACTGATTCGCTTCAGGGCTTCTTCTGCCATCGCACTTTTGCTGCTGATGTATACATCGTGGATTTTTCTCCGGGCATGAGCACAGCACGCAACTTCTGTCAGCGCACCACCTTCGCGTTCTGCACTGAACAGCCTGTCGTAACCTGTGAACGCATCCGCCTGCAGGATACCCCGGAAGGGGCGGAGGTGTTGCTCCGGGTGTTTCCCCTGCCTGTTCGGTGAGTACGCGAACCAGACCGCCGGAGGAGATGACGAACCCGCATTGCGATCATCCCGGACATACGTCCAGATGCGCCCTGTTTTCGTCTTTTTCAGGCCCGGTGCCAGTACCTTTACCGGTGTGTCGTCAGTGTGAAGCTTGCGGGTATTCATCACATAACGATACAGGGCATCATTCAGCGGCGTCATTAACTGGCAGCACGCGTCAACCCAGTTGGAGAGTAATGCACGGCTCAGTTCGACACCCTGTCGGGCAAAGATTTCACTCTGACGATACAGTGGCAGGTGTTCGCAGTATTTTCCCGTAAACACGCGGGCAAGTAATCCGGGGCCCGCGATACCACGCTCTATCGCGGCGGGACGGCGCCGGTGCTTCAACGATGCAGTCACATTTTGTACAGGCTTTTTTTACCCGTTCTGTGCGGATCACTTTCAGAGCGCTGCTCACCAGTTCCAGTTGTTCTGCACTGACTTCCCCCAGATAATCCAGCTCACCGCCACACTCCGGGCAACAGCTTTCTTCAGACTCCAGACGGTGTATTTCACGGGGAAGGTGTGCCGGGAACGGACGACGATGGCGCGACTGCCGCAACTGGCGGGGAACCTGTGGATCGTCTTCCCGCCCACTGTAACGATCGCTGTCCTGTTCGCGTTGTTTCAGCAGGGCCTCAGCCTGTTCAACTTCACGACGCAGTTTTTCAGAACAGGTACCGAACAGCATCCGGCGCAGTTTTTCTATCTGAGCCCGCAGATGTTCTATTTCCCGTTCATCTTCTTCGATCTTTTCTTCGGCACGTGCCAGTGCAGAGCGCAGGAAGGTCTTCGTCTCTTCAACCAGACTCAGTTGCTGGTCTTTCTGACGGAGCTGGCTTTCCAGTTCTGCAATGCGAATGAGGTATTTCTGACTCATGGCCGTTTTTATAATGCGGCCAGGCATTTTTTACAACATTGTCAGTGAGTTAAGGCGGAATGTTTTTGGCTGACGCCAGTCCAGCTTATCGAGGAGCATTGCCAGTTGCGAGCGGGTAATGGATACCTTACCGTCACGCACCGCAGGCCAGATAAACTGGCCTTCCTCCAGGCGTTTGGTGAACAGGCACAGACCATCAGCATCGGCCCAGAGTATTTTAACAGTGTCACCCCGTCGGCCACGAAAGATAAACAGGTGACCTGAGAAGGGGGTCTCATCCAGCACATGTTGTACCTGTTCTCCCAGACCGTTGAAGGATTTACGCATATCGGTAACGCCGGCCACGAGCCAGATGCGGGTACCTGATGGGAGTGAGATCATCTTCCCCTCCCGGTCAGTTCACGGATCAACACCGTGAGCAGCTCTGGTGAAGGATTTCCCAGTGTCATTTTACCGTAATGGAATAGTTGGAGGCATTCTACGAGAAATACGTCCTTCTCTTTGCCAGAGACGTAGCCATTTAAAAATCAGGTTGTTATCAACGCCATGTTCCCGGGCCAGTTGTGCAACATTGGCATTTGGTTTCGAAGCCAGTTCAACCATATGAAGCTTAAATTCATTAGAAAATATCCGGCGCGTCCCAGAGCGCCAGTCTGTAGGTTTATCCATCAATAGAACTCCGTCTAATTTAGAAGGAGCTCTAATTTAGTCTGCAAGGATCAGGAGTTACAGACGGCATTGGCTTTACGCTTACGAACAATATCGACTGCGAATCGGGAATTATCTTTGACAACGATGAGGATAAAACAGATTCGGCAGTACTGTTTCCCTGGATTGAACGTGCATGTCAGGACGTTCGCGAGCTGTGTCAGTTTCAACGTCTGCAAAAGACCCGTACAGATTAACTCCCTGTCCGTACTCATTACACACATACACGTGCCAGCCCCCACCGGCTGGCGCTTTGCTTTGTATAAAGGAAATAAATAATGTCAGAACCTACTCTCACCAACCCCGAAGTATTAACCGATCATACCGATGTGATTTGCTCCACCAGTATTGAACGCATCGTCACCGGACGTAATGCGGCGCTGACACAGATTGAAGCATTGCTCCACCAGATTAACGATATTTCGACACAAACCCTCAGTATCGGCGGAAAAACCGCCCTGGACTGGGTCATGAAACAGGATTTTCGCTGTGGTTGCTGGCTTATGGAGAAGCCTGAAACAGCGATGAAAGCCATTACCCGCAATCTCGATCGCGGTAAATGGCGGGATTTAATGAAACGCTCAGGGATGCTGTCGATTATGGACGCTCAGGCCCGTAACCAGTGGTACAACAGCCTAGAAAAGGATGATATTCCGGTGGTCAGCGAAGCGAATATTCTGAGCACCTTTAAGCAACTGCATTTGAACAAGGGTGAGGTGTTTTAGCGTGGCGTCATTAACGTTTTCAAAGGATTAAGCTGGAATTTTAAGACGAATTCGCCCTGCGGGTTTGGAGCGAAAATCATTGTGACGGGACTGGTCAAATTCGACCGGTGGGGATTCGGGCTTAACCATGGCTGACAGCGTGACCGGTTAGCAGACCTTGAGCGAATGCTGATGATCCTTGACGGGAAGCCTGTTCCCGACAACCGCGCTGACGTTACCCGTCGGCTGGGAGACCATATTCATGAAAACCGGCACAGCAACCACTATGAGGATGAGATGTTTGTGATTAAGTATTTTCAGAAGGGAACTGCACAAATCGTATTCAAGCGACCTGAGCTGATTGATAAGCTGAACAACATCATCGCCCGACACCAATCCGGGAGCACTGCCAGCGAGATGAGAGGTGAGTGAGTTGTCTGAAGCTATTTCAGGTGAGCCAGTGCAAGCCGGACGGCAATGGCATACTGGATGGCATACCGAAAAAACAAGCATATAAAAGGCCATGCTAATCAACAGCATGGCCTCGAATAGTGGCGGAACGGACGGGACTCGAACCCGCGACCCCCTGCGTGACAGGCAGGTATTCTAACCGACTGAACTACCGCTCCGCGTTGTGTTCCGTTGGGAACGAGGCGAATATTACGGATTGCCTCACCCTTCGTCAACGGTTTTTCTCATCTTTTGAATCGTTTGCTGCAAAAATCGCCCAAGTCGCTATTTTTAGCGCCTTTTACAGGTATTTATGCCCGCCAGAGGCAGCTTCCGCCCTTCTTCTGCACCAGATCGAGACGGGCTTCATGTGCTGCAAGCTCTTCATCTGTCGCAAAAACAACGCGTAACTTACTTGCCTGACGCACAATGCGCTGAATTGTTGTTTCACCTTGTTGCTGTTGTGTCTCTCCTTCCATCGCAAAAGCCATCGACGTTTGACCACCGGTCATCGCCAGATAAACTTCCGCAAGGATCTGGGCATCGAGTAATGCCCCATGCAGCGTTCGTTTACTGTTATCTATTTCGTAGCGGGCACATAACGCATCGAGGCTGTTGCGTTTACCGGGAAACATTTTCCTCGCCACCGCAAGGCTATCGGTGACCTTACAGAAGGTATTGGTCTTCGGAATATCGCGCTTAAGCAACGAAAACTCGTAGTCCATAAAGCCGATATCAAACGCTGCGTTATGGATCACCAACTCCGCGCCGCGGATATAATCCATGAACTCATCGGCTACCTCGGCAAACGTGGGCTTATCGAGCAAAAATTCATCGGCAATACCATGTACGCCAAAGGCTTCCGGATCCACCAGCCGATCGGGTTTGAGATAAACATGGAAGTTATTGCCCGTCAGGCGACGGTTCACCACTTCAACGGCACCAATCTCAATGATCTTGTGGCCTTCATAGTGCGCACCAATCTGGTTCATACCGGTGGTTTCGGTATCGAGAACGATCTGGCGTGTAATTGCAGTGCTCATAGCGGTCATTTATGTCAGACTTGTCGTTTTACAGTTCGATTCAATTACAGGAAGTCTACCAGAGATGCTTAAACAGGTAGAAATTTTCACCGATGGTTCGTGTCTGGGTAATCCAGGACCTGGGGGTTACGGCGCTATTTTACGCTATCGCGGACGCGAGAAAACCTTTAGCGCTGGCTACACCCGCACCACCAACAACCGTATGGAGTTGATGGCCGCTATTGTCGCGCTGGAGGCGTTAAAAGAACATTGCGAAGTCATTTTGAGTACCGACAGCCAGTATGTCCGCCAGGGTATCACCAAGTGGATCCATAACTGGAAAAAACGTGGCTGGAAAACAGCAGACAAAAAACCAGTAAAAAATGTCGATCTCTGGCAACGTCTTGATGCTGCTCTGGGGCAGCATCAAATCAAATGGGAATGGGTTAAAGGCCATGCCGGACACCCGGAAAACGAACGCTGTGATGAACTGGCTCGTGCTGCGGCAATGAATCCCACACTGGAAGATACAGGCTATCAAGTCGAAGTTTAAGCCTGTGGTTTACGACATTGCCGGGTGGCACCAACCGCCTGGCGAATTCGCGGTTTATTCTTGCTCTGTTTCATCGGATTTAGCGTTAAAGGAATAGTCCGTTTCCGGGCAACAATAAGTTGTAAGCAACCAAGCGCAGGAATATGCGCATTCAATAGTTTTCCTCCGTGTTTGTTCCACGGAAGAACGTGGAAACGGCTGGCGTGTAGCACTTCAAAATTCAACAAAGAGAGCCAGTCCAGCTGCCGCATCAGAGTGAACATCCGGCTGTTATAGGGCGATGTTTTGCGCAATACCGGCACAAGTTTGCGTAATCCCATTAAACTGATGGGATTGAAGCCACTAATCACCAGCCAGCCATCATCAATCAGTACCCGATCGGCTTCACGCAATAAACGATGCGGATCAGTGCACCACGGCAATGTATGTGCCAGTAGACAAACATCAACGGATTTATCGGCAAAAGGAAGATGAAGTGGATCCGCCTGCACCTGGACGGGCATTCCTTGCGCAGAAACATTCACTTGATGAGAAACCGCGCACGCTTCGCAATTGATTTCTGCGCTTAAATTGCCAATCTTAAGCAGATGAAAACCATACATTTTAGTGAACCACGGGTTGAGCTGACGCTCCAGCGCCTTGCGATAAAGCTCTCCCCAGGGCAAATCGCCCCAGCAATCAGGAGCCACGACAGTTTGAGGGACTCTTGCCGGTTTCATCACAACCTTCCGTTTCACACTGAGAGGTAATCTATGAATCTTAACAGTATTCCCGCCTTTGATGACAATTACATCTGGGTTTTGAATGATGAAGCAGGTCGCTGCCTGATTGTCGATCCCGGAGACGCAGAGCCAGTATTAAACGCCATTGCCGCCAATAACTGGCAACCGGAGGCCATATTTCTCACCCACCATCACCACGATCACGTTGGCGGCGTAAAAGAACTGGTGAAAAAGTTTCCGCAAATTGTGGTGTATGGTCCACAAGAGACACAAGATAAGGGAACAACACAGGTAGTCAAAGATAGCGAAACTGCCTTCGTTTTGGGGCATGAATTTAGTGTAATTGCCACACCGGGTCACACTTTAGGACATATCTGTTACTTCAGTAAACCTTATCTATTTTGCGGCGACACGCTGTTTTCTGGTGGGTGTGGTCGGTTGTTTGAAGGGACACCATCACAAATGTATCAATCACTTAAAAAGTTAAGTGCGTTACCTGACGATACATTGGTATGTTGTGCTCATGAATATACCTTATCAAATATGAAGTTTGCTTTGAGTATTCTTCCGCACGATTTGTCCATAAATGATTATTATCGTAAAGTTAAGGAGTTACGGGCAAAAAATCAAATAACACTACCCGTAATTCTGAAAAATGAGCGGCAAATTAATGTTTTTTTAAGAACGGAAGATATTGATTTAATTAATGTAATTAATGAAGAAACATTATTGCAACAACCTGAAGAACGTTTTGCATGGTTAAGGTCAAAGAAAGATAGGTTCTGATAAAACTTTCTTGTCATCGGCTCCGTTCGCCGTTATGATCGGTCGTCTTTTAAGCAACTATTGACACACACATGAAGGCAAAAGCGATATTACTCGCCTCTGTCCTGCTCGTGGGTTGCCAGAGTACCGGCAACGTTCAACAGCACGCACAGAGCCTTTCTGCAGCTGGTCAAGGGGAAGCAGCAAAGTTTACAAGTCAGGCACGATGGATGGACGATGGGACGTCTATCGCGCCAGATGGTGACTTGTGGGCTTTCATTGGCGACGAGCTAAAGATGGGAATTCCGGAAAACGACCGGATTCGCGAACAGAAACAGAAATATTTACGCAATAAGAGCTATCTCCACGATGTAACTTTACGGGCAGAGCCGTATATGTACTGGATAGCCGGGCAAGTTAAAAAACGTAACATGCCTATGGAACTGGTACTACTACCCATAGTGGAGAGCGCTTTTGATCCTCACGCAACGTCTGGCGCCAATGCCGCGGGCATCTGGCAGATCATTCCGAGCACGGGGCGCAATTATGGTTTGAAACAGACACGCAATTATGACGCGCGTCGCGATGTTGTTGCTTCAACAACTGCCGCGCTGAACATGATGCAGCGTCTGAACAAGATGTTTGACGGCGACTGGCTTCTGACCGTAGCGGCTTATAACAGCGGCGAAGGTCGGGTCATGAAGGCAATTAAAACGAACAAAGCGCGTGGGAAATCCACGGACTTCTGGTCGTTACCGTTGCCGCAGGAAACGAAGCAGTACGTGCCTAAAATGCTGGCATTGAGTGATATTCTCAAAAACAGCAAGCGTTATGGCGTACGTCTGCCAACGACCGATGAAAGCCGTGCTCTGGCGCGTGTGCACCTGAGCAGCCCGGTTGAAATGGCGAAGGTTGCAGATATGGCGGGGATTTCCGTCAGCAAGCTGAAGACATTCAACGCAGGCGTGAAAGGCTCCACGCTGGGCGCAAGTGGTCCGCAGTACGTGATGGTGCCAAAGAAGCATGCAGATCAACTGCGTGAATCTCTGGCTTCAGGCGAAATTGCTGCTGTACAGTCGACGCTGGTTGCCGACAATACGCCGCTTAACAGCCGTGTTTACACCGTACGCTCTGGCGACACGCTTTCAAGTATCGCTTCACGTCTCGGCGTAAGCACCAAAGATTTGCAGCAGTGGAACAAACTGCGCGGATCTAAGCTGAAGCCAGGCCAAAGTTTGACGATTGGTGCAGGCAGTAGCGCACAGCGACTGGCAAACAACAGCGATAGCATTACGTATCG
The DNA here is from genome assembly GCF_046486405.1 of Escherichia sp. WS338. Taxonomy (NCBI): domain Bacteria; kingdom Pseudomonadati; phylum Pseudomonadota; class Gammaproteobacteria; order Enterobacterales; family Enterobacteriaceae; genus Escherichia; species Escherichia sp. WS338. The sequence goes on along the minus strand of NZ_JBJQLL010000043.1, from coordinate 4,194 downwards.
TGTGCGCAAAGGCGATTCGCTTTCAAGCATTGCTAAACGCCACGGCGTGAACATCAAAGATGTAATGCGCTGGAACAGCGACACTGCGAATCTGCAACCAGGCGATAAGCTGACGTTGTTTGTGAAAAACAACAACATGCCAGATTCCTGACAAACCAGATAATAAAAAAGGCACCGATTCCCCCGGTGCCTTTTTTATTTATGCCGCTTTATGTGCTTCTAGCATGATGATATCACTGGTGAAAGAGCCATCATTCTGCAAGGCAAAATACGTTTTCACCTCTGTCGATGCGCTCTGTTGGTAAATGCGAATAGCGTCTACTAACGCTTCTGGCGTACGCATTCTCGCTACCCATGAAGAAAATTCCAGCGGTAACTTATCTGTAATTAAATTATCAACTATCAGATTGGCTTCACTGATTAACGTCAACCACTCACCGCTGGCGTAGTTTCGTACGTGAGAGGTATCGCGTAATGCTTCTACCGTCTGTAACCAGATGTCGCGCACTGGATGACCCGGAGACATTACGTCCATCACAATCAGCCTACCGCCAGGTTTCAATATCCTATTCACTTCTCGCAGTGCTGCACCAACATCATGCCAGTGATGGGCAGAATAACGGCTGATAACAATATCAAATGCGTTATCGGCAAATGGCAGGCTTTCGACATAACCCTGGCGGGTGGTGATATTTTTCAGTTGCCGGGCTTCGGCAGCTTGTGCCACAACATCCAGCATATGGGCAGATAAGTCATACGCCACCACCGTGCTCACGTTTTGCGCAGCGACAAAGCTGGCATGCCCTGCTCCGCAGCCCATATCAAGTACACTTGCATCAGGATAATCAGCCAGACGCACCGCCAGACGCTGTAAATCTCGTCCGGATGCATGTACGGTACTGGTCAGATATTCGCTGGCTTGAGAGCTAAACTGCTTTTCTACGTGGTCATGGTGGGATTGTGTTGTCATTGCGCTGTCCTTTTGTTATTTGAGTATAAAAGGGCAGCGCCAAACGTTGGTCTGCCCTGTGGCAGACCTGACATACCTTATTTATCAGGCTTGCCGGGACTGAATTCAACGAGTAGCGGATTGTGATCGGACGCGCGCGTAACCAGTACAGAAGCTTCGCTGACGTTCAGACCACGGTAGAAAACAAAATCGAGCGGGCGACCAAACGCCCGACGGCGCTGATCATCGGTAAAACGCACCTGGCGCAGCGACATTTCCCGTGCAAAGCGATATAACGCGTTCATCCTTCTACGGCTCCAGGCATTGAAATCTCCCGCCATAATGACCGGGCCACTGTGGTGAGCTATCTGATCGCCAATAGGAAGTAACTGCTTACTATAGACATCCACGCCCAGACTGAAGTTGACGGCGTGTATATTAACCACCATCAACAGGCGGGTGTCAGGTAATGGATAGACCGTCACCAGTGCCGACTTCGCCAGACGCAAAATGGGTTCTCGTTCACGTAACGGGCAGCAATACACTGGATGTGCCGCCGAAAGGGTCATTACGCCAGAAGGATGTTGTGGCAGCACGAAAGCGGGTACCTGATCGGCGGCAAGATAGTTAGCAGTCGCAAACTGTACTAACTCTGGCGTTGTCTGCGCTTCCTGCAATAACACCAGATGTGCATCTTTGCCGTAGTTCTTTAATACCGACAACCATTCAGCGCGTTGCTGTTTGTATATGTTCCACACCAGGATCCGAATACGCTCTTCGGTACTTAACGGTTCTCCAGGTGGTAATGCCTGGCCGATGCTCGCAAAAGACCCCGGCGGTAAGATCCTTTCCGCAGGTTGTCCGGCAACATAGCGCATGGCATAGGTGTTTTTTCGCACTTTTGACTTTGAAACCTCTATCACGTCAACCCTTCCGCACTCGGGAGGGTTCTACTGTTATAGGGATTTTAGCTCACTCTTTCAACGAGCAATTGTATATTGTTATGTAAGCAAGTGCTTACACCGGTCAGGATTTTGCTCATTATTGAGAACATTAAATCGGATGGCATATCTCGCATCCTGATGGTTTAATGACAAATAAATTCAAAATATCTCTTCTATTTTGCAACAGGAGCAAAAATGAAAGCCACGTCGGAAGAACTCGCCATTTTTGTTTCAGTCGTCGAAAGCGGCAGCTTTAGCCGGGCAGCGGAACAATTAGGGCAAGCAAACTCAGCGGTAAGCCGGGCGGTGAAAAAGCTGGAGATGAAACTTGGCGTTAGCCTGCTTAATCGGACCACGCGGCAACTTAGCCTGACGGAAGAAGGCGAGCGTTATTTTCGTCGCGTACAGTCAATTTTGCAGGAGATGGCAGCGGCAGAATCAGAAATTATGGAGACGCGTAATACACCGCGTGGACTGTTACGGATCGATGCCGCAACTCCAGTGGTGCTGCACTTTCTGATGCCGTTGATTAAGCCTTTTCGTGAACGCTATCCGGAAGTCACTTTATCGCTAGTCTCCTCCGAAACGATTATTAATTTGATCGAAAGAAAAGTGGATGTCGCGATACGCGCCGGTACGTTAACGGATTCCAGCTTACGTGCCAGGCCGTTATTTAACAGTTATCGAAAAATTATCGCCTCCCCCGATTATATTTCCCGCTACGGGAAGCCAGAAACGATCGACGATTTAAAGCAACATATTTGCCTGGGATTCACTGAACCCGCTTCCCTCAATACCTGGCCGATAGCCTGTAGCGATGGACAATTACATGAGGTGAAGTACGGTTTGTCCTCCAATAGTGGGGAAACACTGAAACAGCTTTGCCTGAGTGGCAACGGGATTGCGTGTTTGTCCGACTACATGATCGACAAAGAAATCGCTCGCGGAGAATTGGTGGAGTTAATGGCAGATAAAGTGTTGCCAGTGGAAATGCCATTCAGTGCAGTCTATTACAGCGACCGTGCGGTAAGTACGCGCATCCGGGCTTTTATCGATTTCCTTAGCGAGCATGTAAAAACAGCTCCCGGAGGAGCTGTCAGAGAGGCTTAATCCCATTCAGGAGCCAGACCTTCCGGGCTAACCAGGCGGTCGTTGCAATCCAGTGCGGCGATCGCTTTTTTATCTTCGGCATCAAGCTGTAAATTTTGTGCCTTAAGATTACTCTCCAGGTTTTCACGTTTAGTAGAAGAAGGAATTACTGAGTAACCTTCCCCCATAGCCCACGCCAGAATCACTTGAGCCGGAGTCGCATTGTGTTTAGCTGCAATACGAGCAATAACCTTATCTTTCAGTGCATTGCCATACGCCAGAGTCATATAGGAAGTAATATGGATACCGTGCTGTTTAGCCCAAGCGACCACTTTACGGTTTTGCAGATAAGGAGAGAGTTCAATCTGGTTAGTAGCGATGTTTTCAGCGCCAACAGCAGCAATCGCTTTTTCCATCAATGGGATCGTGAAGTTGGAAATACCGATCTCACGCGTCAGCCCTTGTTTTTTGGCTTCCAGCAGCGCCTGCATAAACTCTTCAGCAGAGACTTCATCGCTTGGTGACGGCCAGTGGATTAGCGTCAGATCAACATAATCGGTACGCAATTTTTGCAGGCTCTCTTTCAGACTCGGGATCAATTTGTCTTTGCTGAGATTTTCAATCCAGATTTTAGTGGTGATGTAGAGTTCATGACGTGGCACGCCACTTTCTGCAATCGCCTGACCTACTGCGGCTTCGTTATCATAGATTTGTGCGGTATCAATTGCGCGATAATCAAGTTCAAGCGCCGTTTTCACAGATGAAATAACAACGTCGTCTTTCAGACGGAAAGTGCCTAAACCAAATGCAGGGATAGCCATAATATGCCTCTTTTAATGCTATTTTCGTTAACTGAGGTGATTATGGGCTTCAGACTGTTGTGGAAAAATGGCGTAAAACGCAGAGGATTTTTGCGATTTTGGCAATAATAGAAATACAAACGAAAAGAAACCTCGAGCGTTAACTCGAGGCTTCTTAATAAGTGGCGGAACGGACGGGACTCGAACCCGCGACCCCCTGCGTGACAGGCAGGTATTCTAACCGACTGAACTACCGCTCCACCGAATTCTTTTACAACCACCGGTTTATAACCGGCTTACTGCTAAATTTGATGCCTGGCAGTTCCCTACTCTCGCATGGGGAGACCCCACACTACCATCGGCGCTACGGCGTTTCACTTCTGAGTTCGGCATGGGGTCAGGTGGGACCACC
>NZ_JBJQLL010000042.1:0-26571 GCF_046486405.1 Escherichia sp. WS338 | reverse complement strand
CACGGCTGGGACGGAAGTCGCTGTCGTTCTCAAAATCGGTGGAGCTGCATGACAAAGTCATCGGGCATTATCTGAACATAAAACACTATCAATAAGTTGGAGTCATTACCTGTTGGGTGAGGCTGGAAGTGGAAAAACCTGGCTGGCGCAGCAACTACAAAAAGATAAACATCGCCGTGTGATTACTTTAAGCCTCGTTGTTTCCTCGCAAGGTAAGGCCGCATGGATCGTTACCGACGATAATGCGGCTGAACAGGGCTGCCGTGACAGCGCCTGGACGCGAGATGAGATGGCGGGTCAATTACTGCATGCGCTTCATCGAACTGATAGTCGCTGCCCTCTTATTATTATTGAAAATGCTCACCTGAATCACCGCCGCATACTTGATGATCTCCAACGCGCGATATCTCTTATTCCTGACGGTCAATTTTTGCTGATCGGCAGACCCGATCGAAAAGTCGAACGTGATTTTAAAAAACAGGGCATTGAACTTGTCTCAACAGGACGTCTGATGGAGCACGAGCTTAAGGCAAGCATCCTTGAAGGTCAGAATATTGACCAGCCCGATCTCCTTTTAACTGCCAGAGTTCTGAAACGGATAGCTTTATTATGTCGGGGAGATCGCAGAAAGCTGGCGCTTGCCGGCGAAACAATTAGCTTATTACAGCAAGCCGAGCAGACCAGCGTTTTCACTGCAAAACATTGGCGAATGATTTACCGCGTATTAGGTGATAACCGCCCCCGGAAAATGCAGCTTGCCGTGGTGATGAGTGGAACCATTATCGCACTTACCTGTGGTTGGCTACTGCTGTCCTCTTTCACAGATCCGTTCCCCGTTCCTGCGTGGCTGGTACCCGTAACGCCAGTAGTTAAACAAGATATGACTAAGGATATTGCTCATGTAGTGATGCGCGATAGTGAGGCGCTAAGCGTGTTATACGGCGTATGGGGGTACGAGGTCCCAGCTGATTCGGCCTGGTGCGATCAGGCAGTAAGAGCGGGGCTGGCATGTAAAAGTGGGAATGCTTCTTTACAAACATTGGTAGATCAGAATTTGCCCTGGATCGCATCGCTTAAAGTCGGGGACAAAAAATTGCCTGTTGTGGTCGTTCGCGTCGGTGATGCTACCGTTGATGTCCTCGTAGGGCAGCAAACCTGGACGCTGACACATCAATGGTTTGAGTCGGTATGGACGGGTGATTATCTTCTGTTATGGAAAATGTCGCCGGAAGGGGAGAGTACCATTACGCGTGATAGCAGCGAGGAAGAGATTCTCTGGCTGGAAACGATGTTAAACCGCGCATTGCATATTTCGACAGAACCTTCGGCAGAGTGGCGTCCCTTGTTGGTAGAAAAAATAAAGCAATTTCAAAAAAGCCACCACTTGAAAACTGACGGTGTTGTTGGCTTTTCAACGTTAGTACATCTCTGGCAGGTGGCAGGGGAGAGTGCCTACTTATATCGGGATGAAGCAAATATTTCCCCGGAAACAACAGTGAAGGGGAAATGACATGTTTGAATTCTATATCGCCGCGCGTGAGCAGAAAGAAACAGGTCACCCTGGTATCTTCTCCCGACAAAAACACAGCACCATAATATATGTCATTTGTTTATTGCTGATTTGCCTGTGGTTTGCAGGAATGGTGTTGGTTGGTGGGTATGCCAGGCAGCTATGGGCGCTTTGGATAGTAAAAGCAGAAGTCACTGTAGAGGCTGAAACGCCCGCTTTTAAACAATCAACACAACACTATTTCTTCAAAAAACAGCCACTCCCCGTCGTCGAATCCGTCGAGGAGGAAGATGACCCAGACGTCGCGGTTGAGAATGCTCCCTCTTCTTCTGAAGACGAAGAAAATACTGTAGAAGAAAGCGACGAGAAAGCCGGTTTAAGAGAGCGTGTCAAAAATGCGCTGAACGAACTTGAGAGATAACCCGAAGGCTGTTTACTTTACTAGCAATACGCTTGCGTTCGGTGGTTAAGTATGTATAATGCGCGGGCTTGTCGTAGTTGACAGCAGGTTCAATCTGAACCTCAGTTAGCCGAATTTGGCTACCTAACAATGCTCCCAATCGGGGAGCTACGTAAGAACGGTTACACTCTCCCATCAATCGTAATGGGTCTGAGGAGTAATCATTTTCGTTTATAAAATAATTGGAGCTCTGGTCTCATGCAGAACCAAAGAATCCGTATCCGCCTGAAAGCGTTTGATCATCGTCTGATCGATCAAGCAACCGCGGAAATCGTCGAGACTGCCAAGCGCACTGGTGCGCAGGTCCGTGGTCCGATCCCGCTGCCGACACGCAAAGAGCGCTTCACTGTTCTGATCTCCCCGCACGTCAACAAAGACGCGCGCGATCAGTACGAAATCCGTACTCACTTGCGTCTGGTTGACATCGTTGAGCCAACCGAGAAAACCGTTGATGCTCTGATGCGTCTGGATCTGGCTGCCGGTGTAGACGTGCAGATCAGCCTGGGTTAATCAGGTCATTGAGCGATTGAGAGGTTGAAACAATGATTGGTTTAGTCGGTAAAAAAGTGGGTATGACCCGTATCTTCACAGAAGACGGCGTTTCTATCCCAGTAACCGTAATCGAAGTTGAAGCAAACCGCGTTACTCAGGTTAAAGACCTGGCTAACGATGGCTACCGTGCTATTCAGGTAACCACCGGTGCTAAAAAAGCTAACCGTGTGACCAAGCCTGAAGCTGGCCACTTCGCTAAAGCTGGCGTAGAAGCTGGCCGTGGTCTGTGGGAATTCCGCCTGGCTGAAGGCGAAGAGTTCACTGTAGGTCAGAGCATTAGCGTTGAACTGTTTGCTGACGTTAAAAAAGTTGACGTAACTGGCACCTCTAAAGGTAAAGGTTTCGCAGGTACCGTTAAGCGCTGGAACTTCCGTACCCAGGACGCTACTCACGGTAACTCCTTGTCTCACCGCGTTCCGGGTTCTATCGGTCAGAACCAGACTCCGGGCAAAGTGTTCAAAGGCAAGAAAATGGCAGGTCAGATGGGTAACGAACGTGTAACCGTTCAGAGCCTTGACGTAGTACGCGTTGACGCTGAGCGCAACCTGCTGCTGGTTAAAGGTGCTGTCCCGGGTGCAACCGGTAGCGACCTGATCGTTAAACCAGCTGTGAAGGCGTAAGGAGATAGCAATGGAATTAGTATTGAAAGACGCGCAGAGCGCGCTGACTGTTTCCGAAACTACCTTCGGTCGTGATTTCAACGAAGCGCTGGTTCACCAGGTTGTTGTTGCTTATGCAGCTGGTGCTCGTCAGGGTACTCGTGCTCAGAAGACTCGTGCTGAAGTAACTGGTTCCGGTAAAAAACCGTGGCGCCAGAAAGGCACCGGCCGTGCGCGTTCTGGTTCTATCAAGAGCCCGATCTGGCGTTCTGGTGGCGTGACCTTTGCTGCTCGTCCGCAGGACCACAGTCAAAAAGTTAACAAGAAGATGTACCGCGGCGCGCTGAAAAGCATCCTGTCCGAACTGGTACGTCAGGATCGTCTGATCGTTGTCGAGAAGTTCTCTGTAGAAGCGCCGAAAACTAAGCTGCTGGCACAGAAACTGAAAGACATGGCTCTGGAAGATGTGCTGATCATCACCGGTGAGCTGGACGAAAACCTGTTCCTGGCTGCGCGCAACCTGCACAAGGTTGACGTACGCGATGCAACTGGTATCGACCCGGTTAGCCTGATCGCCTTCGACAAAGTCGTAATGACTGCTGATGCTGTTAAGCAAGTTGAGGAGATGCTGGCATGATTCGTGAAGAACGTCTGCTGAAGGTGCTGCGTGCACCGCACGTTTCTGAAAAAGCGTCTACTGCGATGGAAAAATCTAACACCATCGTACTCAAAGTTGCTAAAGACGCGACCAAAGCAGAAATCAAAGCTGCTGTGCAGAAACTGTTTGAAGTCGAAGTCGAAGTCGTTAACACCCTGGTAGTTAAAGGGAAAGTTAAACGTCACGGACAGCGTATCGGTCGTCGTAGCGACTGGAAAAAAGCTTACGTCACCCTGAAAGAAGGCCAGAATCTGGACTTCGTTGGCGGCGCTGAGTAAGTCGGAGGAGTAATACAATGGCAGTTGTTAAATGTAAACCGACATCTCCGGGTCGTCGCCACGTTGTTAAAGTGGTTAACCCTGAGCTGCACAAGGGCAAACCTTTTGCTCCGTTGCTGGAAAAAAACAGCAAATCCGGTGGTCGTAACAACAATGGCCGTATCACCACTCGTCATATCGGTGGTGGCCACAAGCAGGCTTACCGTATTGTTGACTTCAAACGCAACAAAGACGGTATCCCGGCAGTTGTTGAACGTCTTGAGTACGATCCGAACCGTTCCGCGAACATCGCGCTGGTTCTGTACAAAGACGGTGAACGCCGTTACATCCTGGCCCCTAAAGGCCTGAAAGCTGGCGACCAGATTCAGTCTGGCGTTGATGCTGCAATCAAACCAGGTAACACCCTGCCGATGCGCAACATCCCGGTTGGTTCTACTGTTCATAACGTAGAAATGAAACCAGGTAAAGGCGGTCAGCTGGCACGTTCCGCTGGTACTTACGTTCAGATCGTTGCTCGTGATGGTGCTTATGTCACCCTGCGTCTGCGTTCTGGTGAAATGCGTAAAGTAGAAGCAGACTGCCGTGCAACTCTGGGCGAAGTTGGCAATGCTGAGCATATGCTGCGCGTTCTGGGTAAAGCAGGTGCTGCACGCTGGCGTGGTGTTCGTCCGACCGTTCGCGGTACCGCGATGAACCCGGTAGACCACCCACATGGTGGTGGTGAAGGTCGTAACTTTGGTAAGCACCCGGTAACTCCGTGGGGCGTTCAGACCAAAGGTAAGAAGACCCGCAGCAACAAGCGTACTGATAAATTCATCGTACGTCGCCGTAGCAAATAATTTTAGAGGATAAGCCATGCCACGTTCTCTCAAGAAAGGTCCTTTTATTGACCTGCACTTGCTGAAGAAGGTAGAGAAAGCGGTGGAAAGCGGAGACAAGAAGCCCCTGCGCACTTGGTCCCGTCGTTCAACGATCTTTCCTAACATGATCGGTTTGACCATCGCTGTCCATAATGGTCGTCAGCACGTTCCGGTATTTGTAACCGACGAAATGGTCGGTCACAAACTGGGTGAATTCGCACCGACTCGTACTTATCGCGGCCACGCTGCTGATAAAAAAGCGAAGAAGAAATAAGGTAGGAGGAAGAGATGGAAACTATCGCTAAACATCGCCATGCTCGTTCTTCTGCTCAGAAGGTTCGCCTTGTTGCTGACCTGATTCGCGGTAAGAAAGTGTCGCAGGCTCTGGATATTTTGACCTACACCAACAAGAAAGCGGCTGTACTGGTCAAGAAAGTTCTGGAATCTGCCATTGCTAACGCTGAACACAACGATGGCGCTGACATTGACGATCTGAAAGTTACGAAAATTTTCGTAGACGAAGGCCCGAGCATGAAGCGCATTATGCCGCGTGCAAAAGGTCGTGCAGATCGCATCCTGAAGCGCACCAGCCACATCACTGTGGTTGTGTCCGATCGCTGAGACTCTGGAGACTAGCAATGGGTCAGAAAGTACATCCTAATGGTATTCGCCTGGGTATTGTAAAACCATGGAACTCTACCTGGTTTGCGAACACCAAAGAATTCGCTGACAACCTGGACAGCGATTTTAAAGTACGTCAGTACCTGACTAAGGAACTGGCTAAAGCGTCCGTATCTCGTATCGTTATCGAGCGTCCGGCTAAGAGCATCCGTGTAACCATTCACACTGCTCGCCCGGGTATCGTTATCGGTAAAAAAGGTGAAGACGTAGAAAAACTGCGTAAGGTCGTAGCGGACATCGCTGGCGTTCCTGCACAGATCAACATCGCCGAAGTTCGTAAGCCTGAACTGGACGCAAAACTGGTTGCTGACAGCATCACTTCTCAGCTGGAACGTCGCGTTATGTTCCGTCGTGCTATGAAGCGTGCTGTACAGAACGCAATGCGTCTGGGCGCTAAAGGTATTAAAGTTGAAGTTAGCGGCCGTCTGGGCGGCGCAGAAATCGCACGTACCGAATGGTACCGCGAAGGTCGCGTACCGCTGCACACTCTGCGTGCTGACATCGACTACAACACCTCTGAAGCGCACACCACTTACGGTGTAATCGGCGTTAAAGTGTGGATCTTCAAAGGCGAGATCCTGGGTGGTATGGCTGCTGTTGAACAACCGGAAAAACCGGCTGCTCAGCCTAAAAAGCAGCAGCGTAAAGGCCGTAAATAAGGAGCGTCGCTGATGTTACAACCAAAGCGTACAAAATTCCGTAAAATGCACAAAGGCCGTAACCGCGGTCTGGCGCAGGGTACGGATGTTAGCTTCGGCAGCTTCGGTCTGAAAGCTGTTGGCCGTGGTCGTCTGACTGCCCGTCAGATCGAAGCAGCACGTCGTGCTATGACCCGTGCAGTTAAGCGTCAAGGTAAGATCTGGATCCGTGTGTTCCCGGACAAACCGATCACTGAAAAGCCGCTGGCAGTGCGTATGGGTAAAGGTAAAGGTAACGTGGAGTATTGGGTTGCCTTGATTCAGCCGGGTAAAGTCCTGTATGAAATGGACGGTGTTCCGGAAGAGCTGGCCCGTGAAGCATTCAAGCTGGCAGCAGCGAAACTGCCGATTAAAACCACCTTTGTAACTAAGACGGTGATGTAATGAAAGCAAAAGAGCTGCGTGAGAAGAGCGTTGAAGAGCTGAACACCGAGCTGCTGAACCTGCTGCGTGAGCAGTTCAACCTGCGTATGCAGGCTGCAAGTGGCCAGCTGCAACAGTCTCACCTGTTGAAGCAAGTGCGTCGCGATGTCGCACGCGTTAAGACTTTACTGAACGAGAAGGCGGGTGCGTAATGACCGATAAAATCCGTACTCTGCAAGGTCGCGTTGTTAGCGACAAAATGGAGAAATCCATTGTTGTTGCTATCGAACGTTTTGTGAAACACCCGATCTACGGTAAATTCATCAAGCGTACGACCAAACTGCACGTACATGACGAGAACAACGAATGCGGTATCGGTGACGTGGTTGAAATCCGCGAATGCCGTCCGCTGTCCAAGACTAAATCCTGGACGCTGGTTCGCGTTGTAGAGAAAGCGGTTCTGTAATACAGTACACTCTCTCGATACGAATAAACGGCTCAGAAATGAGCCGTTTATTTTTTCTACCCATATCCTTGAAGCGGTGTTATAATGCCGCGCCCTCGATATGGGGATTTTTAACGACCTGATTTTCGGGTCTCAGTAGTAGTTGACATTAGCGGAGCACTAAAATGATCCAAGAACAGACTATGCTGAACGTCGCCGACAACTCCGGTGCACGTCGCGTAATGTGTATCAAGGTTCTGGGTGGCTCGCACCGTCGCTACGCAGGCGTAGGCGACATCATCAAGATCACCATCAAAGAAGCAATTCCGCGTGGTAAGGTCAAAAAAGGTGATGTGCTGAAGGCGGTAGTGGTGCGCACCAAGAAGGGTGTTCGTCGCCCGGACGGTTCTGTCATTCGCTTCGATGGTAATGCTTGTGTTCTTCTGAACAACAACAGCGAGCAGCCTATCGGTACGCGTATTTTTGGGCCGGTAACTCGTGAGCTTCGTAGTGAGAAGTTCATGAAAATTATCTCTCTGGCACCAGAAGTACTCTAAGGAGCGAATCATGGCAGCGAAAATCCGTCGTGATGACGAAGTTATCGTGTTAACCGGTAAAGATAAAGGTAAACGCGGTAAAGTTAAGAATGTCCTGTCTTCCGGCAAGGTCATTGTTGAAGGTATCAACCTGGTTAAGAAACATCAGAAGCCGGTTCCGGCCCTGAACCAACCGGGTGGCATCGTTGAAAAAGAAGCCGCTATTCAGGTTTCCAACGTAGCAATCTTCAATGCGGCAACCGGCAAGGCTGACCGTGTAGGCTTTAGATTCGAAGACGGTAAAAAAGTCCGTTTCTTCAAGTCTAACAGCGAAACTATCAAGTAATTTGGAGTAGTACGATGGCGAAACTGCATGATTACTACAAAGACGAAGTAGTTAAAAAACTCATGACTGAGTTTAACTACAATTCTGTCATGCAAGTCCCTCGGGTCGAGAAGATCACCCTGAACATGGGTGTTGGTGAAGCGATCGCTGACAAAAAACTGCTGGATAACGCAGCAGCAGACCTGGCAGCAATCTCCGGTCAAAAACCGCTGATCACCAAAGCACGCAAATCTGTTGCAGGCTTCAAAATCCGTCAGGGCTATCCGATCGGCTGTAAAGTAACTCTGCGTGGCGAACGCATGTGGGAGTTCTTTGAGCGCCTGATCACTATTGCTGTACCTCGTATCCGTGACTTCCGTGGCCTGTCCGCTAAGTCTTTCGACGGTCGTGGTAACTACAGCATGGGTGTCCGTGAGCAGATCATCTTCCCAGAAATCGACTACGATAAAGTCGACCGCGTTCGTGGTTTGGATATTACCATTACCACTACTGCGAAATCTGACGAAGAAGGCCGCGCTCTGCTGGCTGCCTTTGACTTCCCGTTCCGCAAGTAAGGTAGGGTTACTAAATGGCTAAGCAATCAATGAAAGCACGCGAAGTAAAACGCGTAGCTTTAGCTGATAAATACTTCGCGAAACGCGCTGAACTGAAAGCGATCATCTCTGATGTGAACGCTTCCGACGAAGATCGTTGGAACGCTGTTCTCAAGCTGCAGACTCTGCCGCGTGATTCCAGCCCGTCTCGTCAGCGTAACCGCTGCCGTCAAACAGGTCGTCCGCATGGTTTCCTGCGGAAGTTCGGGTTGAGCCGTATTAAGGTCCGTGAAGCCGCTATGCGCGGTGAAATCCCGGGTCTGAAAAAGGCTAGCTGGTAATTGTCACCAATTGAATCACGGGAGTAAAGACAGATGAGCATGCAAGATCCGATCGCGGATATGCTGACCCGTATCCGTAACGGTCAGGCCGCGAACAAAGCTGCGGTCACCATGCCTTCCTCCAAGCTGAAAGTGGCAATCGCCAACGTGCTGAAGGAAGAAGGTTTTATTGAAGATTTTAAAGTTGAAGGCGACACCAAGCCTGAACTGGAACTTACTCTGAAGTATTTCCAGGGCAAAGCTGTTGTAGAAAGCATTCAGCGTGTCAGCCGCCCAGGTCTGCGCATCTATAAGCGTAAAGATGAGCTGCCGAAAGTTATGGCGGGTCTGGGTATCGCAGTTGTTTCTACCTCTAAAGGTGTTATGACTGATCGTGCAGCGCGCCAGGCTGGTCTTGGTGGCGAAATTATCTGCTACGTAGCCTAATCGGAGGAAAAAATGTCTCGTGTTGCTAAAGCACCGGTCGTTGTTCCTGCCGGCGTTGACGTAAAAATCAACGGTCAGGTTATTACGATCAAAGGTAAAAACGGCGAGCTGACTCGTACTCTCAACGATGCTGTTGAAGTTAAACATGCAGATAATACCCTGACCTTCGGTCCGCGTGATGGTTACGCAGACGGTTGGGCACAGGCTGGTACCGCGCGTGCCCTGCTGAACTCAATGGTTATCGGTGTTACCGAAGGCTTCACTAAGAAGCTGCAGCTGGTTGGTGTAGGTTACCGTGCAGCGGTTAAAGGCAATGTGATTAACCTGTCTCTGGGTTTCTCTCATCCTGTTGACCATCAGCTGCCTGCGGGTATCACTGCTGAATGTCCGACTCAGACTGAAATCGTGCTGAAAGGCGCTGATAAGCAGGTGATCGGCCAGGTTGCAGCGGATCTGCGCGCCTACCGTCGTCCTGAGCCTTACAAAGGCAAGGGTGTTCGTTACGCCGACGAAGTCGTGCGTACCAAAGAGGCTAAGAAGAAGTAAGGTAACACTATGGATAAGAAATCTGCTCGTATCCGTCGTGCGACCCGCGCACGCCGCAAGCTCCAGGAGCTGGGCGCAACTCGCCTGGTGGTACATCGTACCCCGCGTCACATTTACGCACAGGTAATTGCACCGAACGGTTCTGAAGTTCTGGTAGCTGCTTCTACTGTAGAAAAAGCTATCGCTGAACAACTGAAGTACACCGGTAACAAAGACGCGGCTGCAGCTGTGGGTAAAGCTGTCGCTGAACGCGCTCTGGAAAAAGGCATCAAAGATGTATCCTTTGACCGTTCCGGGTTCCAATATCATGGTCGTGTCCAGGCACTGGCAGATGCTGCCCGTGAAGCTGGCCTTCAGTTCTAAGGTAGAGGTGTAAGATGGCTCACATCGAAAAACAAGCTGGCGAACTGCAGGAAAAGCTGATCGCGGTAAACCGCGTATCTAAAACCGTTAAAGGTGGTCGTATTTTCTCCTTCACAGCTCTGACTGTAGTTGGCGATGGTAACGGTCGCGTTGGTTTTGGTTACGGTAAAGCGCGTGAAGTTCCAGCAGCGATCCAGAAAGCGATGGAAAAAGCCCGTCGCAATATGATTAACGTCGCGCTGAATAACGGCACTCTGCAACACCCTGTTAAAGGTGTTCACACGGGTTCTCGCGTATTCATGCAGCCGGCTTCCGAAGGTACCGGTATCATCGCCGGTGGTGCAATGCGTGCCGTTCTGGAAGTCGCTGGGGTTCATAACGTTCTGGCTAAAGCGTATGGTTCCACCAACCCGATTAACGTGGTTCGTGCAACTATCGATGGCCTGGAAAATATGAATTCTCCAGAAATGGTCGCTGCCAAGCGTGGTAAATCCGTTGAAGAAATTCTGGGGAAATAAACCATGGCAAAGACTATTAAAATTACTCAAACCCGCAGTGCAATCGGTCGTCTGCCGAAACACAAGGCAACGCTGCTTGGCCTGGGTCTGCGTCGTATTGGTCACACCGTAGAGCGCGAGGATACTCCTGCTATTCGCGGTATGATCAACGCGGTTTCCTTCATGGTTAAAGTTGAGGAGTAAGAGATGCGTTTAAATACTCTGTCTCCGGCCGAAGGCTCCAAAAAGGCGGGTAAACGCCTGGGTCGTGGTATCGGTTCTGGCCTCGGTAAAACCGGTGGTCGTGGTCACAAAGGTCAGAAATCTCGTTCTGGCGGTGGCGTACGTCGCGGTTTCGAGGGTGGTCAGATGCCTCTGTACCGTCGTCTGCCGAAATTCGGCTTCACTTCTCGTAAAGCAGCGATTACAGCCGAAGTTCGTCTGTCTGACCTGGCTAAAGTAGAAGGCGGTGTTGTAGACCTGAACACGCTGAAAGCGGCTAACATTATCGGTATCCAGATCGAGTTCGCGAAAGTGATCCTGGCTGGCGAAGTCACTACTCCGGTAACTGTTCGTGGCCTGCGTGTTACTAAAGGCGCTCGTGCTGCTATCGAAGCTGCTGGCGGTAAAATCGAGGAATAAGTAGCAGATGGCTAAACAACCGGGATTAGATTTTCAAAGTGCCAAAGGTGGCTTAGGCGAGCTGAAACGCAGACTGCTGTTTGTTATCGGTGCGCTGATTGTGTTCCGTATTGGCTCTTTTATTCCGATCCCTGGTATTGATGCCGCTGTACTTGCCAAACTGCTTGAGCAACAGCGAGGCACCATCATTGAAATGTTTAACATGTTCTCTGGTGGTGCTCTCAGCCGTGCTTCTATCTTTGCTCTGGGGATCATGCCATATATTTCGGCATCGATCATTATCCAGCTGCTGACGGTGGTTCACCCAACGTTGGCAGAAATTAAGAAAGAAGGGGAGTCTGGTCGTCGTAAGATCAGCCAGTACACCCGCTACGGTACTCTGGTGCTGGCAATATTCCAGTCGATCGGTATTGCTACCGGTCTGCCGAATATGCCTGGTATGCAAGGCCTGGTCATTAACCCGGGCTTTGCATTCTACTTCACCGCTGTTGTAAGTCTGGTCACAGGAACCATGTTCCTGATGTGGTTGGGCGAACAGATTACTGAACGAGGTATCGGCAACGGTATTTCAATCATTATCTTCGCCGGTATTGTCGCGGGACTCCCGCCAGCCATTGCCCATACTATCGAGCAAGCGCGTCAAGGCGACCTGCACTTCCTCGTGTTGCTGTTGGTTGCAGTATTAGTATTTGCAGTGACGTTCTTTGTTGTATTTGTTGAGCGTGGTCAACGCCGCATTGTGGTAAACTACGCGAAACGTCAGCAAGGTCGTCGTGTCTATGCTGCACAGAGCACACATTTACCGCTGAAAGTGAATATGGCGGGGGTAATCCCGGCAATCTTCGCTTCCAGTATTATTCTGTTCCCGGCGACCATCGCGTCATGGTTCGGGGGCGGTACTGGTTGGAACTGGCTGACAACAATTTCGCTGTATTTGCAGCCTGGGCAACCGCTTTATGTGTTACTCTATGCGTCTGCAATCATCTTCTTCTGTTTCTTCTACACGGCGTTGGTTTTCAACCCGCGTGAAACAGCAGATAACCTGAAGAAGTCCGGTGCATTTGTACCAGGAATTCGTCCGGGAGAGCAAACGGCGAAGTATATCGATAAAGTAATGACCCGCCTGACCCTGGTTGGTGCGCTGTACATTACCTTTATCTGCCTGATCCCGGAGTTCATGCGTGATGCAATGAAAGTACCGTTCTACTTTGGTGGGACCTCACTGCTTATCGTTGTTGTCGTGATTATGGACTTTATGGCTCAAGTGCAAACTCTGATGATGTCCAGTCAGTATGAGTCTGCATTGAAGAAGGCGAACCTGAAAGGCTACGGCCGATAATTGGTCGCCCGAGAAGTTACGGAGAGTAAAAATGAAAGTTCGTGCTTCCGTCAAGAAATTATGCCGTAACTGCAAAATCGTTAAGCGTGATGGTGTCATCCGTGTGATTTGCAGTGCCGAGCCGAAGCATAAACAGCGCCAAGGCTGATTTTTTCGCATATTTTTCTTGCAAAGTTGGGTTGAGCTGGCTAGATTAGCCAGCCAATCTTTTGTATGTCTGTGCGTTTCCATTTGAGTATCCTGAAAACGGGCTTTTCAGCATGGAACGTACATATTAAATAGTAGGAGTGCATAGTGGCCCGTATAGCAGGCATTAACATTCCTGATCATAAGCATGCCGTAATCGCATTAACTTCGATTTATGGCGTCGGCAAGACCCGTTCTAAAGCCATCCTGGCTGCAGCGGGTATCGCTGAAGATGTTAAGATCAGTGAGCTGTCTGAAGGACAAATCGACACGCTGCGTGACGAAGTTGCCAAATTTGTCGTTGAAGGTGATCTGCGCCGTGAAATCAGCATGAGCATCAAGCGCCTGATGGATCTTGGTTGCTATCGCGGTTTGCGTCATCGTCGTGGTCTCCCGGTTCGCGGTCAGCGTACCAAGACCAACGCACGTACCCGTAAGGGTCCGCGCAAACCGATCAAGAAATAATCGGGGTGATTGAATAATGGCAAAGGCACCAATTCGTGCACGTAAACGTGTAAGAAAACAAGTCTCTGACGGCGTGGCTCATATCCATGCTTCTTTCAACAACACCATCGTGACTATCACTGATCGTCAGGGTAACGCGTTGGGTTGGGCAACAGCCGGTGGTTCCGGTTTCCGTGGTTCTCGCAAATCCACTCCGTTTGCAGCTCAGGTTGCAGCAGAGCGTTGCGCTGACGCCGTGAAAGAATACGGCATCAAGAATCTGGAAGTTATGGTTAAAGGTCCGGGTCCAGGCCGCGAATCTACTATTCGTGCTCTGAACGCCGCAGGTTTCCGCATCACTAACATTACTGATGTGACTCCGATCCCTCATAACGGTTGTCGTCCGCCGAAAAAACGTCGCGTATAACGCTTCGTTTTCCAGGTTTGTTGGAGAAAGAAAATGGCAAGATATTTGGGTCCTAAGCTCAAGCTGAGCCGTCGTGAGGGCACCGACTTATTCCTTAAGTCTGGCGTTCGCGCGATCGATACCAAGTGTAAAATTGAACAAGCTCCTGGCCAGCACGGTGCGCGTAAACCGCGTCTGTCTGACTATGGTGTGCAGTTGCGTGAAAAGCAAAAAGTTCGCCGTATCTATGGTGTGCTGGAGCGTCAGTTCCGTAACTACTACAAAGAAGCAGCACGTCTGAAAGGCAACACCGGTGAAAACCTGTTGGCTCTGCTGGAAGGTCGTCTGGACAACGTTGTATACCGTATGGGCTTCGGTGCCACTCGTGCAGAAGCACGTCAGCTGGTTAGCCATAAAGCAATTATGGTAAACGGTCGTGTTGTTAACATCGCTTCTTATCAGGTTAGTCCGAATGACGTTGTAAGCATTCGTGAGAAAGCGAAGAAGCAGTCTCGCGTGAAAGCCGCTCTGGAGCTGGCTGAGCAGCGTGAAAAGCCAACCTGGCTGGAAGTTGATGCTGGCAAGATGGAAGGTACGTTTAAGCGTAAGCCGGAGCGTTCTGATCTGTCTGCGGACATTAACGAACACCTGATCGTCGAGCTTTACTCCAAGTAAAGCTTAGTACCAAAGAGAGGACACAATGCAGGGTTCTGTGACAGAGTTTCTAAAACCGCGCCTGGTTGATATCGAGCAAGTGAGTTCGACGCACGCCAAGGTGACCCTTGAGCCTTTAGAGCGTGGCTTTGGCCATACTCTGGGTAACGCACTGCGCCGTATTCTGCTCTCATCGATGCCGGGTTGCGCGGTGACCGAGGTTGAGATTGATGGTGTACTACATGAGTACAGCACCAAAGAAGGCGTTCAGGAAGATATCCTGGAAATCCTGCTCAACCTGAAAGGGCTGGCGGTGAGAGTTCAGGGCAAAGATGAAGTTATTCTTACCTTGAATAAATCTGGCATTGGCCCTGTGACTGCAGCCGATATCACCCACGACGGTGATGTCGAAATCGTCAAGCCGCAGCACGTGATCTGCCACCTGACCGATGAGAACGCGTCTATTAGCATGCGTATCAAAGTTCAGCGCGGTCGTGGTTATGTGCCGGCTTCTACCCGAATTCATTCGGAAGAAGATGAGCGCCCAATCGGCCGTCTGCTGGTCGACGCATGCTACAGCCCTGTGGAGCGTATTGCCTACAATGTTGAAGCAGCGCGTGTAGAACAGCGTACCGACCTGGACAAGCTGGTCATCGAAATGGAAACCAACGGCACAATCGATCCTGAAGAGGCGATTCGTCGTGCGGCAACCATTCTGGCTGAACAACTGGAAGCTTTCGTTGACTTACGTGATGTACGTCAGCCTGAAGTGAAAGAAGAGAAACCAGAGTTCGATCCGATCCTGCTGCGCCCTGTTGACGATCTGGAATTGACTGTCCGCTCTGCTAACTGCCTTAAAGCAGAAGCTATCCACTATATCGGTGATCTGGTACAGCGTACCGAGGTTGAGCTCCTTAAAACGCCTAACCTTGGTAAAAAATCTCTTACTGAGATTAAAGACGTGCTGGCTTCCCGTGGACTGTCTCTGGGCATGCGCCTGGAAAACTGGCCACCGGCAAGCATCGCTGACGAGTAACCGGATCACAGGTTAAGGTTTTACTGAGAAGGATAAGGTCATGCGCCATCGTAAGAGTGGTCGTCAACTGAACCGCAACAGCAGCCATCGCCAGGCTATGTTCCGCAATATGGCAGGTTCACTGGTTCGTCATGAAATCATCAAGACGACTCTGCCTAAAGCGAAAGAGCTGCGCCGCGTAGTTGAGCCGCTGATTACTCTTGCCAAGACTGATAGCGTTGCTAATCGTCGTCTGGCATTCGCCCGTACTCGTGATAACGAGATCGTGGCAAAACTGTTTAACGAACTGGGCCCGCGTTTCGCGAGCCGTGCCGGTGGTTACACTCGTATTCTGAAGTGTGGCTTCCGTGCAGGCGACAACGCGCCGATGGCTTACATCGAGCTGGTTGATCGTTCAGAGAAAGCAGAAGCTGCTGCAGAGTAATCTGAAGCAACGTAAAAAAACCCGCCCCGGCGGGTTTTTTTATACCCGTAGCATCCCCACTTATCTACAATAGCTGTACTCTTTTTGTTCATCCCCTGGAGTATATATGTGGTTACTTGACCAGTGGGCAGAGCGTCATATAGCAGAAGCGCAAGCGAAAGGTGAGTTTGATAACCTGGCAGGTAGCGGCGAACCATTGATACTGGCTGATGATTCTCATGTGCCACCGGAATTACGTGCGGGGTATCGCTTGCTGAAGAATGCCGGTTGCTTACCGCCAGAACTTGAGCAGCGGAGGGAAGCAATTCAGCTTCTGGATATCCTGAGAGGTATCCGTCACGATGATCCGCAATATCAAGAGGTTAGCCGTCGATTGTCATTACTGGAATTGAAGCTGCGACAAGCTGGACTGAGCACCGATTTTTTACGCGGCGATTATGCTGACAAGTTGTTGAATAAAATCAACGATAACTAGTGGAGTATGTATGTATCGCATTGGTGAGCTGGCAAAAATGGCGGAAGTAACACCCGACACGATTCGTTATTACGAAAAACAGCAGATGATGGAGCATGAAGTGCGTACTGAAGGTGGGTTTCGCCTGTATACCGAAAGCGATCTCCAGCGATTGAAATTTATCCGCCATGCCAGACAACTAGGTTTCAGTCTAGAGTCGATCCGCGAGTTGCTGTCGATCCGTATCGATCCTGAACACCATACCTGTCAGGAGTCAAAAGGCATTGTGCAGGAAAGATTGCAGGAAGTCGAAGCACGGATAGCCGAGTTGCAGAGTATGCAGCGTTCCCTCCAACGCCTTAACGATGCCTGTTGTGGGACCGCCCATAGCAGTGTTTATTGCTCGATTCTTGAAGCTCTTGAACAAGGGGCGAGTGGCGTTAAGAGTGGCTGTTGATTTTTTACACTGGCAGGATTACACTCGCGCCGTTAAATAACCAATTGGAGTTTTTATGAGCCGATATCAGCATACTAAAGGGCAGATAAAGGATAATGCGATAGAAGCATTACTACATGATCCCTTATTCCGACAGCGCGTAGAGAGAAATAAGAAAGGGAAAGGCAGTTACATGCGAAAAGGAAAACATGGCAATCGGGGGAACTGGGAGGCCAGTGGCAAGAAAGTAAATCACTTTTTTACCACTGGCCTTCTGCTTTCAGGCGCTTGTTAAGAGCGGTTATTCTGCTCTTTCAGCAAATCACGAATTTCTGTCAGTAATACTTCTTCTTTAGTTGGTGTAGGCGCGGCTGCTGGTTCTTCTTTTTTCCGATTCAGTTTGTTGATTAGCTTAATCGCCATAAAGATGGCAAAGGCTACAATCAGAAAATCAAAGACGTTTTGAATGAAGACACCGTAATGCATCACAACAGCAGGGATATCCCCCTGCGCATCGCGTAGCGTGACAGCAAACTGTTTGAAATCGATCCCGCCAATTAATAACCCCAGAGGTGGCATAATGATATCGGCAACCAGTGAAGATACAATCTTCCCGAATGCCGCACCGATAATGACACCCACCGCCAAATCCACCACGTTCCCGCGCATCGCAAATTCGCGAAATTCTTTAATAATGCTCATGTTATTCTCCCTATGAAGCCGACAATCATAAGTCTAACAAATGTTAAGCTATTTTCCTGCCAGGAGTGAATTTAATTAATCCCTGATAATCAAAGGGAAATAATAAGGCGTCATTAGACGCCTTATTAATTACAAGAAGAAAGGACTTGGCTGGAAGAGTCTTTCGACGTCGGTAATAAACTTTTTATCTGTGAGGAACATAATTACGTGATCGCCTTGCTCAATGCGCAGATTGTCATTGGCAATCATCACGTCGTTTCCACGTACCACCGCTCCAATAATCGTTCCTGGCGGTAGCTTGATTTCATCAATGACTCTGCCGACAACGCGTGAGGTGCTTTCATCACCGTGAGCAACGGCTTCAATAGCTTCTGCTACGCCGCGGCGCAGTGAGGAAACACCAACAATATCAGCTTTTCGCACATGGCTAAGCAACGCAGAAATAGTTGCTTGTTGCGGTGAAATCGCAATATCGATCACGCTCCCCTGAACCAGATCCACATAAGCGCGACGCTGGATCAATACCATCACCTTTTTCGCACCCATACGTTTGGCAAGCATGGCGGACATGATATTGGCTTCGTCATCGTTGGTGACAGCAATAAACAGATCAACTTGATCGATATGTTCTTCGGCCAGCAGTTCTTGATCCGACGCATCACCAAAAAAGACGATCGTATTCTGCAACTTTTCCGCCAGTTCGGCAGCGCGCTGCTGATTACGTTCGATGAGTTTAACGCTGTAATCTTTTTCCAGACGACGCGCCAGCCCTGCACCGATATTACCGCCGCCAACCAGCATGATCCGCTTATACGGTTTTTCCAGTCGCTGTAATTCACTCATCACCGCGCGGATATGCTGTGAAGCGGCAATAAAGAACACTTCATCACCAGCTTCAACAATGGTCGAACCTTGCGGACGAATGGGGCGATCGTGGCGGAAAATTGCTGCCACACGAGTATCGATATGGGGCATATGTTCGCGCATGGTCGAAAGTGCATTACCAATCAGCGGGCCGCCATAATAGGCTTTAACCACAGCCAGGCTGACTTTACCCTCAGCGAAGTTCACCACCTGCAATGCGCCGGGATACTCAATCAGTCGGTAAATATTATCGATAACCAACTGCTCTGGTGCGATCAGATGATCAATCGGTACAGCATCTGAATGAAATAGTTTATCGGCATCGCGCACGTAGTCTGGTGAGCGGATACGAGCGATGCGATTAGGGGTGTTGAAAAGTGAGTAGGCTACCTGGCAGGCAACCATATTGGTTTCATCTGAACTAGTTACAGCAACCAGCATATCGGCGTCGTCGGCACCTGCCTCCCGCAATACGCGTGGATGAGAGCCATGCCCCTGCACGACTCGCAGGTCAAATTTATCCTGCAAGGTCCGCAGACGCTCACCGTTGGTATCGACAACAGTAATATCGTTGTTCTCGCCAACCAGGTTTTCCGCCAGTGTGCCGCCAACCTGGCCGGCACCCAGAATGATAATTTTCATCAGTCGCGACCCGTTATCTCATCACTTTTTGATTAGCTTAGCGTAAAAGAAGCCGTCGCCCTCTTCGGCACCAGGCAGATTTTGCTTACCCGGTTGTTCTGGTGTTCCTGTTTCGCAAAGTTCGGCATCAGCGGTACGTTGCAAAAAGGCTTTAATCTGCAGGCTATTCTCTTCCGGTAACACCGAACAGGTGGCATAGACCAGGGTTCCACCGGATTTTAAATGCGGCCAAATGGCGTCGAGAATTTCAGACTGCAATTGCGCGAGTTCCGGGATATCGCGATCGCGACGTAACCATTTAATATCCGGATGGCGACGAATCACACCGGTTGCTGAACAAGGCGCATCTAATAAAATGCGATCAAACTGTTGCTCGCCACACCATTGGGAAGGGTAGCGGCCATCACCTTGTTTCACGGTCGCCTTCATACCAAGGCGTTTTAAATTGTCGTAAACGCGAGAGAGGCGCTGTTCGTCAATATCAACCGCAACAACCTGCGCTTCTGGTGCCACCTCAAGGATATGCGTTGTTTTACCGCCGGGGGCAGCGCAAAGATCCAGAATGTGTTCACCGTTTTGTGGCGCAAGCCAGGCCATGCAACCTTGTGCTGATGCATCCTGAACGGTAACCCATCCTTCTTCAAAACCTGGTAGCACATGAACAGGTGCAGGTGTTTCCAGCCGTACAGCATCAGGGTAATCCGCATGCGGGAAACCTTTCATTCCTGCTTCATCCAGCAATGCAAGCCAGCTGTCGCGGGAATGATGCGTACGATTAACGCGCAGCCACATTGGCGGACGCTGGTTATTGGCTTCAACGATGGATTGCCATTGCTCTGGATACGCTTTTTGCAGACGCTTCAGCAACCAGGAAGGATGCAGATAACATGCATCACTGGCATTAAACTCGGCTAATAACTCTTCTTGCTGACGCTGGAACTGGCGTAATACACCGTTTATCAACCCTTTAAGTTGCGGGCGCTTAATTGCGATAGCGCCTTCAACCGTTTCAGCCAGCGCAGCATGAGGTGGTATGCGGGTATAAAGCAGTTGATACAAACCAACCATAATCAGGTAATGCACGGTCCGCTGTTTGCCGGTCATCGGACGGGCCATTAACTTATTAATCAGCCAGTCTAACTGCGAAAGCGTACGCAGTACGCCAAAGCACAACTCTTGAAGAAGTGCTTTGTCTTTATCGGAAACTTTTTGCTGGAGCGGTGGCAGAATGTTGCTTAATGATTGCCCTTGCTCGACGACTTGTTCAACGGCCTGGGCCGCCATGCTACGTAAATTACGTTGTTTTTTCATAAGTATAAAAATGCCCGGCAAGACCGGGCTTAGAAGAGTGGACTATCAGACCAGACGGTTGCCCGGAACAAACCATTCCCGACGAGAGTTCAGGAGGTCTTGCGCGCTCATCGCTTTCTTACCCGCAGGTTGTAACGAGAGCAGGTTCAGGATGCCATCACCAGTCGCAACCTGAATGCCTTGTTTGTTGGCTTCAAGGATCGTTCCTGGTGCAGCGTTGGTTGCCGTATCAATGACCGATGCTTTCCAGACTTTAACCGGCTGTCCTTCAATTTCCAGCCAGCTCATTGGCCATGGATTGAAAGCGCGAATGCAGCGTTCAAGCTGTGCTGCCGAAAGTGACCAGTCAATACGCGCTTCTTCTTTACTCAACTTTTCGGCGTAAGTGACAAGAGTTTCGTCCTGAACTTCTGGTTTCGCCGTGCCGTCTGCCAATTGTTTCAACGTGGTGATAAGCCCTTGTGGGCCAAGCTCTGCCAGCTTGTCGTACAGCGTACCACTGGTATCTTCTGCAGTAATCGGGCAGGAGAGCTTATAGAGCATGTCTCCGGTGTCTAAACCAACATCCATTTGCATAATGGTCACACCAGTTTCTGCATCACCCGCCCATAGTGAGCGTTGGATTGGTGCAGCACCGCGCCAGCGTGGCAGCAGTGAACCATGAACGTTGATACAGCCAAGACGCGGCATCTCCAGCACTGCTTTAGGCAGAATTAAGCCATAGGCGACGACAACCATAACATCAGCCTGTAGATCGGCGACCAGTTGCTGGTTTTCTTGTGGACGCAGGGAAACCGGTTGAAAAACGGGCAGACCTTTTTCCTCAGCCAGAACTTTAACCGGGCTGGGCATCAGTTTTTTACCGCGTCCTGCCGGTCGGTCTGGCTGGGTGAACACGCCAACGACGTTATGATCAGAAGACAACAGCGCGTCGAGATGACGCGCTGCAAAGTCAGGTGTACCCGCAAAAATAATACGTAGTGATTCTGACACGTTAGTTCTTATCCTTAAGCCCGGGCTTTCAGACGATCCAGTTTTTCAACTTTCTGACGAATACGTTGTTGTTTCAGCGGTGACAGATAATCCATAAACAGTTTGCCGACCAGGTGATCCATCTCATGCTGAATACAGATGGCTAACAGACCCTCTGCTTCCAGTTCAAATGGTTTACCGTCGCGGTCCAGGGCGCGAATTTTAACTTTCTCTGCGCGTGGCACTAAAGCACGTTGTTCAGGGATCGACAGGCATCCTTCTTCAATGCCTGTTTCGCCGCTTTTTTCTAAAAGCTCCGGATTGATTAACACCAGCCGTTCGTCACGGTTTTCCGAAACATCAATAACAATGATACGTTGATGGATATCGACCTGGGTTGCCGCCAGGCCAATACCTTCTTCTGCGTACATCGTCTCGAACATATCATCGACGATACGCTGAATTTCTGCATTCACTTCTTCTACCGGTTTAGCAACTTTGCGAAGCCGCTCGTCCGGAATATGTAACACTTGCAAAACTGACATAAATCTCCAGAGATGTGTTCAGGAGTTAGAAAGATTATTTCTTCTATTCTAGACAAATCCCCCTCTGATTGACAGCATCACTGACCAATCGCAAAGATTGCTAAGGCTGCTTATGGCAGGGAGATAAGGATGGTCGATACAGAAATTTGGCTGCGTTTAATGAGCATCAGCAGCTTGTACGGCGATGATATGGTCCGTATAGCTCACTGGCTGGCAAAACAGTCGCATATTGATGCGGTTGTATTGCAGCAAACTGGGCTTACATTGCGGCAGGCACAACGCTTTCTTTCATTTCCGCGAAAGAGTATCGAAAGCTCACTTTCTTGGTTGGAGCAACCCAACCATCATTTAATTCCTGCGGACAGCGAATTTTATCCTCCTCAACTTCTTGCGACGACAGATTACCCCGGCGCACTGTTTGTTGAAGGAGAACTGCACGCGCTGCATTCATTTCAGCTTGCCGTAGTGGGGAGTCGGGCGCATTCATGGTATGGCGAGCGATGGGGACGATTATTTTGCGAAACTCTGGCGACGCGTGGAGTGACAATTACGAGTGGACTGGCGCGTGGAATCGATGGTGTGGCGCATAAAGCGGCCTTACAGGTAAATGGCGTCAGCATTGCTGTATTGGGGAATGGACTTAATACCATTCATCCGCGTCGCCATGCCCGACTGGCTACCAGTTTGCTTGAACATGGTGGTGCTCTTGTCTCGGAATTTCCCCTCGATGTTCCTCCTCTTGCTTACAATTTCCCACGAAGAAATCGCATTATCAGTGGTCTAAGTAAAGGTGTACTGGTGGTGGAAGCGGCTTTGCGCAGTGGTTCGCTGGTGACAGCACGTTGTGCGCTTGAGCAGGGGCGTGAAGTTTTTGCCTTGCCGGGTCCATTAGGGAATCCGGGAAGCGAAGGGCCTCACTGGTTAATAAAACAAGGTGCGATTCTTGTGACGGAACCGGAAGAAATTCTGGAAAACTTGCAATTTGGATTGCACTGGTTGTCAGACGCCCCTGAAAATTCATTTTATTCACCAGATCAGGAAGACGTGGCATTGCCATTTCCTGAGCTCCTGGCTAACGTAGGAGATGAGGTAACACCTGTTGACGTCGTCGCTGAACGTGCCGGCCAACCTGTGCCAGAGGTAGTAACTCAACTACTCGAACTGGAGTTAGCAGGATGGATCGCAGCTGTACCCGGCGGCTATGTCCGATTGAGGAGGGCATGCCATGTTCGACGTACTAATGTATTTGTTTGAAACCTATATTCACACAGAAGCTGAGTTGCGTGTGGATCAAGACAAACTTGAACAGGATCTTACCGACGCAGGATTTGATCGAGAAGATATCTACAATGCCCTGCTTTGGCTGGAAAAGCTTGCGGATTATCAGGAAGGACTGGCAGAACCGATGCAACTGGCCTCTGATCCACTCTCCATGCGTATTTATACCCCTGAAGAGTGTGAAAGGCTGGATGCCAGCTGTCGTGGTTTTCTGCTTTTCCTTGAGCAAATTCAGGTGCTTAACCTTGAAACCCGTGAAATGGTGATAGAGCGAGTGCTCGCGCTGGATACCGCAGAGTTCGACCTGGAAGACCTGAAATGGGTAATCCTGATGGTGTTGTTCAATATTCCGGGCTGCGAAAATGCGTACCAGCAAATGGAAGAATTACTCTTTGAAGTGAATGAAGGTATGCTGCATTAATCATTTCTTTAATTCAGCATAAGTTGTTATGGCGAAATCAGCACTGTTCACGGTGCGTAATAATGAGTCCTGCCCAAAGTGCGGGGCTGAACTGGTTATTCGATCCGGGAAACACGGTCCGTTTCTTGGATGCTCACAGTATCCGGCGTGTGACTACGTCCGTCCTCTGAAATCTTCAGCGGATGGACATATTGTCAAAGTTCTGGAGGGGCAGGTTTGCCCTGCATGTGGCGCAAATCTGGTATTACGCCAGGGACGCTTTGGTATGTTTATTGGTTGCAGTAACTACCCTGAATGCGAACATACCGAACTTATCGATAAACCGGACGAAACAGCAATTACATGCCCCCAATGCCGGACGGGCCATCTGGTCCAGCGCCGCTCCCGTTATGGCAAAACGTTTCACTCCTGTGATCGCTACCCGGAGTGTCAATTTGCCATTAACTTCAAACCCATAGCTGGAGAATGTCCTGAGTGTCATTATCCGCTACTCATCGAAAAGAAAACCGCGCAGGGTGTAAAACACTTTTGTGCCAGTAAACAATGTGGAAAGCCGGTTTCGGCGGAATAATAACGTGAATAATAACCTGCAAGGAGACGCTATCGCAGCTGCGATAGATGTCCTCAATGAAGAACGTGTCATCGCCTATCCAACGGAAGCCGTTTTCGGTGTCGGGTGCGATCCTGATAGCGAAACAGCAGTGATGCGACTGTTGGAGTTAAAACAGCGTCCGGTTGATAAGGGGCTGATTCTAATCGCCGCAAATTACGAGCAGCTTAAACCCTATATTGATGACACCATGCTGACTGACGCGCAGCGTGAAACTATATTTTCTCGTTGGCCAGGTCCTGTCACCTTTGTTTTTCCCGCGCCTGCGACAACACCGCGCTGGTTGACGGGCCGCTTTGATTCGCTTGCTGTACGAGTCACCGACCATCCGTTGGTGGTTGCTTTGTGCCAGGCTTATGGTAAACCGCTGGTTTCTACCAGTGCCAACTTGAGTGGATTGCCACCTTGTCGAACAGTAGACGAAGTTCGCGCACAATTTGGCGCGGCGTTCCCGGTTGTGCCTGGTGAAACGGGGGGGCGTTTAAATCCTTCAGAAATCCGCGATGCCCTGACGGGTGAACTGTTTCGACAGGGGTAACATAATGGAAACCTATGCTGTTTTTGGTAATCCGATAGCCCACAGCAAATCGCCATTCATTCATCAGCAATTTGCTCAGCAACTGAATATTGAACATCCCTATGGGCGCGTGTTGGCACCCATCAATGATTTCATCAACACACTGAACGCTTTCTTTAGTGCTGGTGGTAAAGGTGCGAATGTGACGGTACCTTTTAAAGAAGAGGCTTTTGCCAGAGCGGATGAGCTTACTGAACGGGCAGCGTTGGCTGGTGCTGTTAATACCCTCAAGCGGTTAGAAGATGGACGCCTGCTGGGTGACAATACCGATGGTATAGGTTTGTTAAGCGATCTGGAACGTCTGTCTTTTATCCGTCCTGGTTTACGTATTCTGCTCATTGGCGCTGGTGGAGCATCTCGCGGCGTACTACTGCCACTCCTTTCCCTGGACTGTGCGGTGACAATCACTAATCGGACGGTATCCCGCGCGGAAGAGTTGGCTAAATTGTTTGCGCACACTGGCAGTATTCAGGCGTTGGGTATGGACGAACTGGAAGGCCATGAGTTTGATCTCATTATTAATGCAACATCCAGTGGCATCAGTGGTGATATTCCGGCGATCCCGTCATCGCTCATTCATCCAGGCATTTATTGCTATGACATGTTCTATCAGAAAGGAAAAACTCCTTTTTTGGCATGGTGTGAGCAGCGAGGCTCAAAGCGTAATGCTGATGGTTTAGGAATGCTGGTGGCACAGGCGGCTCATGCCTTCCTTCTTTGGCATGGCGTTCTGCCTGATGTAGAACCGGTCATCAAACTATTGCAACAGGAATTGTCAGCGTGAATCAGGCCATCCAGTTTCCGGATAGGGAAGAGTGGGACGAGAATAAACAATGTGTATGTTTTCCCGCTCTCGTGAATGGTATGAAACTGACATGTGCGATCTCTGGCGAGAGTCTGGCGTATCGCTTTACTGGAGATACGCCAGAACAGTGGTTAGCGAGTTTTCGTCAGCATCGCTGGGACCTGGAAGAAGAAGCGGAAAACTTAATTCAGGAACAAAGTGAAGATGATCAAGGTTGGGTCTGGTTACCTTGATCCAGATATTCGTCCTTCCATTTCACGTAGTTATTTGCGGAATAGCGTAACCCAGCCTTCTCTTCATCACTTAACGGGCGGATCTGTTTGACGGGGCTACCGAGATACAGATATCCGCTCTCCAGCCATTTATTTTGTGGGACCAGGCTACCCGCACCAATCATCACATCATCTTCTACTATTGCGCCATCAAGTAAAATTGAGCCCATCCCAACCAAAACTCGATTGCCAATGGTGCAGCCGTGGAGCATCACCTTGTGACCAACAGTGACATCTTCGCCAATGGTTAATGGGTTGCCATCTGGGTTGTACGAGGATTTATGAGTGACATGCAACATACTGCCATCCTGGATATTGGTGCGTGCTCCGATCTGTACATAATGTACATCTCCACGAATCACAACGAGCGGCCAGATCCCCACATCATCAGCCAGACGAACGTCACCAATCACGACGCTGCTATCGTCGATCATTACGCGCTGACCGATTTGTGGAAAAAGATCGCGGTATGGGCGTAAAACATCAGACATACTCACCTCAACAATAAATGATTTACTAATGACTTTGGGTGCATTATTGGCCTTGTGCAAGTCTTTTAGCATGCAAAAAAGCACCGTTTTGTGTGCGAATGCAGCAAAAAGGGTGAAAAAGCAACAAACAGAAAAAAAGATCAAAAAAGTACTTGTGCAAAAAATTGGGATCCCTATAATGCGCCTCCGTTGAGACGACAACGTGAAACACTTCACAAGATGGTCGTAACAACAAAGAGAAAAAATCCTGAAATTCGGGGTTGACTCTGAAAGAGGAAAGCGTAATATACGCCACCTCGCGACAGTGAGCTGAAAGCCGCGTCGCAACTGCTCTTTAACAATTTATCAGACAATCTGTGTGGGCACTC
>NZ_JBJQLL010000041.1:0-27588 GCF_046486405.1 Escherichia sp. WS338 | reverse complement strand
AGTCAGGCCGCCCGTTGAAGCAGGAACCAGAGGCTGAGCAATCAGCCGTCACCCACTAATGGGAATCCCCCTCCTGAGTCACGAAGTGCGAAGGTGGGGGAGGATGTCAATCCAGGCACAAACTAAATTTAACGTTTCGTTAACTACAAAGAAATCCGATGAGTTAATCACTTGCGAAATAAAAATCATATAGTAAATTACTATATGATTTTGCGTTGTTTCGGAGAATTAAAAAATGCCTTTGATTGAATACATCAACAAGTTCTATCGGGGGAATCAGGCATCGTTCGCCAGGCTGACCGGAGTTCAACCTGCGCAGGTAACACAGTGGATCAACAAAGGATTCATCGTGGTGAATCACACACTGTATAGTCCACGCCGAAAGCTGGGAATTTAATTCCTGGTCAATATTTGACATCCTCCACGCCCTGAAGGACGGGGATATAAGGCGCACTGTATCCTGTTGTCTGGCAGAAAAAAGAAAGCCCCGTAGTTAATTTTTCATTAACCCACGAGGCGATCCCAATGCTTCAACAACACCAGGATAGACTTTTACCGCCCTTTACGCAATACCATGTATTTTCAAGTTTCTGGTCGATATATAATGTTGTTGGCGCTTGAGGCTTTCTGCCTCATGGCGAAAAGGTGGTTTGTATCTTGTTGTGCGGCAGAAAGAAGAAAGCCCCGTAGTTAATTTTTCATTAACCCACGAGGCGATCCCAATGCTTGAACAACATCAGGATAGCCTCTTACCGCGCGTTACGCAAGGAGAAGAAGGCCATGAAACTACCGGGAAACGCCCTTATCTGGTGCGTATTAATCGTGTGCTGCACGTTGTTAATATTCACACTCCTGACCCGGAATCGCCTGTGCGAAATCCGGCTGAAGGACGGATACAGGGAGGTTACGGCAAGCATGGCTTACGAATCCGGCGGTAAGTAGCAACCCGGAGGCGGGCGAAAGCCCGCCTTTTTGGGGATGATGTGGTTCTGGCATTAAGCGCCTTTACAAAGGGGGTATTCTGTACGGATACCCCCTTTTTCCATGTATTTTCAGGATATTAACTGGTGAATATGGTATAATTAGTCAATATGACAGCAATTATTGAGGCGAGTATGCAGCCCAAAAAAACACCCGTGATTGTGGTCAAAAAACGCCGCGTTCTGGTCATGCCAGAAAATCCTGTGGTGAATGAAAAGCCGCAGGAAGTACAAAAATCAGCAGTTAATGAAAACAAGAAAGTACAGAAGAAAGATGCTGTAGCAGAGAAAACACGTAAAAAGCAGCCTCAGCCCTGGTATTTGAAAAAACAAATCACTTTTCCCCCAAAATATCCGAAAGAATATTTTGAAAAGTGTTTCAATAAAGTTCGTGCTGTTTTTCCTGAACTATGGACAGACGAAAAAAAGAACTTGCCCCTGAAAAGCGGGATTCTCCAGGACGTTGAGAAATACCTGGCGGATAACCCGGATGTGGATCTGACGATTGAAGAGTGGAATTGTGCGGTTCAGGTGATGACGTTCCGGTGGCAATATCTTCAGAATTGTACTGTACCAGGCGCAACACGTTACGACCTTTACGGGAAACCTGCTGGTACAGTAAAAAAAGCACACGCAACTTATGCGCAACTGGTTCTCGATGCCCGTAAGAAAGCCAGCGAGAAGAAACAATTAAAACGTAAGGGATAAAGCCCCGAAGGGCTTTATCATTTCAGCCTGGCTGACTGTAGAATCCAGTGATTTTTTCCGTTTTCGTCCAGGCCGTGTTCGTAAGCTGCAAGAGCCGCTTTCATTATTGCTGTTTTTGTCTGGCCTGTTCGCAGTGCTTCCCGTTCCAGAATATCTTCGTAAACGTCCCCAAGCCGGACATTGGTCACTTTAGTTGCTCCCGATTTTTTGCGGGTAGCTTCATTGATGAATCGGGCTGTGTCTGCATTGGTTTGTTCTGTTTTTTGTCCTGGTATTACCGGAGTTTTCAAGTCAAGAGCCATTATATCACCTTTCGTGTGTTACATTAGCTTTACTGTGTAAAGTTAATGATGTAAAGCTGTCGTATTACATCCATTAGGGATTGATGCCTAACTCTTGCGCCAAAAGCTCTATTTGTGCTTTAGCTGTAGAAAGGCTGGATGCGCGACGTACATCATGAACGCCAGCGCCTTCATTACAGGCCGCTTCAAAAATATCTAAATCTGAAATACGTGTACGAAGTGGCTGTATCCACACCGGGTTCTCCCGGAGTAACTTGTCGAGATCAATCGCTGCTTTTCTGTGGCGTGGTTTTGTCGTGTTAATTCTCGTGAAAAGTACCCAGGGTTGCAGGTCTGGATTGATCTGTTGAGCTGTGCGAACTTTTTCTGTTACATGAGTCAGCGTTTCTGCTTCGAAATCTGAAGACGGCTTAACGAGAGTAAGCAGAATGTCAGCTACAGTTAAGGCACTGCGAAATTCCTTGCTGTCATGCCCTGGACAGTCAATGATCAGCACTTCACATATTTTTTTCAGGCGCTTAATGACTTCTGATACATCGCCATACTCTTCATAAACAGGAACCGGTAATAAGCCATTCTGCTTTCTTTTTTCGTTCCAGCTAAGAATATCATTGTTTTTATCGGTCTTCAGAATGATGACCGTTCGTGAATTATTTACCAGATAAGAAGCCAGGTTTGTTGCTGTGGTGCTTTTTCCTACACCGCCTTTATCTGATGCGACAAGTAATGCTCTCCCCATAGAAACCTCGGATATACAGTGTAAAGGTTTATTTGTCTTTACATTGTATTCATTATAGTTACGTTGTAAAGATGTTTGTGTCTTTACAATGTAATTGTTTTTTGCGCTTTACATTGTGTGTATGTTACAGGGTAACTTTTCAGGATGCGATTTTGCCTGGTGTGTTGTTGCGCCCGTAGCTCGCTGACGCTCACACGCGCAGTACAGCGCCCCGCCCTGCTGCAATGCACCAGGACGGCGTAAACTCGCTGGCGCTCGCGCTAACTGCGGCATTCTGCGGCGCAAATCAGCATGATCATGGCCTGTCAGTCCGTTGGGCTTTGCAGGGTGAAGGGATGGCCCTGTGCATCCTGGTATGTTCGTCAGCGGCTGCGCCGCGCTTCGGGGCGATGTGGCCCCGCTGCTCCCTGGTATTTTCTTTCGCCCCTTCTATCCGCTGACGCGGATTAAGAAATGAGCAAATCATCAAGTAAATTGCTGTTTTCAGGCAATAAATCTTGATAATACATCTAAATAGATGTATTATTATTTCATCGAAAGGGGATTGGCTCCTTTCCTTCTTAAGTCCAAACGGACAGGAGATTTAAAATGAAAACATTGACTTTTAATAACGGCACTGTTTCTGTTGGCGATGTGTTTGTATCTTCCTGGGGATATGAGCAAACGAACGTTAATTTCTACCAGGTTATTTCTGTTCATGGCAAAAAAACCGTAACTGTTCAGGAGATTCGCGCTTCAGTTCATCGGACTCATTCAATGAGCGGATATAAGACCCCATTACTTAATGATTTCTGTGGTGAGCCATTAAAACGGCGAGTGCGTGATTATTACAGTACGCCAGCAATTGAAATTGAGGAATTCGAAACAGCATATAAAGGATCACCGGAAGAAAAACACGAGTTCACATCATACTACTAAGAAAATAGTTGCAGGGGGTATCCCCTGCAACCATGTTAAAAATGTTAATAGTAGTAGTATTTACCCAGGGGGTTTTAGTATGAATGATGGGGTAAAACTCCGTCCTTCAGGGCGTGGAGAATGCCGGGCTAATGCAGCAATGTAATGTTGCGCCCGTAGCTCGCTGACGCTCACACACGCAGTACAGCGCCGCGCTTCGGGGCGATGTGGCCCCGCTGCTCCCTGGTATTTTCTTTCGCCCCTTCTATCCGCTGACGCGGATTAAGAAACGAGCAAATCATCAAGTAAATTGCTGTTTTCAGGAAATAAATCTTGATAATACATCTAAATAGATGTATTATTGTTTCATCGAAAGGGGATTGGCTCCTTTCCTTCTTAAGTCCAAACGGACAGGAGATTTAAAATGAATATCCAGGAAGCATTAAACGTTTTTGGATTATCCGGCGAAT
This sequence comes from Escherichia sp. WS338, assembly GCF_046486405.1. NCBI lineage: Bacteria > Pseudomonadati > Pseudomonadota > Gammaproteobacteria > Enterobacterales > Enterobacteriaceae > Escherichia > Escherichia sp. WS338. Next base: position 23,492 of record NZ_JBJQLL010000041.1, on the reverse strand, counting down.
TAACTGAAAAAGATATCAAAGCAGCATACAGAAAAGCCGCTTTAAAATATCATCCAGATCGTAACCCGTTAGGGGCTGAACTGATGAAAGCGGTAAATGCAGCTTTTGATGTCTTGATGGCAAATATTGATAAAATAAATCAGTTCCAGAGCGCTGATGAACATGCACGATATAATTACGGTGATGACCTGGAAAAAGTATTAAACGTTCTTTCTGGTTTATCTGGTCTGGTATTTGAAGTGATAGGTAACTGGGTATGGATTAGTGGAGAAACTATTACACATAAGGAAACTTTAAAAGAAATCGGGTGTAAATGGGCGGCAAAGAAAAAACAATGGTTTTATCGTCCAGACGAACATAAAAGTTACTGGAATCGTGAAGAACACACGATAGAAGAAATCCGCGCAAAATACGGTACAACCGGACAGCGCAGGGCGACAGGGTGGCAACGCGTGGAAACCAGAGCGTAACCAGAACGGGGGCGAGAAGCCCCCGATATCATACCAGCCCGTCTTTTGGGGCATCGAACCCAAAAAGACGGGAACAGCAGCCACGTAGCAAAAAGGGAAACAGATGAACTCTTTTTTTGAACAATATCACCCTGTCTTTGAAGTTGTCTGCCGTATCCTGGGGAACGGCTGGCGCGTGAACAAACTTGATGATTGTCCGTCTCGTATAAAACTGACGTCACCGCAGTTTAAAAATTACTCTGTGCATATTCGGATGGAAAAAGACCGATTTTCTGTTGTGGGGAGTGTGGATAGTCGTTCCTGGAGTAGTCCGTATCATGTTTGTACGTTATCCAGGAAGCGGAATCCCGTTGATATAGCAGCCAATATCGAGCGAAAAATTTTGCTAAATGCTTCGCAGGAGGTGTTACAGGCGATTGAGTATGAGAAACGCCAGGCGGCAAAAAAGGACGAAATTCTGATCCTGAAAGGTATGTTATCGCAACTTGTCCAGCTTGAAAGCTGGTATGGGGCATTGACAGGCTTTAAAGCTGAAAATGGATTGAACGGTAAAGTCACCGAGCAGGGCGAGCGTTATGATTTGCAGATTAGGGGTTTGAGTATAGATCAACTTGTTAAAATTACAGGATATTTGAAACAGTTATGAGAAAAAACAAAGGGCGATTGACTTATTATCTTGAAGTGATTGATAAAAAATACCATTTTGTAAAAAAAATAAGCAGTTATTCAAAGGAGTTCACTGACGGAAAAACAAAAAGAACAAAGAGAACGTTAAGTGAGCTGGTTTTTAATGAAAGTGAGGTCGAGGCAATAGACTTTACAAAAAATGGTTTAAGACCTGTTGATAAGAATATTCTCTTAACTATGGTGAAAGAATATAAGGAGAGTGATGCATGACTATTGAAAATACACCGGAAAACATAAAGAAATTACGTAAAAAAATTGGCCTTACCCAGACAGAGTGCGGTGAGATTTTTGGCGTAGGCTTAAGTACATGGCAGAAAAAAGAAGCTAAAACCCACAACCAGCTTAATTTATCGAAAGGTGAATTTGAGTACCTGTTATTACTTGCAGGGGAGCACCCTGAATACGTCCTGCATAAAAAAGCTGAATCCCGCTCACCGGAGGAACCGTGAGCGAGAAGAAAAACACCACGACGCAGAAATCTAAGATATACAGTGTAAAGGTTTATTTGTCTTTACATTGTAATTGTTCTTTGTCTTTACACAGTGTGTGTTTGTAACAGGGCGACTTTACATAATTGCGATTTTGCCTGGTGTGTTGTTGCGCCCGTAGCTCGCTGACGCTCACACGCGCAGTACAGCGCCCCGCCCTGCTGCAATGCACCAGGACGGCGTGAACTCGCTGGCGCTCGCGCTAACTGCGGCATTCTGCGGCGCAAATCAGCATGATCATAGCCTGTTGGTCTGTTCTGGCTTTGCAGGGCGAAGGGATGGCCCTGTGCATCCTGGTATGTTCGTCAGCGGCTGCGCCGCGCTTCGGGGCGATGTGGCCCCGCTGCTCCCTGGTATTTTCTTTCGCCCCTTCTATCCGCTGGCGCGGATAAAAAAATGAGCAAACCATCAAATAACTTGCTGTTTTCAGGCAACAAATCTTGATAATACATCTAAATAGATGTATTATTGTTTCATCGAAAGGGGATTGGCTCCTTTCCTTCTTAAGTCCAAACGGACAGGAGATTTAAAATGAAATTCACTTCAACCACGAATCATGTTTTCACATTCGAACGAGTAACGCTTTGCACGATTGTTCTTATTCATAAGGATACGGGACAACAGTATGTTGTCATATTTACGGATAACAATAAAATTCGTGACTATAAGACCGGAATTGTTTCTCAGTTTGGTGAACTTAAGCAGAGTGATATTGATTTAATTCTTTTCTATCGGGACGAATATGAAAAATATTTTGACTCGTTAAATAATGGCGAGGAGTATTTGAGTTTTAAAGAATATATCGGATGTATAAGGGGAAAATAAATTATGAAAGGTGTGATCAGGTTGCTGGAACAACCTGATCACGTTATCGACAATCAAAACTGAATGAGGTTTTTAAATGTCAACGCGGCAGATCGTACAGCTTGCTGACTCCCTTGTCAAAGGCTGGGAAACCAGAATTCCGGCAATGACGTGCACGGAGTGGGATCAATTCCGGTGGTGGTTAAACTACCTGCAAGGGTATGAAATGTTTTAAATAACCGGGATAAATTCATATATGGGGAGAGTGTCATGCTCTCCCTTTCTTATTGTGTAAGCGAGTTGTATTACATATTTAGCTTTACGTTGTAAAGATTTTATTCGTTGTCTTTACAGTGTGGTGCGTTTTCCGGCGGTTGCGCTGCGCTTAGGGGTATGTGGCTTCGCTGCTCCCTGGTATTTTCTTTCACCCTCCTATTTGTCCGATGACTTTTGACAACAACGCTATTTGTAACTATAATTAGTTGCATGTTGGCAAGGGATGGGATTATAGCGTATGGGGAAAGCAGATAAGCTACTGGCAAAATTTTTAAACAGTAAAAAAACGTTTGAATGGGATGAACTCGTTGTTTTGTTTTCTTCTCTAGGATATGTCAAAAAGGAAATGCAGGGATCAAGAGTGCGATTTTTCAATGCTGAAATTAATCACACAATATTAATGCATCGCCCACATCCAGAAAGTTATATTAAAGGTGGAACGCTGAAAGCTATTAAACAGAACTTGAAAGAGGCTGGGGTTTTATGAAACATTTAAAATATAAAGGATATTTAGGTACGGTTGAGCCGGATTTTGAAAATAATATCCTGTATGGAAAGCTGGCATTTATTCGTGATCTGGTGACTTATGAGGCAGAAACATTGGCTGACCTGGAACGGGAATTTAAAACATCGGTTGATTTGTATTTACAGTCCTGTGTGGAGGACGGAAAGGAGCCTGACACGCCCTTTAAAGGTGTGTTTAACGTCAGGCTTGATCCAGAGCTGCATCGTCGGGTCGCTGAAATGGCGATGGAAGAAGATTTGTCGCTGAATGCCTTTGTCAATAAGGCACTGGAAAAAGAAGTCAGTCATCATCGCGCAGGGGCTTAATCGCCCCTTTTTGTTGCTCGCAGGCGTTGATGTTTCTTGGTATTACGGTGTAGTGTGTTGTATTTACAAACAATGCTTTACGGTGTATTACGATGCATACTCTTTAATTGCTTGCAATCTCTTTTCACGTTCGTTGCTTTGTTCAGCTTTTTTCAATTCACTGAATATGTACTCTTCATCTTTACCCGTGAGTTTTGAACCGGAGAGCAAGCGATTAACAACTTTACGTCGAATTGCAGGGTAATCTTTGGTTTTATCGAGTATGGACAATATGCGGTCACTACTAAGAATCTGGCCTTTCCCTGATTCCACATAATGTAGAAAAAATGCGATTGCGGACACGCCCAAAAGCACTGTAAGGACGGCTACACCATCAAGACGAAACTTTGATATAAAGGAATACGCGACCACTCCAATAATTGCTAAGCAGAGACATAAATAAATTAAGAGGTTTTTGTTGCGTTGTTTTTTTTGTGCGCGATCATGATCATCTATGATTGCCAGTATCTTTTCTGGAGTTGCTTGAGCCATTTTTTTTCCTTATCAGGGAGACGGAGTGTTCAATCATCTGGCTTTACAATGTAAAGCTGTGTTTGTCTTTACGGTGTAAATAATGAGATGTGCAGTTAAAAGTGTCAATCAGGTATCATATAGTAAAACACTATATGATTTTTCTGTAATAGGCTTAAAAAATTCTCGCTTACATTGTAAAGGTCTTTGTGTCTTTACAGTGCACCACGTTGTAAATCACTGCCTTCTGTGGAGATAATCATGTTTTTTTCTGTTGGTGTCGAAACACCGAAAGATGATCAGACTGCATACGGCATCACTGTTCCGGCTTTTGATTGTTTTGGTTTTGGATGTGTTTCTGCGGCTGATTCTCAGGCAGAAATACCCGCTATGGCGCGTGAAGCGATATTGGCAATCGTGGAAGATATGGTATTAAGCGGTGCTTATTCTGTTGATGATATTCATGATGAAGGGTGTTTGACTTATTCGGATCACTCCAATTATAAGCACTGTGATAGCTGGTTTTTGGTTGATGTCGATTTAACATTAGACATGCCGTAGTCCGGCTATCGGGTCATGAGGACGCTGAAGAATATCGCAGGCATATATTTACAGTGTAAAGGTGTTTCTGTCTTTACATTGTAAGGCTTATTGAATACTACACTGTAGTGCAATGTATGTGTTTTTATGACCTATCCCCGCGTTGTGCGGGGATTTTTTTTGATAGCTAACCGCTCGCCGCAGTCTAGCGACCGAGCATAGCGAGCGAGTGACGAGGAAGCGGAAGATCCACCGTTGCCAGGAGAAAAGCAGGTACGCACTATGCATTCTGCCCTAGTGATGCTTTCACAAACCACGCGGCCTGAACTATTACGCCATGAATCCAGCGCAAATCGGCATCACGATTTTCTTTTTTCATTTTTTCGCCACTTAAAGCCTTGCTTACGTGACTTTTTACCAGATTTTCGTGTAATTCTTTTGCTTCTTCAATTGTGAAACCACCAGGCAAATTTGGCGCTTCTGCTTCCAGTGATGCCAGAGCAATTTCATAAGCCCGGCGCTCAATATTGTCTCGCACGTCCAGGCTGCCGATTCGCTCCCTGATTTCTTTAATTAGTTTCTTGTCGTCGTCGGTAAATGTTGTCATCTCACTCTCCTTTGGCGTCAATGTTTACAGCCTGGCAAGCCTCTTTGAGCACCCAGTCAATAGCGTCTTTCCATGCCCCTGTTTCGACGGGAGGATTCGTGTGCTTTACCTGATCGTAGAAGCGTACTGCGTTTACCAGTCCTCTTGTTGGTGCTGCTATCGCAGGTGGTAAGTTGTAGAGTTCCTGAATTTCATAGTTCGGCCTGTCGTTGCAGTCTTCTTTTGTCGGCACGTATTTCCAGTCACCAACCCACGTTTTACCCTGAGAGTCCGTAACGTCTTTTTTCACGTAACGATACCTCCATGCAACAACCCCAGCTTCCAGCGATGCCAGTGCGATTTCATAAGCCCGGCGTTCAATATTGTCTCGCACGTCCAGGCTGCCGATTCGCTCTCTGATTTCTTTAATCAGTCCCTTGTCGTCGTCGGTAAAAGTTGTCATTAGTGACTCCTTTTCATATCTATGGTTTTCTTGAATCAATTTCGTCTAGTTTGAGTTTTATATTTTGCTGGTCTGATTTTGGTAATTTTCTCATGCTCTCTTCAGTTATTTTTTTCATATCAAGAAAAGCTCTTGCATAGAAGCGCAGGCTTGCCTCTTTTTCATGTTGTGCAACATACCAGGTTGCGCCAGAAAATGCCGCAGACAGGCATAATGTGCACAAGGCACAAATTGCAATGGCTGTTCTTGTACTGAAGGGTTTTACAGTCTTAGATAATGACTTCAACTTTTCTTCATATAATTTGTTGTTTTTTTCCTGGTTGCGTTTAATTCCAGATATGAGTTCAATAATATCATCTGTTAATTTTTCTTTTACCTCAATACTTGTTTCTTTTAGATCGTTTTTTCCCTCTTCTACTTTTTCTTTTATTTCATTATCCAGATCGCCGCACGTCTCAACAATATTCTTGAATCTTTGAATATAGTCATTTTCTACAGATGAAACGACCTGTCTGAAGCCCTCAGACAGGGCAGTGAAGTTAGCTTGTAACTCATTGCTGAATTTTTCCTGTATCTTTTGGTTCAGAAAAATTAATGAAATAACTGGATCGTCTTTTGATATTTTATGCCCTGTCTCCTTGAATACATCAACAATAAAATTATCAATATCTTCACTGGAAACAGCCTTTTCAGGCTGTTTTAATTCTGGCTGATTAACTGTACTCATATTATTCACCGTATTCATCGTCATAGATGCTATCTAATTGTTTGTAAATGTCATTGAAGACTCGTTTTAATCGTGATTTAGCCATTAATCCAAAATGGTCGGACTCAAGAGCTTCTTTCAGTGTTAGTGATTTTTCTGTTAGCTCTTTGATGTCAGAGGCAAAGGCATCACTTTTTCTGTCCTGAATAACCACAACGCCAGCGATTACATCCTTGTTTTTTTCAATGAATTTAGTTTCTATTAATGGGATATTTTCAAGTGCTGGAATACCCTGAAATTCATTTATCCAGACAATAAGTTTTACCTTACTTCCTTTAACCAGTTCTTTCAGTTCTTCAAATCCCTGCAAGGTATCCGCAAGAGCTTGTCCACCAACGATAACAGTATGGATATAAACGTCTTGTTCTACATCTTCAAACATGTCCATAACACAGTTATCATTGAAATACTGAATTAACGGTAAAAATGTAGATGCGCCATTGTCAATAACAAAAGTATTCTGACTATTGGTCAGCATCGATTCGAACATTGGATCGAATTTGGATTGTATTACTTTGCTGTTTTCAGTGATTTGTATCAAATCTGCATTTAATCTTTTTACTTTAACCGTAGTTGTATTAACCGGGTCTGTGTCACCGACTACGATATTATCCATGTGATTTTCATCAATAAAGTATTGTGCCAGTATTGCGGTCGCGAATGATTTTCCAACACCACCTTTACCCTGAAGGATGAAATTGATTGAGTTTTTCATTTATAATGCTCCTTTACTTAAAGATATTTATTTATAAATTTTTCATTCGTAGCACTTGGATCGTGCTCTATTTCTTTTTTGTTCTCACTAATGTTTGAAAAAAAACCTTTTACCCCCCCTCTCGGTTCATCGCCTTTAGCTTCATTCTGAACAATTACATCTATGGTTTTTGTCTGTTCTTTTGGTTCAGTGCATTTTTGTCTTTTTTTAGCCCTCTCTGTCATATTTATATAAGTCTTTTGGGCTAGTTCTGTCTTGGTGTTGTTGTTTATGTAATCAGCTATTTGCTCCCATGTATAATATTTCTTTGCTTCAAGTATATTTTGCAAATACATATTGAAGACAGCCTGCTTTGATTTCGATTTTGTTTCGTTTATAGCCTCGCATATTGGAGATAATAAACTCTCGATCTTTTTCATTTGTTACATTTCCTCTCTCTCTACCTCCTACATTGGCATAATACCTTATTTAAAGCAATTTGCTCGCCGTTTGTGTGGGTGATTATGTGGGTTGTTTTGTGGGTTGTCAATGGGGGTGTGGTCTTTTTTGTGGGTTAAAGTGTGGGTGATTGTGTGGGTTGTGTGTTTTTGGTTGTGGGTTATTATGTGAGTCATTGTGTGGGCTGTATGCACGGCATTTTTTGTTCTTCTAAAACACAGGCACGATACCGATTGTACACAAGACCGTTCCGGTCATGTTACAATCGTGTGCCAAAGGGGGACGCCCCTTTGAAACCCCGAACGATGCAGCCGTTCTTATGCGGTTCTACGAACCTTGAGGACATATGAAGAAAAAAACCAACAAAAACGTTCATGTAACATTCAGACTTACCGAAGAAGAATATGCTCCGTTCGATAGGGCTATAAAAGAGCTTAATATTAGTAAGTCTGAATTTTTCAGGCTGCTTACTATTGGTAAAATAAACACATATGCATCTGATAAACGTAACATACCAGAATACAAACGTTGTCTTTCTCAGTTGAGTTGGGCAGGAAACAACATAAATCAAATAGCGCACCGATTAAATTCAGATCATTTAAAAGGTATTATATCAGAATCGCTTTATAAAAAGGTTTTAAATGGACTAATCGGTATTCGTGATCGCCTTCAGGAGATAGCTAAATGATTGTCAGATACGGTGGTGGTAATGATGGTATCGTTGATTATCTGATAAATGGTCGCAAAGCAGAACGCCAGTACACGCGTGATGAACTTGATCATCGTGTTGTTCTTGATGGTGATTTACAGACTACAGATAAGATTATTGATTCTATTGAAAACAAAAGTCAGGAACGTTATTTGCACATTACTCTGTCTTTTCATGAAAGTCATGTGTCGAATGAAGTGTTAAAGGCTGTTGTTGATGATTATAAAAAATTATTGATGAATGCTTATCATCCTGATGAATACTCTTTTTATGCGGAAGCTCATTTGCCTAAAATTCGTCATATCCAGGATAATAGCACTGGTGAACTTGTTGAAAGAAAACCACATATTCATATTGTAATTCCTAAAGTAAATTTGATTACTGAAAAGTTCCTGAATCCAGTGGGAGATGTTACCAAAGGGCATACAATTGAACAGCTTGATGCTATACAGGAATTTATTAATAATAAATATAATCTTGATAGCCCTAAAGACTATCCGCGTAAAGATGCGGATTACGGAAAAATTATAAGTAGAGTTAAGGGGGATCTTTACAAAGAGCATCACTCTGAATTGAAAGGTGAGTTGCTTTCGCGTATAGAGAACGAGAAAATTGAAAATTACTCTGTATTCAAAGATATTGTTGCAGAGTATGGTGAACTTCGTATAAGAAATGCTGGTAAAACCAATGAGTATCTGGCTGTAAAATTGCCTGGAGATAAAAAATACATAAACTTAAAAAGTCCTCTTTTTCGTCAGAATTACATTGAGACAAGGACATTAACACTTGAGAAACCAACACACAAAGAGATAGAAAAGAGACTTAATACCTGGTTAAATAAAACAAGCCAAGAGATTAAGCATATTTTTAACCAGGCGGAGAAAACAAGGGAACTTTACAAGACATTAAGCCCTTCACAACAAATTGATTTCCTGCAAGAGAGGATAAAAGAATATGACTCAAGAGAAAAACTTAACGAAAGAAATTCTCAGCAAACGTCAGGACGAGCGGGAGGTTACAAGTCGTGTCCTAAAAAGTTTGCCAGAATCCGTCAATCTGAAGCAACAGTCGGATTGTCACGTATGCCCCAACGCGGTATGGTTTACGGAATCAATGGATTCACAAGACCCGACTCTGTCAGTGTATTGTCAGATATTTCGCAGCGTGATCTGGCAGAGCAATTATCGCAAAGAGAACATCCTGGTCAGGATGTGCGACGGGATTATGATAGACAATTCACAGAGTCAGGAATAAAAAGTCTTGAACGCTCTTCTTTTTTGTGTGAAACGATGTTTCAGACTCTGAATGAGGCGGCAGAGAAAAACGAAATTGCAACGATGGCAGAAATTCGCAGAAATATTGATCCTGTCAGGTTTCTGTCTTCTGCCGCCGAGCGTTTTAATATTATTCCAGCGCAGCATAAAATCAGAACAGCAAAGGACGGTTCCCCCCGGTTTTCTGTGGGGAATCGTAATATGAACGCATCTGATTTTCTGACAAAGCATATTAATCTTGCCTGGAAAGATGCGAAATCCTTTCTGCTTGAAGTTTATTCACAGCAGTTAGAAAACACGCCATATACGCGCTATCCAACCTACAGACGCCTTACGCATCATGAAGCCCGTGAGCGTCTTAACTCACTGAATTTATCGGAAAAAACATTACGAAATACTATCAGGTTTGAGCGTGGCAAGCTGTATAATGATCTGCGAGAGATGAGACGCGAGTTGAAGTTAATACCACGTGAACAGCGTGATATTGCCGTGGGTGTGATTGTTTACAAAAAACTAACCACACTTGAGCGTCTTTCTGAACTCGACACAGAGGGGCGACACATAATTCGTCAATATCATGCTGACTGGCATAAGGATAAAGATGAAATGAAAGCCCTTGAACGTCTCAAAAGCTATCTCAACTTCGATGAAATCAACGCCATTTCTGCTGACGAACCCGAACTTTCGCTTCAGAAAGCGGTGGATTCCCAGCGCCGCTTAGAAGAGGCGAAAAAGGTTAACTCCAAACTAAAAGATCTTGTGATGGATAAGCAGGATTCCAGGATTGTTTATCGCGATCAGGAATCGGAAAAGCCTGTCTTTACCGACAAAGGGAACTTTGTCGTTGCGGGTAAAAATCCTTCAAAAGAAGAGATCGGAATAATGCTTGAGTATTCCAGGGAAAAGTTTGGTGGTGTACTCAAACTTACCGGCTCTGAAGATTTCAAAAAAATGTGCGCTGAAGTTGCCGCAGAGCAGGACATGAAGATTATTTTACGCCCGGAGCAGTATCAACAGATGATGCTGGAATTAAAAGCAGAACTTCAGGGTAATAAGTTTGAGCAGGTGGAAACACAGGAAAATAGCCAGGAGTCCGAATCCAGAATAGAGAAAGGTGATGCATTGAAGGAACAGGCCACCGAACAGGAACAGGCTACAGAGCAGGCACAGGCTACAGAGCAGGCACAGGCTACAGAACAGGCACAGGCTACAGAGCAGGCACAGGCTACAGAGCAGGAACAGGCCACCGAACAGGAACAGGTCACCGAACAGGAACAGGCTACCGAACAGGAACAGGCTACCGAACAGGCACAGGCCACAGAGCAGGCACAGGCCACAGAGCAAGCACAGGTCGCAGCGCAGGCCACATCTTCATATGATCCTGGTGTTATTACCAGGGCAAACACCCTGGATTCACAGATGCTTAGTAAAGGCACAAATGGTGAATTTGGCTATTTGAAATCTCTGGATAGCGATGAAAATGAGATTTGGGAAGTGCTGGGACATGTACCTGGAGACAGCGATGATATTTTTGACGTTGCCAGTTTTGATAATGAAAACGACGCAAAAGAATTTTGCAAAATTGTGAATGAGTTAGGTATTGACAGAACACAGGCTCTGATTCAGGAGCAGCTTACTACTCAACACGATCAGGCTACTGCGCAGGTGCATAATAAACAGGAAATTTATTGTATAAACTTTAGTCGCTTCCATGATTTGAATGAAGGTATCGTCTTTCATTCTAAAGATGCGGCTATTCAGTGTTATGAGGAAAGCAAATCTTCTGCAATAGAAAAATATGAAAGCAATTATTTAAATGGTGATGGTTTTGATACTGTTGTGCTTATGTCTAAAACTGTCTCAACCGATGAATTATCCTCTTATCCAGAGGGGGCATTAGTAACGTTTGATAGGCCATTTGAAATAATTGCCAATTCATATGAAGAATACCGTACTCCAGTGTATGCGGTTTCTTTTTCGAAGGATGAGTTTAGTGAAGATATTAAGACTTTTGAGTCATTGCACGACGCATCTGAATATAAAAATAAGATGCTTCAGGAGCACGGGCTTAACCAGGATGATATCTTAATCACACCTGTAACAAGAGAAGAAATCGCCTTTAAAGGAATTAAGGACGCTGTTAATGACGCTAATATGGCAGTGATGGAACAGGCGGGGGATTCGTCCAGAGAATCACCAGAAGAGATACTCGCCAGTATTTCAGCTAACGAGCATATGATCTCCGGGCTTGAAAACTTCCTGGTTAAAGACCGTTCTCAGTTCAGTTCCTGCAATGGGGATATCGTTGTGGAGGCGGAAATTACCAGGGGGGAAGGTGGTCTTTATCACCTTGCGGTCGCTGGTAAGCATGGCTTAGAGCGTGGTGATGCAGTTGCCAGAGTGGATGTTACGGAGCAGCAATTTGCCGCGATCACTGGAAAAACACCTTCTGAAGTTTTAACGGGGGACCAAACATCGGCTCGTGTTCCGGTAATTACAGGTATCCATTTCAGTACAAGGGCTATTGAAAATGTGAATAAACTGGAACAACAGAAGGATTATGTCTATTTCTCAACACATGAAGGCCTGAATGCTGAAATAAAAGATTTCAGCTCTCTCAAGGATGCTATTGAGTGGGGCCGGGTTGAATGCGAGCTACATGATCTCAATAAGCGCGATACTGTCATTTATCGCGTCGAGTCTGAACATATTTCTCAGGGGATTGACGCTGTAATGAAAAATGCTGAACGCGTGGAGCGTCATGAAATTGAGAAAGCACAGGGACGGGATTGCACGCCGGAAGACGGCAAGATTCTTGAGGCAATTGATCGCTTTGAGGACAAGTTCAGAGGGGAAGGACTGAAGTTCGAAAGGGAGAAGGCCGAATCCGATTTGCTTAATCACGGATTCACTCGTGAAATGGCAGAAGATGCTCTTGGAAAACAATTTGTCCAGGCCAGAGAAGAACATCTGGAATTGCAGCAACAGCGTGACAATTCACAGGACATGCACTAATTAAGAAAAAAGCCCGGTTTTCGGGCTTTTTAAGATACAAATTATAAATACTCTCAAGTGTATATTCAGTATGGGATTGCGCAATGATTGCCTAATAAAATTTCTGAAATATTTCTGTATCGCATAATTTTTTATATCAGATAAATTGTACTGGATTTCTTAAAAAATTGCAGTAGAATTGCCGCAATTATCCCACCGTTTATTTTTTGAGTAGTTTCTCATGATGCAGCATACTTCTGTGTGGTACCGACGCTCGGTCAGTCCGTTTGTTCTTGTGGCGAGTGTTGCCGTTTTCTTGACCGCGACCGCCAATCTTACCTTTTTTGATAAAATCAGCCAAACCTATCCCATCGCGGACAATCTCGGCTTTGTGCTGACGATCGCTGTCGTGCTCTTTGGCGCGATGCTACTGATCACCACGCTGTTATCATCGTATCGCTATGTGCTAAAGCCTGTGTTGATTTTGCTATTAATCATGGGCGCGGTGACCAGTTATTTTACTGACACTTATGGCACGGTCTATGATACGACCATGCTCCAAAATGCCCTACAGACCGACCAAGCCGAGACCAAGGATCTATTAAACGCAGCGTTTATCATGCGTATCATTGGTTTGGGTGTGCTACCAAGTTTGCTTGTGGCTTTTGTTAAGGTGGATTATCCGACTTGGGGCAAGGGTTTGATGCGCCGATTGGGCTTGATCGTGGCAAGTCTTGCGCTGATTTTACTGCCTGTGGTGGCGTTCAGCAGTCATTATGCCAGTTTCTTTCGCGTGCATAAGCCGCTGCGTAGCTATGTCAATCCGATCATGCCAATCTACTCGGTGGGTAAGCTTGCCAGTATTGAGTATAAAAAAGCCAGTGCGCCAAAAGATACCATTTATCACGCCAAAGACGCGGTACAAGCAACCAAGCCTGATATGCGTAAGCCACGCCTAGTGGTGTTCGTCGTCGGTGAGACGGCACGCGCCGATCATGTCAGCTTCAATGGCTATGAGCGCGATACTTTCCCACAGCTTGCCAAGATCGATGGCGTGACCAATTTTAGCAATGTCACATCGTGCGGCACATCGACGGCGTATTCTGTGCCGTGTATGTTCAGCTATCTGGGCGCGGATGAGTATGATGTCGATACCGCCAAATACCAAGAAAATGTGCTGGATACGCTGGATCGCTTGGGCGTAAGTATCTTGTGGCGTGATAATAATTCGGACTCAAAAGGCGTGATGGATAAGCTGCCAAAAGCGCAATTTGCCGATTATAAATCCGCGACCAACAACGCCATCTGCAACACCAATCCTTATAACGAATGCCGCGATGTCGGTATGCTCGTTGGCTTAGATGACTTTGTCGCTGCCAATAACGGCAAAGATATGCTGATCATGCTGCACCAAATGGGCAATCACGGGCCTGCGTATTTTAAGCGATATGATGAAAAGTTTGCCAAATTCACGCCAGTGTGTGAAGGTAATGAGCTTGCCAAGTGCGAACATCAGTCCTTGATCAATGCTTATGACAATGCCTTGCTTGCCACCGATGATTTCATCGCTCAAAGTATCCAGTGGCTGCAGACGCACAGCAATGCCTATGATGTCTCAATGCTGTATGTCAGCGATCATGGCGAAAGTCTGGGTGAGAACGGTGTCTATCTACATGGTATGCCAAATGCCTTTGCACCAAAAGAACAGCGCAGTGTGCCTGCATTTTTCTGGACGGATAAGCAAACTGGCATCACGCCAATGGCAACCGATACCGTCCTGACCCATGACGCGATCACGCCGACATTATTAAAGCTGTTTGATGTCACCGCGGACAAAGTCAAAGACCGCACCGCATTCATCCGCTGATTTCTCCCTGTATTTTTTCCAAACCCACCGCACACTCCATTCGTATTATGGGCGGTGGGGTGGGGTTTGTTATGCCGTATTTATCAAATAAACGCCTACTTGCTGAGATGAGTATCGCTCTTGTCATGGCGATCGTTGCCACGCTGACCCTTGAGCACAGTCAGATTGATCTGATGGTCGCTGATTGGTTTTATCTGGGTATGGGGCATTGGATGGTTGCCAAGCAAGCTTTTTTGCCAGATTTGCTACTGTATTCTGGACTAAAAAAGCTGCTGATGGCGATGCTGATCTACTTGCTGGTTGCGACCATTTGCCGTGCTTATCATGAGAAAAAGGGCAATGCTATCACTGCCAAGTGGCTTGTCCCAGTGACAAAATTTCGCGTGCGTGAGCTTGCGTATCTGGTGCTGACTTTGATCCTAGTGCCGACAGTTGTCGCGTCATTGAAGGCATATACTCATGTGGTCTGCCCTGTGCATTTGACGATTTTTGATGGTACGCTGCCGTATTTGCCGATGCTTGATAGTATGCGTAACACCATTCCTGATAAGTGCTTTCCTGCGGCGCATGCCAGTAGCGGATTTGCGCTGTTTGCCTTTGCGTTTGCGCCAAGTTTGCGCCGCCGTCGTGGTGCGATCATCATCGTGGTGATGGCATTGGGCTGGGCGATGGGCTGCTATAAGATGATTATTGGCGATCATTTTTTGAGCCATACGGTGGTGTCGATGATGCTTGCGTGGGCGATGTCGGCAGGGCTTGCGTGGGTGTTTTTTAAGAAGGGTGAACAAGTTCAAGGAAAAAAAATCAACCCCAAACAGAAATAACAGCTACAAAAATGGACAGTAATAATGCAATAAAAGTAATGTTGAGCCATATGTTGGACGAGTCTTTTAAGACTAATGAGGCTGTTAATGCCATTGTAATGAAACTAATGATAATAATGGCTGCAAATAAATATTGTACAATGTTTTTTATTGTACTTGGTTGCTCCCCAATTCTTTCTCTGTAATTTGCATCAACATTAGATATCCATTGAAGTAATAGAGCAATAAAACAGCCTACTCCGCAAACGGTGAATTGCACAGACGTCGGGTTTGAATCAAACAACGAGATCGCTAAGTTATATAAGTATACCGCGCCTGAAATCACCCCGACAACTAAAATAGAGATGAGTATAATCCGAAGAACTAATGTATTGCTTTCCTTTAAGGAATATATTAAAGCCGCTTTTTCGTATTCTTTCATGATTTAATCCAGTCTATAAGTATAAGAACCAACAAAACTGTCCAGGATTCATTTTCTGTGAGCATATGAAATCCCATCCAGAGTGATGATACTGGCAGAAACACGCCCACAGCCGGAATTATTAGTCTGGCGGAGAATATCCTTATCAGGAGTATCAATAGTGATAAGAACAGAAAAAGAGTGATCATGTGGAAAAACATTCACATCACCTATAACACTATTAAGATAGCCTGCCAGATATCCATTTCAGACAGGCTATATACAGGGTTCAATTCATTCTATGAAAGGTGTATAGGGATTGCTGATGTTTGTGTCGATCAAAAATCTAATATTAATAGATGAGAACTAATATACATATTTCCAGACGGATGGGGGGATTTTATCGTAGAGTTTATTCATTGTGAGTTCTGCAAGCCTGTGATCGGCGGCGGCATTAAACGACTCAAGCTCAGAAGGAGGGAGGCTGTTTTGGTTTTTTTCAATAATCTTTTCAAGTGTGTCGAGTGTTGAGCAACGTCTTAACTGAAAGAGCCAGTCTTGTTTTGTTTTCATTGTACAATTCCTGAAGAACATCCTTGTCCTATAGTAGCTACAACGATGTTTGATTTCTACTGCTGGATTTATTTCTTACTTTTTTGTGTAAACTCAAATCCCAGTTTCCCGGTTGCTTTGTCAACCAGTTTTACTTTTGCTGAAAATTCTTTGTTTGTTTTTTGACTAATGAAACCTTTCAATTCACTTGTAACTCCTTTTGTTATTAACGTTTCAATTTGTTTATCGGTTAATGATTTGCCGCAGAAATCTTTCCATATCTTAAATTCACATCCTGTACAGGAATAGCTTTTTGGCCTGATAACAATCTGTTTACCACAGGAAGGACAAGGAGAGGACAGGCGTTGTGACTGACCAGACGGCGCGCTGGGGGAAACTTTTATTTCAGCACTGTTCGCATTACTGATCATCGGTATCAGATCATTGTACAGTTCGTCAACGAACTGTTCGATGGTCATTTCTCCGTTTTCAATGAGTGTCTGTTTTTCCGCCCATAATGCCGTCATATCTGGATTAACAGCTATATCCGGCAGAGCATCAATAAGCGCATACCCGGTATCTGTCGGAATAAGTTTTCCTTTTTCCAGGGTGATATAGTTCCGTTTTTTCAGTGTTTCCAATATGGAAGCCCGCGTAGCTGGCGTACCAATACCGCCATGTTCGTCTTTTTTATCCCGATCTTTATCCTTCAGTAACTTTTTAATCACTGGATCAGTGACAAAATCTGCGACACGAACAAGCGCGGCAAGTAAAGTGGCTTCGGTGAATAATGGCGGTGGCGTTGTTTTCTTCTCATTCACAACCACTTCTTTTGTCGTCACTGTTTCTCCTGTGCGAATTTTACAGAGCAGATCAAAAGCGGAATCATCATTTTCGGCTTCTGATTCCTCATCCCCGGTATTTTCCTCACCAAGAAACGCTTCAAATCCGCTGTCTGTTGTTTTCCTGGCACGGGCATAAAACGACTCATCACCACACTGAATGGCAACGGATACTTCCTGGTATGTTTTTTCAGGCATGAACTGAACAAGATAGTGTTGTGCGATTGCCAGGTAAACATTGCGCTCGTCACTGCTCAGCGCGTTTACATCCGGTACGTTAACGGTCGGGATTATCGCCGTATGCGCAGTCACTTTCGCACTGTTAAACGCCTTGCTTTTACGTGTCGAATCAACGTCCAGTGGCTGATCGAATACTGACTTCAGGGCATCGAGAACCTGTGGTGCTTCGCTGAATTGTTCATCAGAAAGATATGAGCAATCTGAACGGTTGTAAGTAATTGCTTTGTATTTTTCACGTAGCTGCTGTGTGATATCCAGCGTTTGTTGTGCCGTCATTTTGAACTTCTTGTTCATGTACTGCTGAAGCCGGACCAGGTTAAAGGGCAATGGCGCAGCCGTTTTTTTATCGTCTGTTGCTGCTGCTTCAACTGTCGCTGGTTTTCCTGCAAGGGAAGCCGCTGCTCCATTCGCCCACGCCTTATCAAGTAATTTACGGTCTGTCAGTGGTGCGAACTCACCAGGTTTCCAGTTCGCCCTGATAACATCAACGCCGCGTTGAAAATGCCCGGTCATGGTGTAGTAGAAACTGGATTTATGATTCTTGTTGGCACGGGTGCGATTTACTATCAGGCCAAGAATAGGCGTCTGAACACGCCCGACCGAAAGTGTCCCTTTATAGCCTTTAGCCCGTGCCGGGATCGTATAAGCACGCGTCATGGATAAACCGTATATCGCGTCGGCTACAGAACGCGCCAGAGCCTTGAGATAGAGTCCTCTGAAGTCACGGTTATTTTTGGGATTTGCCAGTGCCTTTTTCACTGCCGGAAGGGTGTTGTCGTTGATCAGAACGCGCTTAACGGGTTTTGTGTTGCCTGCATATTCCAGGACCTCATCGACAAGTAGCTGTCCTTCGTCATCTGGATCGCCAGCATGAATAATTTCGGTCACATCGGCACGCCTGATAAGCTCAATAATCGTTTTAACTTGTTTTGCGGCGCTTTCTACTGGCTGGTATTTTACGGGATAAAGACGCAAAGGGAGTGTTTCAATCTTCCACTCTTTGTATTCAGGATTATAGTTTTCGGGGGGCTGTGATTCGATAATATGACCAAAACAGTTAGTCACAATAGTATTATCACTTTCAAACCAGCCATCATGACGGGTAAAATTGCCACCAAGCGCCTTAACAATATCATTCGCTACTGCGGGTTTTTCTGCGATAAAAAGTTTCATTTTGTTATCCTTTACATTGAATTAATCTTTTGGCACAACGGATAGCACGTTCTTCTGATACTGCCTGTTGCCAGTTATCTTCACTTACTGGATGTCTGAATCTGCGTTCACAGCCATTAAAAGCAAAAATCCCCTCACGGTTAAGTATATTAGTTGCAATATCCTGGTCTTTAATTCTCAAAAAGGCTGTTACGGCAAAACCAGAATACGAAGAAATTTTTGAAATGATGCATTCATCAGCTTTTATTAACGCGGCAAAAGGAACTATCTTTTGATGACCACACGAAATCAGAGGGAGTGTGTGAATATCATAATAAGCTATTGAATGACAATCCATGCGGGTATCATCAATAGCTGCCAGCCAGAATCCTGTCTGGTCTTTTATTTTTCTGCTAATATCTGAATCTGAAACACCAGGATTTAATAAATATCCACCATAACAGACATGGAAGGGGTGAGCAGATTCATCAATATCAGGAAGTTCTTTTACCGGATTTTCTTTCCAGTCCTTCAGAACACCGAATTCAAGAGCATCCAGCAAAAACTTTCGTTCAAATCCATCAAGCAATGCATATTGCATGTTAAACCTCTCAAAGAAGCTCTGATTTGTTGACCTCATGGTGAACCAGTTCACCATTGCGTAAGACAAACAGGTAAGAAAACTTTCTTTCCTTATCTTTCAGTCAGTTTTTGTATTCAGAAAGAATAAACACCCAGTCATCGGTGCTGTAATGAGATGCGATGACTCATTATCTTTTTAGTGATGAGTTGATTATTTTTAAAATATGCCTGCCTTTAATTAGCATGTTTCTGGAAACAGCCTGATTACGAATACCTCTCATCTGGTCAAACTGATAGGTTAAATCATGTTCTTTTCGTGAAAGTCCAAGAGTGGCTCTTTCATTATCCATCAGGACTGAAATTGCAATATATTCTCCAGATGCACACCAGTCTGCATAACTGGCAACGCAATGTTCCATCTCCTGACCTTCCTGACACAGAGCATCAAATGTAATTAATTCATTTACACCGTTATCAACTTTCTGCCAGTTTATCCCAGTTCCTTTCCATTTTGGGATTACGGGAATAACGTTATTCTTCACTTGTCGCGTCCATTCATCAGATAGTCTCCAGAAAGAAGGCCACTCCTGGTTTTTATGAATTAACCGTTCTTCTGCTAACAACCAGTCAATTGCATGACACAACTGATTCGTTTCCATTTCCCAGCGTGATGTTTGCCTGGATTCAGTATTACGGTCATAAAAGCCAATGTTTTTAAATAAATCACGATGATATTCTAGCCATTTTGAGCATATACGATAAATATCATTTTCTTTTTCTGAGTAAGCTCGAATGCTAATATAATCGATAATCCAGTAAATTGCTCTCACAGGATAGTTCTTGATAAGTGGATGGCGTAATAATCTGACTGTAAATCTGAATGATGCATTATCATGTTTATCATTTAAAGCATATACTAATGACAAACTAACATGTCGTAAACTTCTGAACTCACCATAACTAAGTTTGCAGGGAAAACTGATTTTTTCATATAACTCTTTTGTCTTTCCAGATAGTATAAACTGACCATTTTTATGTTGTTGTCTTAGACGACCAACCATAGGCCACAATCCGAAAAAATCCATATCATTCACAATATGGATTCGCTTTGAAAAATCCAGATAGTCCTCAAATAATGCCTGACGAATTGAATTGTAAGCTATCGAACAATGTGAAGCTCTGGCATATTGTGCAAATATCTTTTTATCTACCATTATCCATATAGCTTTACTCAATGCTTTTGAAGCATTAAATTCATTATCCACCCCTATAATTTTTAATGCTCTCTGATAAATTTTGTTTTTTATCTCTGCGAGTAAAATATGTCTGCTGATATATCGTGTATTATAGGGGTAGTTGAATGATGCTATTTTACCAAGGCAATGAACAATGTCATGTATTCCATACTCATATGAGTAATATACATTGGATGGATATAGTGTGGAAATATAACGACTCTCACTGTTTTCCTCTTCCTCTCCAATGCGTAACAAATAGAGTTTGTCTTCAATTGAATATCCAGCCTCAATCAATGATTTGATGATGTAGCTAATCGCATATTTTAACCAGTCGTCCATGTCGTATGCAGATTTTTTAGACCAGAATAAAAAAATCTTACCAGGAAATGAATTTCTTCTGGTCCATACCCCAGTGTGCTTATCTCTTAGCTTGTATCCCCACAAAGTGATTTTGTTATTCTTTTTGTTTTTTCTAATACGAAAAACGCCACAAATGATAATGGAGATGTACTTTTCATTCTCCTCTGTTTTTACAAGACGAAGCCCCCCTGTATTTTGATAGATTTTAAAAACATCATGCAACGTAAGAATATTATTGTCCCTTGTCTGTTGATTAATTACATACATGCCGCCCCCTGTTAAAAAGAAGCCTTTAATATTGCACAAAGATAAAAAGACAGAATCATGGCAAACCAAAAGAAGAATGCATTTTCTTGCCCCCTTAATTTCTGATACGCCATTCCCACGGTGGAACCGGATTTGCATCGGCCCACAAACCACGTTTTTGTTCCTGCGCTTCCCGTTGCAGAGCCGGTAATGACTCATCCACGTTGTAACGTTCATATACCCATGCAGCGCCAGACTGAACCATAAAGCGGCTGGCATCCGTGCCGTTCGTCGTGAACACATGACCGATAATGCGTCCGTAGCGGTCTTTATGTGAATAAGAGACTGTCACCTGTTTACCTGCAACCAGAGTTTTAAGCTGACTAGTTGACCAGCGTCCAAAAGGTTGTTTCTTTTCAGGGGCATCGATGTTTATCAATCGGACTCGGATCGGAACTTCATACACAACAATTTTTGCGGGTAGTGTTTTAATTTCTATGGTGTCGCCATCGAGAACGCGAATAACTTTCCCCTGAAGAATTTTCTGGTTAAATGTATAAGGTATTCCACCTGCATTTGCAGACTGAAAAGCGGTAAGCAGATAAATAAATATTGTTAATAAGATTTTCATAAAAGATTAACGTTAATTTGTCTGTGCAATGGATAGAGCGTTATTCTTATTTTCTTCCTGCCGCTTCATCGAAAAATGATGATTTTCCTACTGCTGCGGCATCATACTGAAATGAATATCCAAAATCATCGTCATGCTCAAAACCTGTATTTTCTCCATTTTTTAGTCTGGAAAGAATAATCTCAAGTTGACTGATTATATCTTCCCTTTCACTATGACGAGTGCCTTGTAAGAGAATAGTTACTTGTTGCAAAGGATATGCATGTTCAATCCATGCCTGGCTAGGTCCAGAGTGCGTTGTATATAAATTTTTTTGTGCCGAAATATTATTCAGAAAACAGTTTAAGTCATCATTGGAATAAATTTCTTTAATATTGTTGATGTTGGATGTTAGTTTTCCAAGTTGGAATGGTGGAGAATTTTTGTCTTCATTGTTGTCTCCTTTATCGTATTCTGGAAACACAATTAACAAAGGTGCACCATTAGTTCTCTTCATAAAACGGGTTACTAGCCGCCCAATATATTTATTGGACATATGCTGTTCAATGTCCAGGACAGCATATTCCTCCGCTGGGAACATTTTGTTTTTTTCGATGGATTTAATTTTTCTGGTAAGATGAATGTTTCTGATAAGCAAACCTACTATCAGGAAGTAAATAAATATCCAGAATAAAAAATCACTCTGTAGTTGTTCTATCATAAGTGAATCCTCTAATTTGTTAATGGACAAATCATTACCCGTTCATCAATGTTTGTAGGAAGTTCGCCAGGAGTAGGGACGCGTTCTCCTCGCTGGGCGGCTTGTGCCAGTGTTCGTAGCAGCAACACGCTGGCATGAAATATGGCCTGTTCTTTTGTGGCTGCGCTTGTTTCCAGGTCGAAATCACTCAGAGTCACAACGACTTGCCCGTTTCTGTTCTCGACCGTTGCCGGGTAGGGAACAAAATAGGGAGCGATTTTGCTGGTTTGCTTGCGTCGGGCATCGAGTTTACTGACAAGTTGATAAGCCCGAAGGTGTGTGTATCGTTTCAACATGTTCAGGGAGCGATGGCCTGAAATAGCGGCAACCTCAATGACGTTCAATGTACCAAGTTCGAAAAATCGGCTGATAGCCTCATGACGGAGGTCATGAAAATGCAAGTTTTCTATCTTCAGTTCCTGAAGTGCTGTTCGCCAGGCACTTTTGAATCCCGAAGAGGTATAAGAAAAAATATTACCGTTAAGCTGTGTCGGCAGCATTTGCAGGTAATTACGGGCTTTCCTGGATAGCGGAACATCGCGTGGAGCACCGTTTTTGGTTGTTGGAAGATGAGCTACCCCATGTTGCAGATCGACGTGTTCCCAACGCAATGACAAGATTTCACCTTGTCGCATTGCTGTTTCCAGCGCCAGATGAAAAATGACGTAAAGAGCCTGATTTTTTTCTTTGAAATACCGCGAAAGTCGGCGTTCTTCTCCTGAAGTCAGGCGACGATCGCGCCCGCTACTGATTTTGGGTTTTCTGACCAGTTCGACAGGATTCATGCGGCATGTTCCCCATTCCACACGGGCGATATTGAATAATGATGACAACAGGGCAAGTTCAAGACGGACGGTGTTTCCGGTTATTTGACGCCCCGTTCGTGGGTTAATTTGCGCCAACCGTTGATCCCGATAATTGGCAATATCAACAGTGGTAATGTCATCCATATAGCGTTCAGCAATAGGGTGACGTTTAATCACATTTACGCGATAAAACTCCTGTAGATGGCCTTTTTTGTGGATGGATACTGTCTTCAGGTATTTGTCCAGCGCCCGGCTGATTGTCATTTTGCGAATTTTGATTTTCTGAAACATATCCCCTCCAGACAAAAAAGGGGGGAAGGTAGAGATTCTTGCTTCGAAATGCAATATCACCGTGCCAATCCGGTACGTGGAAAAAAATTGGCGCAGGTGATAGCCAAATTGTTACCGCTTCAGCTACTGCGTGGCGTTGGCCTGGAGCAACGGCAACATGTCCATCTGGCA